>NZ_JBEEQE010000009.1:0-151833 GCF_040137805.1 Pseudarthrobacter sp. B907 | reverse complement strand
GGGGCTGGTGACAAAGACGTCGGCGGCAATAATTTTCACGAGGTTCCTTTCGGGCGGGGTCCTGTGTTCGAGTGAAGATCGGCGTTTGAAAGGGGCTGCCGCCCGGGACGAAACCACCCGAGGAGGCTGTCAACGAGGTCCAGAACCTGCGGGTCCTCACCCAGACTCGGATCCACCAGTGTGAGCAGCGCGGCCAGCCTCGGCCGTCCCGCCAGGGCGTTTGTGTGCGCCAGTTCGGCCGCCAATGGATCCGCCACCTCCGCAGCAGCAGCGACGAAATCCACCCAGGCTGCGAGCATCACGGCTGTGGCCGCGCCGGACCTCCCGGCCGCCCGCTCGGCGCGGAGGACCGGCAACGCCCGCATCCGCAGTTTGGTCGTCCCGTCCACGGCGATCTGCGCCAGGCGATGCGCAATCCGGCTGTTACCGAAGCGCTCCATCAGCGCAGCCCGGTACTCCGGAATGTGCAGGTCCGCGCCAGCGGTTGCGGTCGCGGCCAGGTGGGAGGAGGCCTCATCCCAGAAGGCGTCCACTGCAGCGCGGCAGACGGCATCGTTCAAGGCCTCGGCCACGGTCTCGTGCCCGCGAAGCTGGCCGGCGTAGGCCAGCAGCGAATGGGCGCCGTTGAGGAGCCATAGCTTGCGGTTTTCGTAGGGTTCGATGTCCTCCACGAACAGTGCCCCGGCGTCTTCCCAGCGGGGACGGCCGGCGGGAAACGTCCCGCTGAGGACCCAGTCGTGGAAGGGCTCTGTGACCACCGGGGCGTCGTCACGGTAGCCGCAGGCAGCGGCGACGGCGGCAGCGTCCGCCGGAGCGGCCCGCGGCGTAATTCGATCCACCGATGTGCTGACAAAGCTGACCTCGCGGCGGATCCAGGCTGCCAGCTCCGGATCGGATTCCTCGGCTAGACGCAATAGGGCCCCGCCGACGACGCTGCCGTTGTCCGGCAGGTTGTCACAGCTGACGACAGCTAGCGGTCCCGCCCCGGTAACCCTGCGTGCGTCGAGTGCGCGCACCAGTCGGCCCAAGGGCGTCGACGCTCGTTCGGGTCGTGTCTCATCATCCCGCAGCCCATAGGCGGCCTCCGTGATGGTCAGGGTGACGATTGCCGTCAGGGGGGAGGCCACGAGTTCGGTGAGCCGGTCCACATCCGCCCCGTCGACGGCCTCAACGACGCTGTTTATGAGCTCGAAGTCGTCGCCCTGATCCGAGCGGACCACCAGTGTGTACAGCCCGTCCTGCGCAGCGAGGGCATCGGCCGCATCCGGGCGCCGCCCGGTGAAGGCGGCGATACCCCATTCCCCGGCGTCACGGGCCTGCTGGGTGTACCACGCCTGGTGCGAGCGGTGGAAGGCCCCAAGGCCCAGGTGCACAATCCGGACCGGGGCCTTGGCCGCTGTGCGCGCTGGCCTCGGAAGTGAATCAGGACGTGGAGACGCAGTTTCCCCCGGTGTTGCAGCCGGATCGGCGGTCACAGTTTGAAGACCCTTCGGGGTGCCGAATCAACGACATCGACGATCAGTTCATGTGCGCGGTCCTCGCTGACCCGATGCTCTGCCACGAGCCGCGCCAGGAACGACGCCTCAATCCGGCGGGAGGCGTCATGGCGGGCCGGAATGGAGCAAAAAGCACGCGTGTCGTCGATGAAACCCGAGGACCTGGAGAAGCCAGCTGTCTCGGTCACCGCGGACCGGAACCGGAGCATCGCGTCCGGGGCGTCCAGAAACCACCACGGAGCACCCAGGTAGACGGACGGGTAGAAGCCCGCCAGCGGCGCCAGTTCGCGCGAGAACACGGTCTCATCCAGGGTAAACAGCACCAGGTGGAAGTCCGGGGCCGTACCGAAATCCTGCAGAAGAGGCCGTAGCGCCTCGGTGTAACTGACGGCGACAGGAATGTCATGGCCCGTGTCCGGGCCGAAGGCGGCAAAGGTCGGCGCGTGATGGTTCCGGAACGAACCGGGGTGGAGGGTCATCACCAGCCCATCGTCCACGGACATCCGGGCCATCTCGTAAAGCATGTGCGCTTCGAACTGTTCGCGGTCCCCCGGCGTCGTATGGCCGGAGCGGGCCCGGTCGAAAAGCTTGGCAGCCTCGCCGGCGTCGAGCTTCACGGTGGAGGGCGTCCGCACCCCGTGGTCGGCGGAGACGGCGCCGTGCTGCACAAAATAGCGCCGGCGATTCTCCAGCGCGCGGAGGTAGCCCGCGTAGCCGCAAGCGCCCTCACCTGCTTCGCCGATCAGGCGGTCCACGTTCGCGGACCAGCCCGGGTGTGCGATGTTCAGGTAGGCATCCGGCCGGAAGGTCGGGACGATGCGGCCGTGAAAGGTCGGGTCCGCCGAAATCGCGGCGTGGCTGGCGAGGTCGGCCAGGGGGTCGTCCGTGGTGGCAAGCACTTCGATATTGAAGTCCTTGAAGAGCTGGCGCGGCCGGAAGCCAGGTTCCCGGAGTTTCGCGGAGATCGCGTCGTAACTGGCGTCCGCCGTTTCGGCGCTGATCTCGCGCTCGAGGCCGAAGACGTCGTGGAATTGGGTGCGGAGCCAGTACCCGGACGCCGTGCCCTCGAAAAGCGGCCACGCCGTGCAGAACTCCCGCCACACGCTGCGGGAATCCTGAGCCGCGCGCTGCGCTGCTTCCAGCGGGCCAAGCAGGCTGTCCAGCGGGACGCCGCTGGAGTGGATAAGCCGGGTGACGTAATGGTCAGGACTGACCAAGAGCGCGGCGGGATCCGGGAAAGGAATGTCCTGTTCGATTACCGCGGCGTCCACGTGCCCGTGCGGGGAAATGATGGGCAGGTCCTGGACTCGCTCCAGCAACGAACGGGCAATGTTGCGGGTGCCGGGATCGGCGGGAAGGAGCCTGTCGGGGTGTGCGGCAATCGACTGTGACATAGGTCAATGATTTAGAATCCGGCAATCAGTGTCAATCGGTTGCCATAATTTGCCAAGATGTTGCCATGAGGACTGGTCCGTCATCCGGCGGCGGCCCCGGGGGCATGATTTAACGGGACGGGCCGGCCGCCAGGCGCGTCAGAGCGCCCAGCGGCCGGCCGAACCCACGCGGTCTCATGGCGCCGGCGTCTGCACCTCAGGTGGCGACTGGGGAGGCGTTGACATTGGGCTGCACCAAAGAGGCAGCACGCCGAAGATAGTCAAGATTCCCGGCCGTGCGTTCCGCGAGCGGGAGGTCGGTGGAAAAGTCCTCCGCCGTGACCCACCCGTCGTAGCCGACGCCGGCAAGCGCCCGGAAGTAAGCGAGCACGCTTCCCTGTCCGTCCGCCAGCGGCGCCCATTCGTGTTGCCAGACCGCCGCCCCGGACTCATCCCTCGTGTCCTGCCGGACCCAACGGGCATTCTTGACATGGATGTGGGCCAGGTACGGGCCGAGAAGTTCGAGGGCAGGAAGCGGATCCTCCCAGCCCTCGATGACCAGGTTGCCAAGATCGTGGATAACGCCCACGTGCACGGGGTCCAGGCCTTCCAGCAAGCGGCGGGCCGCGGAGGCCGAGGACGTGACGGTACCGTGATGGAGCTCTACCAGAGCCTTGACGCCGTGGTGCTCCGCGCGCGCCGCGACCCATTCGTAGTGTTCGCGGGTTGCGGCAAACAGCTGCGGATAGGGCAAACCGGTGGCCGCCTGACCGCCCATGGTCGAGTTGCCCAGGGGCAGCACATTCACGCGGACCTGCCCGGCCCCGAGTGCCGCGGTGGCAGCCAGGAGCCGGTCGACCTGGTCGTGGTCATCGCACCGTGCATAACCGCCTAGTCCTGAATACTCGAGGCCCGCAGCCCGGGTGATTCTGGCCAGCTCCGGCAGGCTCTCCTCAAGCCCCGACATAGGCCACGTGGCCAGGTTTCCGGCCCAGAAACCTGGCTGCGGCGAGTCGGCCTGGTCAGTGACGCGCCATTCAATGCCGTCCCACCCCTGCGACGCAAGCGTCGAAGCAGCCTCTGCGGGCGACCATTCGGGCGTAGAGGCCGTGAAGACCGAGAATTTCATGCCGAAGCCTCTTCAAGGGCATCCGCGGAGTCGGCTGGCCGGCTTCCGCCCGTCCGCACGTCGACATGGTCGTATCGGCCGGCCAGGACCTCATCGATGAGCACCGGAAGGCCCAGTGTGGCGGAAACGTAGAGCCCACGGACCGTAGCCAGTGCAGTCACAGCATCCCGGACCGTGACGCCCGCCGGGCGCCCGGCACGGATGGCATCAACAATGTCACGGTACTGGCGGACGTGGCCTGCCGGATAAACGGTGGGATCAAGTGCCTGCACCTCCTCATCCGGGAACTTGGCGAGTTCGTCGGCCGCCTGGTTTCCGGCCCCCAGCAGGCCCATATCACTGCCGCCGCTTCCTGCGTCGGCCGCATGGAAATACTCAAGCTGGTCGCCGTCGATCACCGCCGAACCCGTGCTGCCCATCAGCTGCAGCCGGACGGTGAGCCCAGGGTAGGCCGCAGTCGTGGCATGCAGGACGGCAAGCGCGCCGGAGTCAAACGTGACGGTGGCCACTGCCGTGTCCTCCACCTCGACGCCGTCGTGAGCTAGAAGCGCTGTCTTCGCGCTGATTTCCACCGGCCGGCCCAGGAACCAGAGGAGCAGGTCCACGGTGTGCACACCCTGGTTCATGACGGCGCCTCCGCCGTCCATGGCCCAGGTGCCGCGCCACGCACCGGAGTCGTAGTAGGCCTGGCTGCGCCACCAGCTGACGGAGGCGATAGCCGAGGTGAGCGTGCCGAAACGGCCCGCCCGGCGGGCCACGTCAACAGCCCGGCTGGCTGGATCGAAGCGGTGCTGGCTGATCACGCTGGCCACGAGGCCCTTCGCCTCCGCCGCTTCCGCCGCCGACAGGATCTCGTTCGCCCGGCTCAGGTCGACGTCCAGCGGTTTTTCGATCACAACGTGTTTCCCGGCCGCGAGTACCTCCAGGGCCTGCTGGATGTGCAGTCCACTCGGAGTGGCGATGATGACCAGGTCCACGGGCGCCCCGGCCAGGGCCGCCGACAGGGCGCGGAAGGTTTCCGGCCGCCGCGCGCCCTGGGCTTCGATCGATGACGCGAGGGCTTCCGCTGCCTCAACGACCTCGTCGATCAGCGCCGTCACCATCAGGTCCGGCAGCTCGCGGACCACTGCTGCGTGCGTGCGTCCGATCACGCCGCACCCGGCGATGGCCACGCGCAGGCGCTCGTCGCTTCGCGATGGTGCAGGGCGGGTGTTTTCCGCTGGTGTGTTCATGTTGTCCTTGCTCACTTGGTTTGTACTCCTGCGTCCCTGAGGACGTTGGCGAAAGCCCGGGCGGCAATCCCGAACGCCGCCGGGCCCGAGAAACCACCCAGGCCATGGGCCCCGGCGAGGTGCGGTTCCAGGCTGGCGAAGCCCTGATAGCCGTCGGCCTTCAGTGCCTGGACCGTGCGCAGCAGATCGCCGTCCCCTTCCCCGGCCGGAACCACGGAGGCATCGGCGAACCTCGCGTCCTTAACCTGCAGGTACTGCAGGTGCGGGCGGAGTTTTGCATACCCTTCGTCGTACGGTTTCACGCCCACCTGGACGAAGTTGGCGGCGTCCCAGGCCACTTTCAGCGACGGCGAAGCGACGGTCTCGATGATGTCCAGAACGCGTTCCGGTGTGTCGCCGAAGATGTCTTTCTCGTTCTCGTGCAGCAGCACGACGCCGGCGTCCTCCGCTACCGCGGCCAGCGCCCGCATCCGCTCGATGACGGCGTCGCGAATGCTGGCGGTCTGCACGCCCTCGCCATAGTAAAAGGAGAAGATCCGAATGTACCGGCAGTCCAGGATCCGGGCCGCATTGACGGCCCGCCGGAGCCGGGTGACCTCGTGGTCGACGGGAAGGGAGACGTCAACCTTGCCGATCGGCGAGGCAATCGCGGAAACGCCCATACCGGCGGCAACCAGCAGCCCTTTCAGTTCCTGCAACTGCCCCCCATCGAGGTCCACAATATTGGTCCCCCACGCACTGCGTACCTCAATGTGGTTCGCGCCCAGTGCCTGCAGCACCGCGATCTGGATTCGAGGATCATCGTCAATTTCATCTCCGAAGCCCGAGAGCTCCCATTCGACGGCTGGCGAGTCGGTCATGGCTACTTCACTCCTCCGGCGGTCAGGCCGCCAACTAGGTAACGTTGGAAAATCAGGTACAGAATGACCACGGGCGCGGCGCAGACCAGGGATGCGGCCATCATCTGGCCGTACATCGGAATGGCGCCACCCTCCTGGGAAGCCCCAAAGATCTGGAGCGCGACGGCGGCAGTCTGGCTTTCGGGCCGCGTCATGACGGACGCGAAGAGCACGTCGTTCCAGCCGAGCAGGAAAGCAAAGATGCCGGAGACCACAATGCCCGGCCAGCTCAACGGCAGGACGATCCGCACCAGGACGCCCAAGTTACTGGCCCCGTCGATCCGGGCCGCTTCCTCAAGCTCCCTGGGCAACCCGCGCAGGTAGGTGACCATCACCCACGTGGAGAACGGCATGGCGAACGTCAAGTAAGTGATGAAGAGACCCCACTGGGTACCGATCACCTGAATCCCGAGGTAGCTGGCCGCCGACGAAAACAGGACGAACACCGGCAGGACCATCAGCGTCCCGGGGACGGACTGCAGGGCGAGCAGCCCACGGAGGACCGTTAGCCGGCCCCGGAACTGGTACCGGACCAGCACGAAAGCTGTCGACACCGACATTGCCGCCGACACCACGGCCGTGGTGCCCGCCACCAGGACGCTGTTGCTAAGGCCGGTGGCAAGTCCCACGCTGGACCAGATCTTGGAGTAATTCTCCAAGGAGAAGCTTGAGGGCCAGAATTCACCCGAGGCCACCCCGACGTCGGAATTCACGGACGCCAGGAAGATATACAGCACCGGCAGCAGCACCACTGCGCAGAGGAAGACCAGAATAATGACCAGCAGCGGTCCGGGCAGGAGCCGCGTCACTTCGCTTTGGCGTTTCGATCCGGGGCGGAAGGCTGTCTCGGCGGATCGGCGGACGGAGGTGGCGGTGGCGCTCACTTGGTGCCTCCCGGGGTGTCGTCGTCAAGTTTGACGGCGCGAAGGTAGACGAACAGGGGAATGGCGATCAAGACCAGGGAGACAAACGCCATGGCCGCGCTCAGCCCGAAACGAAAGCTTTGGAAGCTCGTGACGTAGGTCAGGATCGGTAGGACTTCGACGTCGGACGGGGCGGGCACGCCGAAAAGGACGAAGGGCAGTGTGAAGTTGTTAATGTGGTGCAGCATACCGATCAGGAACGCCAGCGACAGCGGGCCCTTGAGGTAGGGAAACACGACATACCGTAGCTTGTTCCACCAGAGGGCCCCGTCCAGGGCGGACGCTTCGTGGACCTCATGGTCTACGGCTTGCAGCCCCGAGAGCGCCAGCAGGTAGATGAACGGCCACGAGGCCCAGATCTGCACGAGAACCAGGGTCCAGTAGGTCTGGGGTCCGTTTAGCCACAACCCGGCGTCGATGCCGAAATTCGCCAGGGCGGAGTTCACCACGCCGCCCGGCTGCAGCATCGTCCGCCAGACTGTCGCGACGACGAAGGCCGGCAGGACGTAGGGGATGAGGAAGATCGAACGCACCAGGGCTCTGCCTTTGAAGGCATTCTGGGTGGCGACGGCCGCAGCGATGCCAAGCGGCAACGTGACCACCATGGCGATGAGTGAGTAGCTGATGCTCAGCCAAACAGAGTGCAGCAACGGCGAGGATGTCAGCGCCTCGACGAAGTTTTGCACCCCGATAAACGGCGAGCTGACCCATTTGCGCAGGCTGTACTGGTCCAGATCCAGCCCCGAAATGAAGATCCCAAGGAGCAGCGGAACCACAATGATGATGATCATCAGAGTCCCGCCGGGAATGAGCATCCAAAGCGGCCGGTTGCGTTCGCTCAGGCTTTTGCGGCCCTCGCTCCTGGCCGGCAGGCCCGGCGGGGGGCCGGCCGGGACCGGCGCCCCCTCCGAGGCCACACCGGCGGCCGCGGCCAGTTCATTGGCCCCAGCCACGGCTTCCGTGGCGCCCTGGGGGCGGGCGACGGCGAGCTTGCCGGACCCACCCCCTGGCGCTTTGAAAGAATATGTGGACATGCCGGATCCCCTTAAGACTTCGAAGCCCGGTCAAGGGAGGCCTGGCCCTTGGACTGTGCGTCCTTGAGTCGGGTCTCGAGCGCGGCCGTGTCCACCGAGCCCTTCGACAACTCGGGAATCGACTGGACGGTGACGTTGAGCAGCGCCAGTTGGATGTCACCCCACGCGCCGGTAAACGGCGTCGCCTTGGACTTGGCGGCGGCAGCCGCGATGGGCTGCAGCTGGGGATTCGTCAGCGACTTCAAGGCGTCCGCATTCGCAGGCAGGTCGCCGAAAATCTTCTGGTAGTTAAGCTGTTCGTCCTTAGAGGTAATGAGCTTGATGTAGGCGAAGGCGAGGTCCTTCTGCTTCGAGTAGTCGGCCACCACCACGTTGTCCCCGGACAGGATGCTGGCAGCCTTTTCACCGTCTCCCTTGGGTGCGGTTTCCCCGGGAGCCGTGGTGGGCATGAGCGAGTATGCGTATTTGCCGGCCACTGCGGACTTTTCCAGGGTGGGCAGCGAACTTGAAGTGGTCATCATCAAGTAACCGGCTTTGCCGCTCGCGAAGGCCGCGAGCGCGTTGCTGTTGCTCCAACCCACGGCGTTCGGGTCAACCACCTTGTCTTTCGTGAGCCAGCCGAAGTAGGTCTCATAGGCGTTTTTGACCGCCGGGTCATCGAGCTTGAGATTCTTGCCGTCCACCAGCGGGTTTCCAGCCTGGACAGACATGGCCCAGATGAACTTCCACGGGTCAAAGTTGTCCTTGTAGCCGGTGGCAATGCCGAACGTCCCGGAACTGGGATTGCTTAGCTTCTTTGCTTGTGCGGCGAGTTCGTCCCAGGACGAGGCCGGCTTGTCGATGCCAGCCGCGGCCAGGAGTTCCTTGTTGTACGCCATGACGAACGGGCGGCTCACGAACGGGATGCCGGCCTGGTGGTCGGCATCCGGACCGGAGATGCCCAGGGCCGCCTGGTTGAACCTGTCCCTGCCCCCGACCTTCTTCCAGTCATCCTCGGTCAGGGTCACGAAAGCCTTGGTGGCGTAGGCGGTGGGAGTGAAGGTGGTTCCCAGGCTGTAGACGTCCGGCCCTTGACCGGACACCACAGAGGTCTGAATGCGGGTCAGTTCGTCGTTGCCGGACGCGAAGGTTTCGAATGCCAGGTCTGCACCGGTCTCGGCCTTGAATTTGGCAGCGATGTCGCTGAACCATTGCTTCTGCTGCTCGGGATACTGGCTGCTGACGTTGACCAGGACGCTCAGCTTCTTGCCTTTCCCGTCCACGGCTCCGCCGCTGCTGGCGGAATCCGCCGTTCCTGAACCGCAAGCCGTCAAGGCCAGCGCCGCCGCCGAAACCACGGCCGCGAACTTGACTGAAGATGCAAACCTCATTGTTTCCTCCTTGGATACCCATCAGCCACAGGGAGTGGCCTGAGTCACATGGGTCGTCGGCGTTGAGTCTACGGCCGGCAATTCTGGCGCGGCAAGCGATTGCCAAATATTGCCAAAAATGTTGCAATTAACGGAGCAAGCAACAGCCCGCAGCACGCAGCACGCAGCACGCGCAAAATCCCTGCACTTCAGGAAAGGCCACACCTTGGCAGACCCGCAGATCCCGCCGCCCACCCGGCCGCCAACTATTCGAGACGTGGCGGAACGGGCGGGCGTGGCAACATCGACGGTGTCCCGGGCGCTGTCAAACCCCGACAGGGTCAACCCGGTGACGCGGCGGAAGATCGAACTGGTGGCCGCCGAGCTCAACTACGTGCCAAGCTCGCAGGCCCGCGGGCTGAGCTCCGGGCGCACGCAGGTCGTCGCCCTGCTGGTCCCGGACGTCACCAACCCTTTCTTCTTCGACATCATCCGGGGAACACAATATGAGCTGCGCGCTGCCGGGTACACCCAGCTCCTGGTTGACACCGAAGAGTCACCCGAGATGGAAGAGGACGCCCTGCACAAGATGCAGCGCTCCGCGGATGGCTACATCCTGGCCGCGTCCCGGCTCACGGACGCTCAGTTGGCCGAAGCCTCCGCGCACCACGCCATCGTCACCATCAACCGCGCGTCCGCGAATGCGCCGACCGTGGTGATCGACACGCCGTCGGCAATTGTCCAGGCCCTGGAACACCTGGCCTCACTCGGCCATACCAACATTTGCTTCGTAGGCGGTCCGGCCAGCTCCTGGTCCAACGCCATGCGCTGGAAAGCCTTCGAGGACGAAACCCGGGTGCGCGGACTGGCGACCTCTCGGGTCGGGCCGTTCGCACCCAAGCTGACTTCCGGTGCCGCGGCGGCCGACGCCGCGGTGCACACGGGCGCCACGGCGTGCATTGTCTTCAACGACCTCCTGGCCATCGGCATGCTGCAGCGGCTCCGCGAGCGCGGGATGCGCGTCCCCGACGACATGAGCATCATTGGCTGCGACGACATCTTTGGAGCGGATTTCTGCAACCCGCCTCTGACTACCATTGCGTCACCGATCGAGCAGGCCGCCAGGGTGGCAGTTTCGATGCTGCTGTCCCAGCTCAACCCGCTCCAGGGGGGAACGAAGCGGCGGCTCGCCGTCATGCCAACCCACCTGACGGTGCGCGGTTCCACCGGCCCGTCGCCCCGGCAGTTGTGACCGGCCGGGCCGCCGCCCGCCACCGCGCATCCGGTCTTCTCGATGCCCACCCGCTGCGCCGGCCGCTGTGTCCGCGGGCGGCCTTTTCGCGTCGGACCGGCGCGGGGCAACAGTTGAGCCCGATTGACACTGCTGGCTAGGCTGTGAGGCATGCGTGAACTCCAGGCGAAGATCATCGAAGAAATGGGCGTGCAGCCCCGGATTGACCCCGCCGGGGAGGTGCGCAAACGCGTCACGTTCCTCAAGGAATACCTCAAGGCCAGTCACACCAAGGGCTTTGTCCTGGGCATCTCCGGCGGCCTGGATTCCTCACTCGCCGGCCGGCTGGCCCAGCTGGCCGTCGAGGAGCTCGACGCCGAGGGCGTGGAGGCCAACTTCGTGGCCGTGAGGCTTCCCTACGGCGTGCAGCACGATGAGGACGATGCCCAGGCGGCCCTGGACTTTGTCCGCGCCAAGACCGAGTGGACCTTCAACATCTCCGCCGCGGTGGACGGCTTCGAGGACGAGTTCGAGAAGACCGTGGGCAACGGGATCTCCGACTTCCACAAGGGCAACACGAAGGCCCGGACGCGCATGATCGCCCAGTACGCGCTGGCCGGGGAACACAACTACCTGGTGATCGGCACCGACCACGGCGCCGAGTCCGTGACCGGGTTCTTCACCAAGTTCGGCGACGGCGGGGCGGACATCCTCCCGCTGTTCGGCCTCAACAAGCGGCAGAACCGGGCCCTGCTCGCGGAACTCGGCGCCCCGGCGCGGGTCTGGGAAAAGGTGCCGACCGCGGACCTGCTGGACCACAAGCCCGGCCGCACCGACGAGGATGAACTGGGCCTGAGCTACGACACCATCGATGACTACCTCGAGGGCCGCGACGTCCCCGACGCCGCGGCCGCGTTGATCGAGCAGAAATACCTGCGGACCCGGCATAAGCGCACCGTCCCGGTCACCATCTTTGACACCTGGTGGAAGCAGTAACCCGCCGTTAGCGGCTCGGCCCTGGACGGTGCGCCGACCGGTCACTTCCGGACTTCCACCGTTCCCTTCATGCCCATGAAGTCGTGCAGGGCGCAGATGTAGTCGAATTCGCCGGCCTTCGTGAACGTCACCTTGAAGCTCGTCCCCGGCGGCAGGATTCCGGAGTTCAGGTCGCCTCCGCTGAATTGGGTCGGGTCACCGAGCGGTGCAAAGAAATTGGCGGGTTCCTTGCCGAACGTGATGGTGTGCGGGGCCCCCATGCCGTCGTTGACGAACGTCACCGACTCCCCCACCTTGATTTCGATCTTCTGATGGATGAAACGCATCACCATCGAGGTGCCGTTATCCGTTCCGGCGATCACGGTGTGCTTGTCCGTCCGGTCCCGGGCGGCGTCCCACTGCCGGTGTCCGTCGCGCAGGATGGCCCGTTCCTGCTTCTCCGCCTGGTGGTCGTACTGCGACTGCCGGTACGGGTACTCGGTGCCCGCTGCCCGGACATGGACCGTGCCTTTCATGGCCATGCCGTGGACCAGGCAGTAGTACGTGAAGTCGCCCTCGTTCGGGAACGCCAGGGTGTACTTCTTGACTTGATTGAACCCGCTGTTAGACACATTGGTCATCACGCCGGAGTTGTAATACGAGTGGCCGTCATAGTCCTTGCCGCCTACCTGGTTGACGTCCTCCGGAACCGCGGGGTTGAAGGGCTGGGTGGATTCCAGGGATTGGCCCTCGGCGAGGAACGTCACGGTGTGGATTTCAGCGGCGTTGGCCCGCCAGGTGACCTTGTCACCCGCGTTAACGTAGATGTTTTCGGGCAGGAAGGCCATGCCTTGGATGGCCTGGTCTGAGGATTCAGACCCAACCTGGACCGTCCACGTTCTGGCGGATTTTCCGCCGTCGGCGCTGGCGGCGCCGCTGACGGCGGCCGGCAGCACCAAGGCGGCGGCGAAGGCAATGAGGAGGCGCAGCAAACGCGGCGCATGGTGTGTTTCAGTTTGGCGAGTCATGAGACTCATTCCTTCTTTGCTGGAGGCAAACAGCCGGGAAACCGGCTAGTCACGTGCGCCGCCGTCGCCGCTGGCGACGCCGGTTGGCTCCGGCCTGGACTGCGTCCGCCGCGCTCTTCTCCTGCTCCCAGTCCCCCAGCATCAAGGCGGGGAAGTAGTTTTTTGGGCCAGACGCGCCACCCGGACTAAGGAGTAGGCGCAGTGTCTGCGCATGCAGCCGCGGCTGCAGTTCCAATCGTGGCCCGCGGGCGCCGGTTTGTCGAGACATCCCGGGTACCGGGGCGCTGACGGCTCAGCTGCCCTGGAGCTGCAGGGAGATCCGGTGCGCCTCATCCATCAGCAACCGCCCCAGGTAGTCGCGGCGCTCCGCCCGGAAGCGGGGTTCGATTCCGGTCAGGGACAGCGCCCAGGCAGGCCGGCCGCGCTGGTCAAAGACGGCGGCGCCCATCCCCCAGCTGCCTTCCAGCACCAGGCCCGGATTGACCGCGTAGCCCGCCTGCCGCGTGGCTTCCAGGTTCGACCGGACCAGCTCCTCGGTGTGGGCGGCGGCGAAGCTGCCGGCGTGGGCGGCCCAGTCGGAGAGCAGCTCCTCCTGCTCCACCGCCGGCAGGAACGCCATGATTGCGGTGCCGGCGGACGCAACGCCCAGCGGGAAACGGACGCCCTCGTGCAGCACGAAGGAACGCACCGGGAAACTGCCCTCCTCCCGGAGCAGGCACACCGTCTCGGCGCCGCGGCGGATCGAGAAGAACGCGCTCTCGCCGGTTTGCTCGGCCAGCCGCCGCAGGCTGGGCCGGGCAATGTCCTCCAGCGGGAACCGCGCCGACGCCACCGACCCCATCAACAGGATCTCCGGGCCGAGCACCCAGTTGCCGCTGTGCGCATCCTGGTCCAGCAGGCCCTCGGCGGCCAGCGACGTGAGGAGCCGGTGGGCGGTGGGCCGGGTCAGCCCGGATTCACGGACCAACTCCACGAGCGGGGAACCTTCCGGCTTCCGGCCCACGATCCTCAGCAGGGCCGCGACCCGGCTCACCACCTGGGCGCCCTGCACGGGGACAGTCATCATTTTCCTCGCGGTTTCTCGGATCCATCCGGCTGAATATCCACCTGGATATTCAGCCCGGCATCCATATTGTGGACAGTGTTCAGTCTACCGTCCACACTGTAAAAACGCACCCAATTTTGGCGAATTACGGCGTTGACAGTGCTCCACGCCACACCATAGGCTCCTTCATCAGGCAAACAGTCCACAACGTGGATCACGGAAGCAGGCCCGGGGCAGCCCTCCGGCGACCCACAGCTCAATGAGGAGATGCAAATGTCAAAAGTGAAATCCAGCGCGGCCGCCGCGCTACAGGACGTGCTGCGCGACGGCATGACGCTCGCCGTCGGAGGCTTCGGACTCAGCGGCATCCCGGCCGACCTGATCGAGGCGGTACGCGATTCGGGCGTCAAGGACCTCACCGTGGTCTCGAACAACATGGGCGTCGACGGCAAGGGTCTCGGTGTACTGATCGAGGCCGGCCAGGTCCGCAAGGTCATCGCCTCCTACGTGGGCGAGAACAAGCTTTTCGCCGAGCAGTACCTCGCCGGCAAGCTGGAGGTCGAGTTCACCCCGCAGGGCACCCTCGCCGAGCGCCTCCGCGCCGGCGGCGCCGGCATCCCGGCCTTCTACACCAAGACCGGCGTGGGCACCCTCGTCGCCGAAGGAAAGCCGCTGGCGGAGTTCGACGGCGAAACGTACCTCCAGGAGCGCGCCATCAAGGCCGACGTCGCCCTGGTCCATGCGCACACCGCCGACACCGACGGCAACCTGATCTACCGCTACACCGCGCAGAACTTCAACCCGGTGGTCGCCACCGCCGGCGCCGTCACGGTGGCGGAAGCCGAAGTGATCGTCGAGCCGGGCCAGCTGGACCCGAACCACATCGTCACGCCGGGCGTCTTCGTCCAGCGCCTGGTCCAGGCCAGCGACCGGGTCAAGGACATCGAGCAGCGCACGGTCCGCCCCCGCACCGAAGCGGCAGCAGCGTCCGACGCCGCCGCCGTCGCCGTCTGATCCGGCCTGAGCGCCGCCACCCCACACTTTTTCAGGAGAAACATCATGGCTTGGACCCGGAATGAAATGGCCGCCATTGCGGCCGAAGAACTCAACGACGGCGATTACGTCAACCTCGGCATCGGCATCCCCACGCTGGTCGCCAACAACCTGCGCGAGGGCGTGCGGGTGGTGCTGCAGAGCGAAAACGGCCTGCTCGGCATGGGCCCGTTCCCCTACGAGGGCGAGGAGGACGCGGACCTGATCAACGCCGGCAAGCAGACCGTCACGGTGCTGCCCGGCGGCAGCATCTTCGACTCCGCCACGTCCTTCGGCATGATCCGCGGCGGCCACGTCAAGGTCGCCATCCTCGGCGCCATGCAGGTCTCCGGCGCCGGCGACCTCGCCAACTGGACCATCCCCGGCAAGATGGTCAAAGGCATGGGCGGCGCCATGGACCTCGTCGCCGGCACCCCGCGCGTTGTGGTCCTCACCGAGCACAACGCCAAGGACGGCACCGCCAAGATCGTCAAGGAATGCACCCTGCCGCTGACCGGGATGAGCTGTGTGGACCGGATCATCAGCGACCTCGCGGTCCTTGACCTGGTGAAGAACGAAGACTCGGGCGTCCGCCGGCTGACGCTGACCCGGCTCGCCCCCGGCGTCACGGTGGAGGAGATCCGCGAGAAGACCGAGGCGGAGTTCGACGTCGAACTCGACAATGATTCCGCCGCCCTGGAAGGAGCCACCGCGTGAGCCTCAAAGACCAGTTCGGCAAAGACGTCCTGCTCACCGGCTGGGGCCACAGCCGCTTCGGCAAGCTCACGGACGAGACCCTCGAATCCCTGATCGTCCAGGTCGCCACGGAGGCGATCGGCAACGCCGGGATCGAACCCGGCCAGATCGACGAAATCTACCTCGGCCAGTTCAACTCCGGCATGATGCCGCTGGCGTTCCCGTCCTCGCTGGCCCTGCAGGTCTCCGAGCAGCTGGCCAACGTCCCGTCCACCCGGGTCGAGAACGCCTGCGCCTCCGGCTCGGCGGCGTTCCAGCAGGGCACCAAGTCGCTGCTGGCCGGCACGGCGAAAACCGTCCTGGTCATCGGCGCGGAGAAGATGACCCACGCCGGCGCCGACGTTGTGGGCGCGGCCCTGCTCGGCGCGGACTACGACATGGCCGGAAAGCCCTCCACCACCGGCTTCACGGGCCTCTTCGCCGAGGTCGCGAAGCACTACGGGAAGCGCTACGGGGACGCCAACGGGAAGCTTGGCGACGTCCTGGGCACCATCGCTGCCAAGAACCACCGCAACGGCGTGGACAACCCCTACGCGCAGCTGCGCAAGGACCTCGGCGAGGAGTTCTGCCAGACGGTCTCGGACAAGAACCCCATGGTCGCCGACCCGCTGCGCCGCACCGACTGCTCGCCCGTCTCCGACGGCGCCGCCGCCGTCGTGCTGTCCACCTCACCCACCGGCGGTGCCACCGCCCCCGTCCGGCTGGCCGGTTTCGGCCAGGCGAACGATTTCTTCCCGACCGACCGGCGCGACCCCACGGCCTTCGCCGCGACCCGCGCCTCCTGGCAGCGCGCGCTTGGCATGGCGGGGTTCGGACTCGAGGACCTGGACTTCGCCGAAGTGCATGACTGCTTCACCATCGCCGAACTGCTGATGTACGAGGCCATGGGCCTGACCGAGCCGGGCCAGGGCGCCCGCGCGCTCCAGGAAGGCTGGGTCTTCAAGGACGGCAAGCTGCCCATCAACGTCTCCGGCGGGCTCAAGGCCAAGGGCCACCCGGTGGGGGCCACCGGCGTCTCGCAGCACGTCATCGCGGCGATGCAGCTCACCGGTACCGCCGGGGACATGCAGCTGGCCACCCCGCGCCGCGCCGCGGTGCAGAACATGGGCGGCGTCGGCATCGCCAACTACGTCAGCGTGCTTGAAGCCGTCTAAAACAAACGACGCGGGGCCCGGGCTAGACTCGATTCCACCCCCATTCACCACCAGGCGAGGAGACCCCATGCGCGCCACCATCATCCACGGACCCGGCGACATCCGCGTCGAAGACCGCGACTACCCCACCGTCCAGCAGCCCACCGACGCCGTCGTCAAGGTCACCGCCGCCTGCGTCTGCGGCTCGGATCTGTGGCCGTACCGCGGGGTCAAGCCAACGCACAAGCCCTCCGCGATCGGCCATGAATTCATCGGCCTGGTCGAAAGCGTCGGCGACGCCGTGACGGAACTGGCCGTCGGCGACCTGGTCATCGCGCCGTTTGTGGTCAGTTGCGGCAAGTGCCCGCAGTGCCTCAACGGCGTCACCGTCGCCTGCGACCACCTGGCCGGCTGGGGCGGCAAGGACGACGCCGGTTACGCGATCGACGGCGGCCAGGGCCAGGCCGTCCGGGTCCCGCTCGCCGACGCCACCCTGGTCAAGGTCCCCGGCATCACCGATCCCGACGACGCCCAGCGCGCCAGCCTCCTGACCCTCTCCGACGTGATGGCCACCGGCCACCACGCCGCCCTCGCCGCGAAGGCCGGTCCCGGCCGGACGGTCGTGGTGGTCGGCGACGGGGCCGTGGGCCTGTGCGGCGTCCTGGCAGCCAAGCGGCTCGGCGCGGAGCGGATCATCGCCATGTCCCGGCACGCCGACCGGCAGGCGATCGCCCGAGAATTCGGCGCCACGGACATCGTGGCCGAGCGCGGCGAGGACGGCGTCGCCAAGGTCCGCGAACTGCTCGGCGGGGTGCTGGCCGATTCCGTCCTGGAATGCGTCGGCACCAAGGAATCCATGGAGCAGGCCCTGCACAGCGTCCGCCCGGGCGGCGCCATGGGCTTTGTGGGCGTGCCCACGGGCGGTGCCGAAATTCCGGTGCGCTACCTCTTCGACACCAACATCACGATCGGCGGCGGGATGGCCCCGGCCCGGACGTACATCCCGGAACTGCTGGCCGACGTGCTCGACGGCAGCATCAACCCGGGACGGGTGTTCGACGTCGTGATGCCCCTGGAGGAGGCGCCGGAAGCCTACCGGGCGATGGACGAACGGCGCGCCATCAAGGTGCTGCTCACCCCCTAGCCGCGCGGTCTTGCACAGCAGGGACGGCAGGTCTAGCGTGATGCGCATCAGCACCCCGCAGCCGTCAAGGAGCCGTCATGGCCAGGTTTGTGCAGATCATCGAATTCCAGTCGTCCCGCATCGACGAGATCGAGGCGCTCGGCCGGCCCTCGCGGACCGAGGGGGACACCGCCCCGACCTTCCGCCGGATCCTGAACACCGCGGACCGCGACCGCCCCGGCACCTACCTCACCATCGTCGAATTCGATTCATACGAGTCGGCCATGGAGAACTCGGGCCGGCCGGAAACCTCGGAGTTCGCGGCGCGGATGGCTGCCCTGTGCGATTCCCCTCCGGTGTTCCGCAACCTGGACGTCCAGTGGGAGGACGCCGGCGACGCGGCGACCGCCTAGGCGGTGAGCCATGTGCCCCGAACGGGTTGACCACGTGCCCGGCGGCCGTGTGCTGGAGGGCCTTGTCTTGGAGCTGGGCAGCACCGGGTCCGCTCCCCTGCCGCTTGTCGGCGGCAAGGCCCTGAACCTGGGGAAGCTGGCCGCCGCCGGTTTCCCCGTTCCGCGCGGCTTCTGCCTGACCACGGAGGCGTACCGGCGGGCGGCGCCGGACGGGCTTGACGCGCTGGCGGCCCGCCTCGACACCGCCGCAACCACGGCGGGCCAGCCGGAGCCGGGCCACGCTGAGCTGGACCCCTTGGCGGCCGGCGCCCGCGAGCTGATCCGCGCCGCGGCGGTCCCGCCCGACGTCGACGCGGCAGTGCGTTCCGCCTACGCCGCCCTGGGGGCGGAGCCGGCTGTTGCGGTGCGTTCCTCCGCCACCGCCGAGGACCTGCCCTTCGCCAGCTTCGCCGGCCAGCAGGATTCGTACACCGGCGTCGTCGGCCCCGACGCTGTCATCGACGCCGTCCACCGCTGCTGGGCGTCGCTGTGGAGCGACCGGGCGGTGGCCTACCGGTCCGCCAACGGGATCAGCCACCGCGAGGTGGGGCTCGCCGTCGTCGTCCAGATCATGGTCGACGCCGCCGCCGCGGGCGTGATGTTCACCGCCAACCCGGTGACCGGCACACGGACCGAGACGGTGATCAATGCCAGCCCCGGGGCTGGCCAGGCCGTTGTGTCCGGGGCAGTGAATCCGGACCAGTTCACCGTGGACACCGCGACGGCGACGGTCCTGGCCAGGGTGCCGGGCGATGACGATCCCGCACGCGGCTGGAGCCTGGCGGACGCCGAGCTCACCGAGCTGGCCCGCCTCGGCGACGCCGTCCAGCGCCTCTTTGGCGCGCCGCAGGATATCGAGTGGGTTTTCGACGCCGCGGGCAAGGCCTGGCTGACGCAGTCCCGGCCGATCACCACGCTGTACCCGCTGGCGGATCCGTTCTCCGGCGACCCGTCCGCCCTCAACCCGGATCCCGACGGTGGAACCCGCGTCTACCTGTGCGGAACCCTGCTCCAGGGGCTGACCCGCCCGATCACACCGATCGGGCTCGCGGCGCTCGGGCTGATGCGGAACAGCAAGGGATTCTGGCGCTACGTAAACCCCGGGCTGAGGATGTACGTGGACCTGACGGCGGTGGTGCAAAACAAGTGGGGCCGCCGCTACCTGGAGCGGATACTCCCGCTGGCGGACGGCCGATCGGCCGCGGTATTTCCGGAACTGCTGGCCGATCCGCGGTTCGCACTCAGGGAGCGCCCCCGGAAGACCGGCCCCAGGCCCGCCCGGCCCGCCCGGCCCGTCGGCGGCCCGCGGGCCCGCGGCACCGAGGCAAGTGCCAGCCTGGCCATGGTCCTCGGCCTGATCCCGGCCCTCATTAAGGCCGCGGTCCGGCCAGCGGCGGAACTCCGCCGGGCCGAGGCTTACGGCGAACGCCTTGAAGCGGAGCTGGTGCTGGCCGAGCCGGCCGGCACCGTGCAGCGGCTCGACTACGCCGAACAGATCGCGAACCGGACCGTCGACGGGCTGATCCGCGCCACCCTGCCCGGGCCCTCTGTGGGGTACATCATGCTGGCCGTCGCCCGGCGGCTGCTGCGCGGCATCGCCCCGCCGCGCGAGCTGGAGGCGGTGCTGCGCGGGCTGCCGCACAATGTGACCACCGAGATGGACCTGGAACTCTGGCAACTGGCGGTGGGCATCGGCGCCGACCCCGTGTCGCGGGACGTCTTCCTGGCGCAGGACCCGGCCCGGCTCGCCGCGGCGTACCGCGCGGGCTCCCTTCCAGGGCCGGCGCAGGCCGGAGTCCGGGACTTCCTGGCCCGGTACGGCCACCGGGCCGTGGCCGAGATCGATCTGGGCATGCCGCGCTGGTCGGAGGAGCCGGACCACATCCTCGGAATGATCTCCAATTACCTGCGCGTCGAGGACCCGGAACAGGCGCCGGACCGGCAGTTCCGGCGGGCCGCCGGGCATGCCGAGGAGAGGATCCGCAGCCTGGTGGAGCGCGCCGGGGCCCGCGGCCGGTGGCGGGCCCGGGCGCTCGAGCTGTGCCTGCGCCGGGTCCGGGAACTGTCCGGCCTGCGTGAGCTGCCCAAGTTCCACATCGTCAAGGTCCTCGGCGAAATGCACCGCCAGCTGTTGCTGGTCGGCGAGGAGCTGGTGCGCGCCGGCGTCGTCGCGGCAAAGGAGGACGTGTTTTTCCTGGACTTCGCCGAGCTCCGGGTAGGACTGCGCGGCGCCCGGATGCAGGACTTCGTCTCGAGCCGCCGCCGCTTGTACGACGTCGAGCTGCGCCGCCGCCACATCCCGCGGGTGCTGCTCTCGGACGGAACCGACGTCGAGGCCGCGGTCATGGCCAAGGCACCGCCCATCGGCGCCCTGGCCGGGACGCCCGCCTCGGCTGGCACCGCCACCGGCACCGTGCGGGTCATCCTTGATCCGGTGGGCGCCCGCCTTGAACCCGGCGAAATTTTGGTGGCACCCTCGACCGACCCCGGCTGGACCCCGCTCTTTATGACGGCGGGCGCCCTGGTGATGGAAATGGGCGGCGTCATCTCGCACGGGGCTGTCGTCGCCCGCGAGTACGGGATTCCGGCGGTGGTGGGCGTGCCGGATGCCACCACCAGGCTGCACAACGGCCAGCGCGTCACCGTGGACGGCGCCGCCGGCACCGTGCGGGAGCTGCCCGACTGAACACCGTGCTGCGACGGTCAGGGCAGGCTGCCCTGACCGTCGTAGCACAACCGTGCCAGCTAGAATTGGAGCATGACCCCGGCGCCCCGGCCACCCCACCAGCCCTCAGTGGGCGCCTTCGGCTTGGCGCGCCGCGCACGCAGCGTCCTGCGCCGGGTCCCGGTCTGGGCCTGGCGGGCCCTGATGCATTCGCTGGGCCCCGGTGAACGCAAGCGTTTTAACGCCGAGCCGGTGACCGGCGTCAACTACCTCCACGACCTCGACTTCGTCGGGGACGGTATCCGGGCCCACCGCCTGGACGTGATCACCCCGGCCGGCGGCGCCACGGAACACAGCGGTCCGCTGCCGGTCTACGTCTACTTCCACGGTGGGGGCTGGACCTCGGGAGACAAGGCAGCGCTGACCAAGTACTGCGCGAGCCAGGCCGCGGGCGGAATGGTGGCGGTCAACGTGAACTACCGGCGGGCTCCGCGCTTCCACATGGCCCACGTCCTCCAGGACGCCAATGCGGCGCTGGCCTGGGTCCGCGAACACATTGCGGACTACGGCGGCGACCCGGCGCGAATTGTCCTGGGCGGAGATTCCGCCGGCGGCCAGATCGCGGCCCTCCTGACCGCGGCCAGTTTCCGCCCGGAATTGGCCGGCCACTACGCCCTGACGCCGGCGACACCGGGCTCGAGCCTGCGGGGCCTGGTGCAGCACTGCAGCGTTGTGGACTTCTCCGTGTTCTTCGACAAGGGTTTCGTGCTCAGCCTGGACTTCGTCAGGATGCTGCTGCCCCGGGTTGCCGGCCGCCACGGCCGCCGCCGAGTGGCGGAACTGCGCGCCGCGGCGGCAGTCCTGTCCCCCATCGAATGGCTCGACGCCCGGTTCCCGCCGGTGTTCGTCACCACCTCGGAACGCGACTTCTTCCACACCGCCAACCTCAACTTCATCGAGCGCCTGAGGGCACATGGGGTGCCCGTGGACACCCTGATCTACGGCTGGGACGCCGCTAATACCGAGCACACCTGGCAGCAGGACTCCCGCCACCCCGAGTCTCAGGAGGTGTACCGCCGCCTGCACGCCTTCGTGCGCCGGGTGGCGGGCGCCTAAGGGCCGGAGCCGGGGTCTATGTTTAGTCCATGGCGTCAACAGGCCGCAATCTTCCGGGCCCACCGGAGCCTGACCCGGGGGTCTTCGGGTCCGGGCTCATCGACGAGGCTGCCCGGCTGGACGCCGCCCTGGCCGACGTCGACTGGTTCGACCCGCCGCCCGGCGCCGTCCGCGGCGAATTCCGGGCTCCGAGCGGCACGCTCGCGACCCTGTCGCTGGGCGATCCGGCCAATCCGCGGGTGCTGATGATCCCGGGGGCCACCGGGTCCAAGGAAGATTTCTCGCTGATGCTGCCCCGGCTCGCGGCCGCCGGCTACTTTGTGCTCAGCTGCGACATCGCCGGCCAGTACGAGTCGGCCGGCGCCGGGCCGGAACACCTCGAGCCGCCGAGGGAGCACTACGACTACCAGCTTTTCGCCGACGACCTGATCGCCCTGCTCGAGGCCGGCGACGGCGCCGCGCACGTCGTCGGATACTCCTTCGCCGCGATCGTTGCCCAGGTCGCGTTCGCGCAGCGGCCCGAACTGTTCCGCAGCCTGACCCTGCTCAGCTGCCCGCCCGAACCCGGGAACAGCTTCCGCGGAGTCCAGCGGATCGGGCGGTTCAGCGGTTGGGCCAGCGGCCGGGTCGGCGCGGCCCTGATGATCTGGGGCATCCGAAGCAACGTGGTCAAGGTGGCGCCGAACCGGATGCGTTTTGTGCGCTACCGGTTCGGCTTCACCCGCCGGAAATCCGTGAGCGACATCTTCGCCCTGATGCAGCACGCCCCGGACCTCCGGCCGGTCCTGGCCGCGGCAACGCTGCCGAAGCTGGTCGCCGTCGGCGAACACGACCTCTGGCCGCTGGCCCTGCACCGCCGCTTCGCGCAGGCGATCGGCGCGAAGATCGCCGTCTACCGGGGCGGCCACAGCCCCAGCGAGACCTCCCCGCACCAGATGAGCCGGGACCTGCTCGCGCTCTACGCCGACGCCGGCTGAGCACTTATCAGCGAAGCCGCCGCTACCGGGGGTGGCGGCGTTCCCACTGCCTCCGTCGCCGTCGCCGCCGCAGCGGCGGCTCGGACCTGAACTCGACGCCGAACGTCGTCCACGCCATCGCCAGCCTGCGCCCGACGGCGTGCCAGCTCTGGAACGGCCGGGCCGAGACGCCCACCCGCAGCGCCGGGTCGCAGATCACGGCCACCTCGGGCGGGATCCGGTAGGAGATGTCGAGGTCGTCGTGGACCGGCGGCAGGCCCCGGTGGACGGCGCCGCGGATCCGTTCCCACACCTCGGCCCGCAGGGCGAAGTTGGAGCCGAACAACGGCGGGTGCCCCAGCAGGAGCCCGACCGCCCAGAAATAGCCCGCGATGTAGACGCTGCGGCCCACCCAGCGCGCAAAGCGGCTCCCGCCGTAGAAATCTCCGGGGCCGGTCACGGCGGACAGCGGCGCGCTCAAGGATGGCCGCCACGCGTTCCAGCCAGTCCACCACGATGACCTCGTCGGCGCGGCGGCTCTGCCGGGCGAGCGCCTCGAGGCAGACCGCCAAGGGCCGGGCGTCGTTCCGGGTGGGAATGACCACCGAGATTGTTGACATGGTGAGCCGACTATAGCCGCCGCCCGGGATTAACTCCCGCAGTCAGACTCTTGCACCGGGGCGCCGCGCCCCGTACGTTGGGGACAGCGGACGAATGTCTCCGCAGCCGTTGGCCTTGCGTGGCCCCCGGAGATCAGCAGCGTTTCAGAAGGATAAAGGCATGGCTACAGGCACAGTTAAATGGTTCAACGCCGAAAAGGGTTTTGGCTTCATTGCCCCGGATGACGGGTCGGCCGACGTTTTCGCCCACTACTCGGCAATCGCTTCCAGCGGCTACCGCTCGCTGGACGAGAACCAGAAGGTCGAGTTCGACGTCACCCAGGGTCCGAAGGGCCCGCAGGCTGAGAACATCCGCCCGCTCTAAGCTTTCAGGAAGGCCCGGCCTGCCGGAACACTTCTCCTAGAAGACCACTCAGCCCCTCCGGAGCAACTCTCCGGAGGGGCTGTTGTGTTTCCGGGCCGCGCCGGTCCGGCAGCCGCGGCTACACTGTGATGGCGGCGGGCGAAAGCCGGCCCGTACCGTGATCCACTCCTTCCGGAAGCAGCCCTGATGGTCGAACAACTCCTGGCCTTTACGCTGACCTGCGTTGTGGTGGTGGTGGTCCCCGGCCCCGATTTTGCCCTCGTGCTGAAGAACGCGCACCGCGCCCCCGGATCCGCCGCGGCGACTGCCGCCGGCATCATGGTCGGCAACACGGTCCTGGCCCTTCTTGCCGTGCTCGGTGTGACGGCGCTCCTCGCGGCATCGGAAATCCTGGGCACCGCCGTCCGGATCGCCGGTGCCGCGTACCTGCTTTTCCTGGGGATCAGCGCCCTGCGGGAGGCCTTCGGGCCGCGCCGCAGCCAGCCGAAGGCGGCGGAACCCCGGCCGCGGTTCGGCGGCGGCTCGCCCTTCCTGCAGGGAGTGGTGAGCAATCTGCTCAACCCCAAGGTCGCCGTGTTCTACCTG
This sequence comes from Pseudarthrobacter sp. B907, assembly GCF_040137805.1. NCBI lineage: Bacteria > Bacillati > Actinomycetota > Actinomycetes > Micrococcales > Micrococcaceae > Pseudarthrobacter > Pseudarthrobacter sp. B907. The sequence continues at coordinate 127,317 of NZ_JBEEQE010000009.1, read as the reverse complement.
TCCCTCTTCCCCCAGTTCGATCTGGGCCCGCTGCCGCCCCTGGCGCAGCACGCATTGATGGCCTGCATCTTCCTGCTCACCGCGCTGGTGTGGTACCTCGTGCTGGTGCAGGCGATCCGGCGGGTTTCCGCGGTACTGGCCCGTCCCCGCGTGCACCGGGCGGTCACGGCAGGATCCGGCGCCGTCCTGGCCGGCGTCGGCGGGACCATCCTGGCGAAAGCCGTGGTGTCCGCGTAACCTTCCCCGGACCGCCGCCGGGCCCGGTGTGCGCCGTCGAGAATTGCGCTAGTCCCCTCCGCTTCGGGCAAGTGGATGCGGAGAAACCCCGGGTCGCGGACGTTAGGATTACGCGAACTTTGGGCCGTCGTGCGTATGGAAAGCGTTAAGGTCGGTTCCGGCGAGGCCCTGACGTGGTGTCATGGAGGAAGGGGACGCTGCGTCACAGTGGCCGCAGTCCAATCCTCAGCAGGAGAAACCAGAATGAATACGCCGCCCCGCGAGCACTCAGTCATATCAGGCCCTCCGGATCCTGTCGGTGAACCCCGGGATTTCATTGCCGTCGATGACGGCGGGGATTTTTCCTTTCACCGGTCAGAACAGGATCTTTTGGCGGCGTTTGAATACGTGGGGGAGGCCGTGTGCGTCGTCGACCGCAACGGCAGCGCCTACAGACTGGCCTTGGCTCCAGACCGTCACCTGGTTCTTGAGCCTTCACTCGGACCGGTCGAGTTCCACTGGCTCCGCCAGGCATGGCTGGACGCTCAGAATGCCCACCCCGAGTCCCACCGGCTTCGGCGCTTTTTTCCCATCACTCTGGAGCAGGTGTTGTCGGCCGTATTCGAAACTGTCACCCTGGAGCACGGACCGGAGGCAGCCGCAGGTTCGTGGTCTCTTGAGATGAACGGCATCGCATCACACCCGAGCAGCCTGGAGGACATCGACCGTTTGCTGGCACACCAGGACCTGACGAGGCATGTCCGCGTGCAGGACCCCTTCGGACACGTTTACCGGCCTGTGCGGCACCGCAAGCACTGGTACCTGCCGGAATTCGCGGGATTCAACCTCTACGTTGAAATACCGGCCTCGAACGCGTCAACCTGACGAATTTCCCTCTCCGAGCGGCGGTCCCGGCCTTTCGTCGACCCGGCGTTAAGGATCCGTCAAGATCGACGCACGACTGCGATCAACGCGAGAGGCCGATGTTACTGTCGGCAGTGGACGCGATGGCTGGCATCGTGCGGAAAGGCCCGAATGACCACGATGAGCAGGCCACCTGCGGATCCTTCGGCGGCACGCCCGGGCGCCGGTGAAAACTTCAAGAGCTGGCTGCTGTTCGGTCTTCAGGATGCCAAGGGCGCCCATCAGGGTCCCGGTGCGGTCGGCGACTCGCACCTGAAGAAGCACCCATGGTGGCAAGTGATGTGCCTCACCGGCGTCGACTACTTCTCCACCCTCGGTTACCAGCCCGCCATCGCCGCTTTGGCCGCAGGCGTGATCTCCCCGCTGGCGACTATGGTGCTCGTAGCCGTTACTCTGCTTGGCGCCCTCCCGGTCTACCGCCGCGTCGCCGGGGAAAGCCACCGAGGCGAAGGGTCCATCGCCATGCTGGAACGGCTGATGCCGCGCTGGGGCGGAAAGCTCTTCGTCCTGGTCCTGCTCGGCTTCGCCGCCACGGACTTCATGATCACCATGACGCTATCCGCAGCCGATGCCACCGCGCACGCACTTCAGAACCCGTTGACACCGGGCTGGTTGCAGGGCCAGAACATCCCAGTCACGCTCTTCCTGCTCGCCATGCTGGCCGCTGTGTTCCTGCGCGGATTCAAGGAGGCCATCGGCGTTGCCGTGGTCCTGGTGGGGCTCTACCTTGGACTGAACGTCATCGTGGTCGTGACTACAATCCTCGAGGTCATGGGCCACCCGGTCGCCGTTGGGGACTGGTGGCAGGCCTTGTCCACGTCCCACGGCAACCCGCTGATGGTCGTGGGCATCGCCCTGCTGGTGTTCCCCAAGCTGGCTCTGGGCCTCTCTGGATTCGAAACCGGAGTGGCCGTGATGCCGCAGATCAAGGGCCGCCCGGGTGACACTGAAGAGCGTCCTGCCGGCCGGATCGATGGCGCCCGCCGGCTCCTTACAACCGCCGCCGTTATCATGAGCGCCTTCCTCATTACCACCAGTTTCACCACCGTGATCTTGATACCTGAGCGGGAGTTCCAGCCGGGCGGCCAAGCCAATGGCCGAGCCCTGGCGTTCCTTGCTCACGAGTATCTCGGCACCGGCTTCGGCACGGTCTATGACATCAGCACCATCGCCATCCTTTGGTTCGCCGGCGCCTCCGCAATGGCGGGGCTGCTGAACCTCGTGCCCCGGTACCTGCCCCGCTATGGCATGGCCCCGGGGTGGGCCAGGGCCGTCCGCCCCCTGGTGCTGGTGTTCACACTCATCGGATTTTTGATCACCTGGCTGTTCAACGCCGACGTCGACGCCCAGGGCGGTGCCTACGCTACCGGCGTCTTGGTTCTAATGACCTCCGCCGCCGTGGCGGTGACATTTTCCGCCCGGCGCGGAAAGCAGCACAAGCGCACAATCGGTTTCGGCGTGATCGCCGTGGTGTTTATCTACACCACCGTAGCCAACGTCATTGAACGACCCGAAGGCATCCGGATCGCAGCTTTCTTTATCGTCGGAATCATCGTGATTTCGCTGCTTTCACGAATCCGGCGGTCCTTTGAACTGCACGCGACACATGTCCACTTGGACCGGCAGGCACTGGAGTTTGTCTCCGAGGTGCTCGACGGACCCCTGGGCATCATCTCCCACGAACCCCTGCGAATCACCGCGGAGGCTTACCGGAACAAACTGGACTCCGCCATTGAGGTCAGCCACCTGCCCTTGGACCAACAGGCGCTGTTTCTGGAAGTGATCGTGGACGATTCCTCCGACTTCGAAACAGAACTCGAAGTGAAGGGCGTGACCCGGCACGGGTACCGGATCCTAGAAGTCCACGGACCCGTAGTGCCGAACACCATCGCATCCGTCTTGCTGCACATTCGGGACATCACAGGCCTGATGCCGCACATCTACTTCCGCTGGACCGAGGGAAACCCCGTCACCAACCTGCTGCGCTTCCTCGCGTTCGGGGAAGGGGAGATCGCACCCGTCACCCGCGAAGTTCTCCGCGAAGCCGAACCCGATGTAACCCGACGGCCATGGGTCCACGTCGGCTGAACGCCGCCGCCCAGCCGTGGCGCGCAATGCGCGCAGGGACCTCTGTGCCCTGAATCGATGCCCGGCGGCCCAGCCCCTCTTTCCCGCCGACCCCTGTTGCCGGATCCCTGCCACTTTCCGGGCACGTTAAGGCAACGTCAAGGTCGTCCCTCCGGGCGTTAAGAATCCATCAGGAACCGACTATTTGGCTCTGAAGAGGAGTTGACTGTCTGTAGCCCCGCAAGGGCGCACAGAAAGGAACCTGTAATGGCCGATGTGGCTGTGATCGGAATTCTCATGGTGTCCATGGGATTCCTAATGTGGATCGGCCACCTGCTGGCCGGGATGGTCGGCGCCGCCGAGGACCGGCCGGAGGGCGGGCAATGAGCGCCGACGCGACCATGTGGCTCGTCCTGTTGATCGCCGGACTTGCCCTTTTCGGTTACCTGCTCGCAGTCCTGATCCATCCGGAAAAGTGGTGAGCGGATCATGACCTTCAACACCGTATCCTTCGTCGTCCAAGTAGCAGCACTTCTCATTGTCCTGGCCGCCGTCCACAAGCCCTTCGGCATCTACCTGGCCCGGGTCTTCGAGCGCACGGCCTCCAGCCGGCCCGAACGTCTGTTCTACCGGCTCGCCGGGGTTGACGCCGCCACCGACCAGGCTTGGACGGTATACCTGCGCAGCATCCTGGTGTTCTCCGCCGTCTCGATCTTGGCTGTGTTCGGCCTGCAGCGGTTGCAGGGCGTCCTGCCGGGCAGCGGGTCCCTGCCCGGCGTCGACCCGTGGGTGGCCATGAACACGGCGATTTCATTCGTGACCAACACAAATTGGCAGGCCTACGTACCGGAGACTACGGTGGGCATCTTGGTGCAGATGACCCTGCTTGCGGTTCAGAACTTCCTCTCCGCGGCCGTCGGGATCGTCGTCGTCGTCGCCCTCATCCGCGGCATCGCCCGCACAAGAACGCAGCGGCTTGGCAATTTCTGGGTGGACCTGACCCGGGCCACGTTCCGCGTCCTGCTTCCGCTCGCGTTCGTCGCGGCCGTGGTCATGGTCCTGGGCGGCGTGGTGCAGAACTTCTGGCCCACCGACGTCGTAAATCTGGCGGCCGGGATCCACCAGACCATTCCCGGGGGGCCGGTCGCGTCCCAGGAAGCCATCAAGATCCTGGGCACCAATGGCGGCGGCTACTTCAACGCCAACTCCGCCCACCCTTTCGAGAACCCCAACGCCTTCATCAGCCTCTTCGAGGTGTTCCTGATCCTGCTCATTCCCTCGGCTCTGCCTTACGCCTTCGGCCGGATGGTCGGGGACCAGAGGCAGGGCCACACGGTCGCCGCCGTCATGGGCACCCTGTGGCTGGCCTCCACTGTCCTGATGGGCTGGGGCCTATCCTCGGCCCAGGGCGCAGCGACGGCGGCCGCCGGCGGCCTCGGCGAAGGTTTTGAACAGCGCTTCGGCCCGGCGCCAAGCGCAATTTTCGCCACGGCCACCACCCTGACCTCGACCGGAGCAGTTAACGTCGCTCACGATTCCCTGCCACCGCTCGCAGGCGGAATGGCCATGGTGAATATGATGCTCGGCGAGGTCGCCCCCGGCGGCACGGGTTCCGGACTCTACGGGCTGCTGATCCTGTCCATCATTTCCGTCTTCATCGCCGGGCTCATGGTGGGGCGCACCCCCGAGTACCTGGGCAAGGCGATCGGGCCCACAGAAATGAAACTCGCCGCCCTGTACATCCTCGTCACCCCGGCTCTGGTCCTGGCCTTGGCTGGGATCACCGTCCTGCTGCCGGATGCCATGGCCAACGCCCCGGCCACCGGGCCTCACCAGTTCAGCGAAGTGCTGTATGCCTTCACCTCCGGGGCCAACAACAACGGCTCCGCCTTCGGCGGCATCACCAGCTCCGGCCCCTTCCTCTCAGTCATGATGGGCCTGGCGATGCTGCTGGGCCGGTTCCTCCCGATCGTTCTGGTCCTCGCTCTCTCCGGCTCCCTTGCCCGCCAGGGCAAGATTCCCGCCTCCGCCGGCACGGTCCCCACCCACGGTCCACTGTTCGGCAGCCTGTTGCTCGGCGTGACAGTGATCCTGACCGCCCTGAGCTACTTCCCGGCCCTCGCCTTGGGGCCCCTCGCAGAAGGACTCCTCAAATGACCCGGTCCAGCACAGCATCAGCCTCGGACATCGCCGCCCAAACATACGCTGACGGCAACCCCCTTGGCACCCCCGGCGAACATAAACACCACACCAAAGCCCCAGCGAAAATCACGCCGGCCAGTGTCATGGCCGCACTTCCACTGGCGGTCCGGAAACTCTCCCCGCGGCAGATGGTCCACTCCCCGGTCATGTTCACCGTGCAGGTCGGAGCCGTCCTGTGTACGGCGATCTCCCTCTATCGGCCGTCGGTGTTCGGCATCGCGGTCACGGCCTGGCTGTGGCTCACCGTGCTCTTCGGAACCCTGTCCGAGTCCATCGCCGAGGGCCGCGGCAAAGCCCAGGCAGATAGCCTCCGAGCAAGCCGCAAAGGCGTCCAGGCACGGCTGCGGCAGCCCGACGGCACCGCTACGGATGTCCCGGGTACAGAGCTGCGGCGAGGCGACGTCGTAATCTGCGAAGCCGGGGACGTCATCCCCTCGGACGGTGAAATCATTGAAGGCTTGGCCAGCGTCGACGAATCGACCATCACCGGCGAATCAGCCCCCGTCATCCGCGAGTCCGGCGGCGACCGCTCCTCCGTCACCGGCGGCACGAGGGTTCTTTCGGACCGGATCGTCGTGCGCATCACCGCCGAGCCGGGGCAGACATTCATCGACCGGATGATCAAACTCGTCGAGGGTGCCGTACGGCAGAAGACCCCTAATGAAATCGCGCTCCACGTGCTCTTGGTCTCCCTAACCATCGTGTTCTTGGCCGTCACCATGTCGCTGGCCCCGTTCGCGTCCCTGGCCGGTGCCACCCCGTCCCCGATCGTGTTGGTGGCCCTGCTGGTTTGCTTGATCCCCACCACCATAGGGGCGCTCGTCCCGGCCATCGGCATCGCCGGGATGGACAGGCTGGTCCAGCACAACGTGCTCGCCACCTCCGGCCGCGCAGTGGAAACCGCGGGGGACATCACCACCCTCCTGCTGGACAAGACCGGGACGATCACCTACGGCAACCGCCGCGCCGTCAACTTCTTTCCCGCCAACCACGTGGAACAGACCCTCCTGATCGAAGCCGCCCGGGTCTGTAGCTTGGCCGATGAAACCCCCGAAGGACGTTCCATTGTGGACCTTGCCGGGGAAAATGGCGTAACCGGGTCCGATCTGGCGGACCTCGAACGCACCAGCAGGAGTTTTGCAGTGGTCCCCTTCAGCGCCACGACGCGGATGAGCGGCCTTGACCTGGACGGCCGGCAAATCCGGAAGGGTGCCGCCTCCACCGTGGCCGCCTTCGTTGCCGAATACGGCGGGCACACGCCGGTGGAAGTCGACGACCGGGTCAACGAAATCTCGGCCCAGGGCGGCACTCCATTGCTCGTCGCCCAGGTGGACAGGGACGGGCGGGCGGATGTCCTGGGAACGATCCACCTCGCGGACGTAGTCAAACCCGGCATGCACGCCCGGTTCGCGGAACTGCGGCAAATGGGCATCCGCACGGTGATGATCACCGGCGACAACCCCATTACCGCCAAGGCCATCGCCGGCGAGGCCGGCGTCGATGATTTCCTGGCTGAGGCCACGCCGGAGGACAAACTCGAGGTCATCAAGAAGGAACAGGCCGCAGGCCGTCTCGTGGCCATGACCGGAGACGGCACCAACGACGCGCCGGCCCTGGCAGCGGCAGACGTCGGCGTCGCGATGAACTCGGGCACCCCGGCGGCGAAGGACGCCGCCAACATGGTGGATCTCGATTCCGACCCCACCAAACTGATCAACATCGTTGGCATCGGCAAGCAGCTGCTCATCACGCGCGGCGCCCTGACCACCTTCTCGGTAGCGAACGACGTCGCCAAATACTTCGCCATCGTCCCGGCGCTGTTCACGGCGGCGTTCCCGGGGCTGGGGCTGCTCAACATCATGGGGCTCTCAACCCCGTCCTCGGCCATCCTGTCGGCCGTGATCTTCAACGCCCTCATCATCGTCGCCCTAGTTCCGCTCGCCCTTCGTGGAGTGAAATACCGTGCTGTGTCCGCGAACCGTGCACTGGGGCGAAACCTGTTGATTTACGGGCTCGGAGGGCTAATCGCCCCCTTCATCGGCATCAAGATCATCGACCTGATCATGTCCCTTTTCCCAGGAATCGGCTAGGAACACGCCCTCATGAACACATTCACCGGCTATCTCCGCCAGGCAGGAACCGGGCTGCGCTTCCTCATCCTTGCCACGCTGGTCCTGGGGGTGGCCTACCCCGTGGCCGTCTTCTGCGTCGGACAGGTCCTGGCCCCCTACCAGTCCAACGGCTCCGTCATCAAAGACGCGACAGGCGCCCCCGCCGCGTCCGCCCTGATCGTCCAGGCCGCCGCCGACGACAAGGGCGTTCAGGATCCTCGCTGGTTCCATGCCCGGCCGTCGGCCGTGACGTGGGATCCGGCGACTTCCTCGGCCAGCAACCTCGGCCCCAACGATCCCAAACTCCTGACTGCGGTCAAGGCGAATCGGGCCGCCGTCGCCGCCGCGGAAGGCATCAGCGAATCCGCTGTTCCTGCCGACGCCATCACAGCCAGCGCGTCCGGACTGGACCCCGACATCTCCCCCGAATACGCCAGGCTGCAGGTGCGACGGGTGGCGGCGGCACACGGCCTCAGTCCTGACGTTGTGGCATCACTCGTGGAGCAGCACACCACCACCGGGATAGTCGCATTCCTTGGTCAGCCATCGGTCAACGTGACGGCCCTGAACCTGGCAGTTTCCGCCGCCTCCCCGGCGTCCCAGTCGGCACAACCCAAGTGAGAGAATGACGGCATGGCACGTGGAACGCTGCGAATCTTCCTTGGGGCAGCGCCTGGGGTCGGCAAAACCTACGAGATGCTCGAAGAGGCGCACCGGCTCGGCAAGCGCGGGGCCGACGTCGTCGTCGCGTTTGCCATGGACCACGGCCGCAGCGAGACCCGCGCGCTGTTGGAGGGACTCGAAATCGTTCCCCCCAGGCGGCTGCCCTACCGGGGTACTGAATTTGAGGAAATGGACCTTGACGCAGTCCTGGCCCGCGCACCCGAAACGGCAATCGTCGACGAGTACGCCCACTCCAATGTGCCCGGCAGCCGCAACCCCAAACGCTGGCAGGACGTCGACGAGCTGCTGGAAGCGGGAATCGATGTCCTATCCACCGTCAACATCCAGCATCTCGCGTCGCTAGGCGACGTTGTCAGCGCGATCACCGATGTCCGCCAGGCAGAGACCGTGCCCGACGACGTTGTCCGCAGGGCCGACCAAATCCATCTCGTGGACATTTCACCCGAGCTGCTGCGGCAGCGCTTGGGCGACGGCAAGATCTACGCTCCCGAAAAAATCGATGCGGCACTCTCAAATTACTTCCGCTTGGGTAACCTCACTGCGCTGCGGGAACTGGCCCTCCTGTGGCTGGCCGACCGCGTAGATGAGGGCCTGGCCAAGTACCGGGCGGAGCAGGGCATCGAGGAGAGTTGGCCGGCCAGGGAAAGGATCGTGGTGGGGCTGACAGGCGGTCCTGAGGGAGACGTCCTGATTCGCCGCGGTGCCAGGATCCTCACCCGCGTCAACGGTGGTGATCTGCTGGCGGTGCATGTCCGCGTGGCCGACGGGGTGGCCAGTGAATCCCCGCAGGCGCTCGAAGCCCAACGCCATTTGATCCAGGACCTCGGCGGCAGCTACCACATCGTGACCGGCGAGGATCCTGCCGGAGCCTTGCTGGACTTCGCCCGCAGCGTCAACGCCACCCAAATCGTCGTTGGAATTTCCCGGCGTAAGAAGGTGTCGGCCCTGCTGGAAAACCTTCTTGGCGGAGGCGTCGGCACGCGGGTGGTTCGGGATTCCGGCGATATCGACGTCCACATGGTCTCGCATCCGCTCGGGGGGCGTGGCTCCCGGCCACCCCGGCAACGCGATCTGGGCCGTGTCCGGATGACGGTCGGATTCGTCCTCGCCGTCGCGCTCCCGGCCGTCCTGCAGCTCCTGCTGCTGTTCCTCAACCCGGGGCGGAACGTGGCCACCGTGATGCTGGTGCAGCTCAGCGGGTCGATTGCCGTAGCCCTCGTGGGTGGCCTCTGGCCTGCGATTCTCGCCGCGCTCTGGAGCAGCCTCCTGGTGAACTACTTCTCCACTCCGCCGGTTGGCAATCTCACCATCAGCGACCCACAGAATCTCCTCGCACTGCTGGTGTTCGTTGGCGTTTCGGCAGCCGTCGCCGTCGTCGTGGACGTGTCAGCCCGGCGGTCCAAGGAGGCTGCGCGCGCCCGAGCGGAAGCAGCCACCCTCAGCGACCTGGCCCGCAGTGCAGCAGGTTCGGACGACATGCTCCGCGCCCTCCTGGAGCAGGCGCTGGGTGTCTTTCAGGTCCGGGGGGCCGCCGTCTTCAGCCTCGATGATTCTCAGGACGACTCCGGCCCGGCTGGCGCAGACGATCGGCGGTGGCGCCTGACCGGCACTGCGGGGGACGTCACCAAAGCCGACGCCGACCACGGGGGCGTCAACGGCGAGAACATCGAGGAGATCGACGCGTCCACACGCCTGGTGCTCTTCGGCCGGATCCTGCCGGCAAGCGATCGGCGCCTGTTGGGAGCCTTCGGTGTCCATCTCGCTGCCCAGCTTGAGCGCCAGCAACTCGTGGCGAGCCGCCGGCAGATGCTCCGACTCGCCGAAAGCAACACGATCCGCACGTCCCTTCTCCGCGCTGTTTCCCACGATCTCCGCACGCCCTTGGCTGGGATCAAACTCGCCGTTGGCGGCCTGCGCCATGACGGCGCCCGGTACACGCCGGACGAGCAGAAGGAGCTACTGGCAACCATCGAGGAGTGCTCGGATCGTTTGGATGCCCTCGTCGGCAACCTCCTGGATATGTCCCGGATCAGCGCAGACGCCGCCACCCCCCTGCTCAGGCCGGTGCGCTGGTTCGAGGTGATTCCGGATGCACTGCGTGCGGTGCCGAAGGGGCGCGTCCGCGTCGAGCTTCCCGCCAACATGCCCGAGGTCGATGCCGACGCCGGCATGTTGGAGCGTGTCATAGCGAACATTGTCGAAAACGCAGTGAAGTACGCCCCGGATTCGGACATCGTCCTGGTGGGGGCGGGAGGCGGCCTGAGTCCGGTCGCCCTTGAGGGTCGTCCTGCCGGAGAATTGCGCATCATTGATCACGGCCGGGGAATTCCGGCGGAAAGAGTGGTGGAAATGTTCCGGCCGTTCCAGCGCCTCGACGACGCGCCGCAGACAACGGGCATCGGCCTTGGCCTGGCCGTAGCGAAGGGCTTCACGGACGCCATGGGCGGAACCCTGACCGCCGAGGCGACGCCAGGCGGCGGCCTAACCATGGTCATCCGGCTTCCGCTCTCCACCGGCGCGCCGTTCGACGCAGACCACCGGCAAGCACCTGTGCAACCGCAGTCGGCCGTGGCCCGTAGGCGGCGCAGCCTGCCGCTCCCCGGATATGGGGCGGGCGCAGGATGACAGCCGTCCTCGTGGTCGACGACGACCCGCATCTGCTCAGGGCCCTGCGCATCACGCTGCGGGCCCACGGCTACGAGGTCACCGTGGCGGAGGACGGGCAGTCCGCCCTCCTCGCGACGGCCCGCACGCCTCCGGCGCTGGTCATCCTGGACCTGGGCCTGCCGGACATGGACGGCACCGCGGTCCTGGCAAAACTCCGCGGCTGGAGCCAGGTTCCGGTGCTGGTGCTCTCAGCCCGCCACGGCTCCGAGGACAAGGTCCAGGCGCTCGACGCCGGCGCCGACGACTACATCACGAAGCCGTTCGGGCTGGACGAACTGCTGGCCCGGCTGCGGGCGCTCCTGCGCCGGCGCGCCGATCCGGATCACGAACCGGTCGTCGCCACCGATGCCTTCACCGTGGACCTCGGCAAGCACCGGGTCACCCGCGACGGCGAGGACGTCCGGCTCACCCCGACTGAGTGGAAAATGCTCGAGGTGCTGGTGCGGAACCCCGAGAAACTCATCACGCAGCAGCAGCTGCTCTCCGAGGTCTGGGGCCCGGCCTACGCGAAGGAAACCAACTACCTCCGTGTGTACATGGCCCAGCTGCGCCGCAAGCTGGAACCGGACACGGCCACACCGCGGCACCTGCTCACCGAGGCCGGGATCGGCTACCGGTTCCAGCCGTAGTTAAGTCCGGCCGTCAGCAGGCGTCCGCCTCGGCGTTCAGGTCCCGGCCCCGGGTTTCGGGGGCGAAGAAACCGGAGACCCAGCCGATGGCTGCGTAGCTCATCAGGATCGCTGCCACCGGGAGCCAACCCGGCCCGGTTGCGGCGACCACCGCGGCGGCCAGGATGGGGCCAAGGCCGCCGGAGAGGACGGCGCCGACCTCCTTGACCGTGGTCATGAAGGAGAACCGGCGCTTGGAACCGAACATTTCCACCAGCCACGTGGATTCCACTCCGTACATGTTGGGGATCGGGCCGCCAATGTAGATGACGAACACCAGAGCCACCAGGACCGGGTTCCGGGTTTCGATCAGCAACATCGCGGGAATGGTGAAGGCGAACTGGAAGGCCGAGAGCCACAGCCACACGATTCTGCGGCCGTACTTATCGGTGAGCTTGCCGGTCAGCAGGACGGTGAGTATCCCCAGGATGGAGCCCAGCGTCACGCCGGTGGTGACAAGGTTGGCGTCCATCTTCACGACGGACACGGTCCACCCGATGAGGAAGCCTTTGACCAGATAGACCGAGCCGTTCTCGCCCAGTTTGATGCCCAAGGACACCAGGAACGGCTTCCGGGCATCCGCAGCGTCGCGCCACACACTTTGCTGCTTCGCTCCGGCGCGGGCCGCCTCCCGGCGCTGCTTGACGACCTCGAAGACGGGCGATTCGTGGACGGTGCGCCGCAGGTACAACGCTACGAGCGTGGTGGCGACGCTGAGCAGGAACGGGATACGCCAGCCCCAGCTCAGGAACTGCTCTTTCGGCAGTTGCGACATCAGCAGCCACAGGGCGCTGGCCAGCAACACCCCGGTTGCAGTCCCCAGGGCCACCACTGCGCCGTAGAAGCCGCGGCGGGCGCTGGGCGCCGACTCCACGAGCAGGAGCGAGGCGCCTGAAAGTTCGGCACCGGCGCCGAAACCCTGGATGAGGCGAAGCAGGACCAGCAGGACCGGGGCGGCGACCCCGATTTGGGCATACGTGGGCAGCAGGCCCATCCCGAGGGTGGCGAGCCCCATCATTCCCACCGTGATGACCAGGACGGATTTGCGGCCGTACTTGTCTCCCAGGTATCCGAAGTAGATGCCTCCGAGGGGCCTGACGAGGAACCCGGAACCGTAGGCGGCGAAGCTGGCCAGCAGGGCCATCGCCGGGTCGGTGTTCGGGAAGAACAGCGGCCCGAATACCAAGGCGGCTGCCAGCGTGTAGAGCGTGAAGTCCATGTATTCCAGCGCCGAGCCGAGCCAGGAGGAGATCGAGGTCCGGCGCAGCTCGGCCGGCGACACCCCCGGGTCGGCAGCAAAACGCGCTGCCTCTGACTCTGCGTATTTCACGTTCATGTTTTCAGTAACCACGGATTATCTTTCTAGTGAGGAGCCGGCAGGCCGGCTCAGCCGCAACTTCATTGTTCGGATGGTGTTGGTGCAGTTTCGTGCAGTGGTGCAGGACGGACCCTGCAGTCGCCTCAAACCCTGAGGAGGGACACAGTCTCGGCGATGCAGGCCGGCTTTTCGGAGCCTTCCAGCTCGATCCGGTGCAGGACCTTCAGCTGCCGGCCGTTAGCCGTCCCGGTCACGGAGGTCAGCGTCAACCGGTCCCGGATCCGGGAACCGGCCCTGGCCGGGGCCGGGAACCTGACCTTGTCCAGGCCGTAATTGATGACCGATTCCGCGCCTTGGACCCGGTAGACCTGTCCGGCCAGGTACGGCAGCATCGAGAGGCTCAGGTAGCCGTGGGCCACGGTCGCGCCAAAGGGACCGTGGGCGGCCCGCTCCGGGTCGGTGTGGATCCACTGCTGGTCGAGGGTGGCGTCGGCGAAGGCCTGGATCTGCGATTGCTCCAGCCGGTGCCAGCCGCTCACGCCGAGCTCCTGTCCTGTGACGCCCTCCAGCTCGGCGATATTTTCAAACAGCCTCATCATCAGACCCTCTCCAGTAGCATCGCGACGCCTTGGCCCAGGCCTACGCACATCGTGGCCAGGCCGCGGGCGGCGTTTTCGCGTTCCATCCGGCCCAGCAACGTCACGACGATCCGTGAACCGGAGGATCCCAGCGGATGCCCCAGGGCGATCGCACCGCCGTCGTTGTTGACAGTGCCCGGATCAAGCCCCAGCAGGCGCATGCAAGCGAGCGACTGTGCGGCGAAAGCTTCGTTGAGTTCGACGGCGCCCACGCCGTCCAGGCCCCAGCCGGCCTTCGCCAAAGCCTTGCGCGTTGCCGGCACCGGGCCAATGCCCATGACCTCCGGGGAAACCCCGGCCGCTTGGCTGGTGACGATCCGGGCCCGCGGCGTAAGCCCGTAGCGGGCAACGGCCTCGCCGCTGGCCACTACAACGGCGGAGGCGCCGTCATTCAGGGAACTGGAATTGCCGGCGGTGACGGTGCCGTCCTGCCGTACGATCGGCCGCAGGGCCGCGAGCGCCTCCGGGGTGGAGCCGCGGCGCGGTCCCTCGTCGGCGTCGACCCACGAAATTTCGCCACGGCGGCCAGCCACGGGAACGGGAACGATCTCATCCCGGAACCGGCCGGCGTCGATCGCCGCCAGCGCCCGCTCATGTGAGCGCAACGCGAAGCTGTCCGCGTCGGCCCGGGAGATACCCTCGCGTCCGGCCACTTCCTCAGCCGTCGCCGGCATCGAGAACCGGGCGCCGGCCTGCATCCGCGGGTTAACGAACCGTGCGCCGATCGAGGTGTCCGCCAGTTCCCCCGGCTTCGCAAACGGCTGTTCCGGCTTCGCCATCACCCAGGGTGCGCGGGTCATGGACTCGACGCCGCCGGCCACCACAACGTCGGCGTCCCCGTTGCGGACGGACTGCGCCGCCATGCTGATGGCAGTCAGGCCGGAGGCGCAGAGCCGGTTGACCGTGACCGCGGGGACGGCACCGGGCAATCCGGCCAACAGCACCGCCATCCGTGCAACATTGCGGTTGTCTTCCCCCGCCTGGTTCACGCAGCCGAGGATGACCTCGTCGATCCCGCCGGGATCGGCGCCCGCCCGGTCCACGGCGGCCCGCAGTACGAGGGCGGCCAGGTCGTCGGGCCGGACGGTGGCGAGAGCGCCGCCGTAGCGGCCCACGGGAGTGCGGACCCCGCCAACAAGGAACGCCTCCGGCATTAGCGCGCCCCGCCGTTGATGTAGAGCGTCTGGCCCGAGATGTAGGAGGCGTCATCGCTGGCGAAGAACACCACGGCGGCGGCCACTTCTTCCGGCTGGCCAACCCGGCCCAGCGGTGTCCGGGCGGCGACCGCCGCCTGGTGCTCGGCCGGGCTGCTGCCGACCCGCTCGGCTGTCGCCGCCGTCATGGAGGTGGCGATGTAACCTGGTGCCACCGCGTTGACGGTGACGTTGAACGGGCCGAGCTCGATGGCGAGGGTGGCCGTCAGGCCCTGGATGCCGGCTTTCGCAGCGGCGTAGTTCGCCTGGCCGCGGTTGCCGAGGGCGCTCCGGCTGCTGAGCGAGACGATTCGTCCGGACCGTGCCGGGACCATGTACCGCTGCGCGGCTCGGGAACAGAGGTAGGCGCTGGTCAAGTTGGTGGTGAGAACCGAGTCCCAGTCCGGGCGCTCCATTTTGAAGAAGAGGTTGTCCCGGGTAATTCCGGCGTTGTTGACGAGGATGTCGAGCCTGCCAAACTCCCGGTGGAGGTCAGCGAAGACGCGGTCCACGGTGGCTTCGTCCGTGACGTCGCAAGCGGCCGCGACGGCCCGGCCGCCGGAAGCGAGCACCTGCGGATCGGCGGAGATCTGTTGCGCTGTGTCCTTGGCACCGGCTTCGTTGAGGTCCAGGACGACGACGGTGGCGCCGCCGGCCGCCAGCTTCAGTGCCGTGGCGGCACCGATTCCTTGCGCCGCGCCGGTCACGACGGCGACTTTGTCGATGAAGTTGGTCATATTGTTTCCTTTGGTCGTTTTGGGAGCCGGATCTAGCTGAAGGCTGAGATGCCGGTGATCTCCCGGCCGATGAGCAGGGACTGGATGGAGTCGGTGCCCTCGTAGGTGGACACCACTTCCATGTCCGTCATGTGCCTGGCCACGTGGTTCTGTAGCAGGACGCCGTTGCCGCCGAGCATGTCCCGGGCTTCGGAGCAGATCCAGCGGGCCTTCTGCGCCGTGTGCATCTTGGCCAGCGAAGCCATGGGTCCGCTCATACGCCCGTCTTCGGCCAGGACTGCGAGCCGGAAGCAGATCAGCTGCATGGCCGTAAGCTCGGCGAGCATGTTGGCAAGTTTGTTCTGCACCAACTGGAAGCTGCCGATCGCTTTGCCGAATTGCTGCCGGGTCTTCGCGTAGTCCACTGCCGCCTCGTACGCGGCCATCGCATGGCCCAGGGATTCCCAGGAAGCACCGCTGCGCGTGGCGGTCAGGACGCGGGTGACGTCCTTAAAGGACTGGCAGCCGGTGAGCCGGTTGTCCGCCGGCACGCGGAGGTTGTTTAGGGTGATGTCCGGCTGAAGGATCGCGCGCTTGCCGATTTTTCCGGTGATGACCTCGGTGTGATAGCCGGCCGGATAGTCGCCGTCCGCGCTGCGTTCCATGACAAAGGCTTTGACCTTGCCGTCTTCCTCGTCGCGGGCGAAAATGATGACGACGTCGGCCATGCTGGCGTTGCCGATCCACCGTTTCCGGCCATTGAGGATGTAGCTGTCGCCCTCCCGCCGGGCACTGGTCTCCAGCGCCACCGAGTCGGAGCCGTGGTCCGGCTCCGTCAGGGCGAAGGCGCCGATCTTCTCCAAGGTCGCCATCGACGGGAGCCAGCGTTCCTTTTGCTCATCGCTGCCCAGCATGTTGATAGTGCCCATGGCAAGGCCGGACTGGACGCCGAGGAAGGTGTTGACCGAGCCGTCGCCGCGGGAGACCTCGGCCGCGACGATCCCGGCAGCCAGCCGGCTCAACCCAGGGCAGCCGTACCCCTTAATGGTGGAGCCCACGATGCCGAGGGCTGCGAGCTTGGGAATGAGTTCAAACGGGAACTCCGCCCGCTCCCAATAACCGTTGATGACCGGCAGCAGGTCTTTGTCGACGAAATTGCGGACCTTGAGCCGCAGGGCGCGGTCTTCGGCGGTGAGGAAATCGTCCATCAGGTAGAAGTCGGTGCCGTTTTCGGCGGGTTCGGTGGTCATGGGGTCAACTCCAGGAGGTGGGATGGGAAATCTGCGGGCCGGATGGGTCGGTGCGGCAAGGGCTGGGCTGGAACTCGGCGAGCCAGCTTCGCTCCGCCGCTGCCAGCGGCCTCGCCGCGCCGGTCTCCGGCGAGACCGCCACCAGGACGGTCCGGCCGTGGACGGCGACTTCGCCGCTTTGGGTGGCTGCGCATTCGAGGGTGTAGGAGCTGGTGCCGATCCTGCTGACCGTCAACTCGACCGTTAGCTCCTGGCCGTGGATCACGGGGCGGCGGTAGTTCAGCTCGAGGGCCGCCACCACGGTCGGCGCCGCGGTGGCAGTCCGGGTTCCCGGCGTCGTCGCACGCCACTGGATCCGGGCCTCCTCGAGCAGCGTCACGACGGCGGCGTGGTTCACGTGGCCGTTGAGGTCCTGGTCCGACCAGCGCGGGGAGATCCGTGCCCGGTACGGTTCAGGCATGGGCCAGGGTTTTCTGCTGGAGCAGCCAGTCGCGGACCAGCTTGGAGCTTTCGTTGAGCTCCGGCGGCGCGAGTGGGTAGTCGACGGGGGTGCGCGAGTACTCCACGGGGTGCCGGACCGTGGGGATCCTCCGCGTCCCGGTGCCGGCCAGGACCACCGGCTGCAGGCCCAAGCGTTCGGCGAACTCGACTCCGCCGCGCACGTCTTGGATGGGGGCGCACGGCAGGCCGGCGCCGGAGAGGTGCGCGAACCACTCCGCAGCGGACTGCGTTGCCAACACGGTGTGAAGGATCTCCCGGAGTTCATCCCGGTGCGCATTGCGCTGCAGGGTGGTGGCGAACTTCAGGTCCGCGGCGACGTCGGGGATGGCCAGGGCGGCGCAGAGCCGGACAAACTGGGCATCGTTGCCTGTCGCGATGATGATCATGCCGTCCCCGGTCTGCATCGGCGCGTAGGGGTACATGCTGGGATGTTCGTTGCCCATCCGGGTCGGCACCACACCGCCGGTCACGTAGGCCGCGGACTGGTTGACCATGCCGGACAAAGCCGAGGTCAGCAGGTTCAGCTCCACCAGCTGGCCCTCGCCGGTCAGGTCCTTGTGGTGCAAGGCCCCCAGAATGCCGATGGCCGCGTGCAGGCCGGTGATGACGTCAAACAGGGCGATGCCGGCCCGGTACGGCTGCGTATCCTGGTCTCCGGTCAGGCTCATCATCCCGGAAGCGGCCTGCACAAGCAGGTCATACCCCGGGATGTGCGCGCCGGGGCCGGTGCCGAACCCGGTGATGGAGGCGTAGACGATGTCCGGCTTCAGCTCAGCGGCGGCGGTGTAGTCCAGCCCCAGGCGTTCCATGTTGCCCGGCTTGAAATTTTCGATCATGACGTCCGCAGAACGGATCAGCGAACGCGCCACCTCCAGGTCCTCCGGGTCCTTCAGATCCAGGGCGATCGAGTGCTTGTTCCGGTTCACCGCGAGGAAGAATGTGGCCTCGCCGTCGCGGACCGGCGGCATGTAGCTGCGGGTGTCGTCCCCCTCGGGCCCCTCAACCTTGATCACCGTGGCTCCCATATCGGCCAGCAGCATGGTGGCATAGGGGCCGGCAAGTACCCGGCTGAAATCTGCGATCACGACGCCGGCCAGCGGACCCGAGCCTGGGCGGCCGAGCGGTCCGGGAGCCGGGCTGGCGGCATCCGGGATCGGGCCGCGGCCCGATCCCGCGGCCGATTCAGCGTTCGGTTGATTCATGTGGTTCCTCCGATATGTGGTCTGCATCACCTACCTTGGCAAGCCGATTGATCCGCGTCCAATACGCATTTGTGCCGAATTGATACCCCAGGCTCATCACTGCCGGCGCCGGTTTGTTCGGTATCTTGGGCAGATGAACAACGACGTTTATCTGGACCGGGTCTGAATCGGGATGGAAATTCAACAGATCCGGGCTTTCCTCGCGGTCGCCGATGAGTTGCATTTCGGCCGGGCGGCGGAAAAGCTCCACATGGCGCAGCCGCCGCTGAGCCGGGCCATCCAACGCCTGGAGCACGAGCTCAAGGCGCCGCTCTTTGTCCGGAATACCCGGTCGGTCAGGCTGACCGCCGAGGGCGAGGCACTCCTGGCCCCGGCGCGCGACATCCTGGCGGCCTGCCGCCGATCGGCCCTCGCGGTGGCCTCCGTCGGCAAGGGCGAGACCGGAAGGGTGCGGGTGGCTTTCGCCGGGGTCTCGTCCCACGTTATGGTCGGAAAGCTCGCCAAACGGGTAAGGGAAGCCCACCCGGGGATCGAGTTCCAGCTGTCCAGTTCGAACTTTGCTCTGCCAGCCATGGACCGGGTCATGAGGGGCGCCATGGAAGTTGGCCTGGGCCGGTGGAATTTTATTCCGGAGGCCTTGGAATCCCGGACTGTCGCGAATGAGCGGCTCGTGGTGGCGCTGCACGAGGGCCATCGCCTGAGCCGGCGGACGTCACTACTGATGGCCGACCTCGCCGGCGAGCCTTTTGTTACCCTCCCCGAGCATCCCGGCGCCATCCTGCATGACTATCTTCGCCGGCTGTCCAACAGTGCCGGCTATGCCCCGGACATCGTGCAGGCGGCTCCCGATTCCCAGACTCTGATGGCACTGGTTGCCGCAGACATCGGGGTCGCGTTGACGGTGTCGTCGGTGCCGGAGAACTTCAGCCACCCGGGAGTAGTTTTCCTGCCGCTGGATGATCCGGCCGACGTTATCCAGCTGCGCCTGGTTTGGCGCAAGGACAATATGAGCCCTGCGCTCCGCCAGGTCTTGCAGCTCTCCGAATCCGTCCTCCCGTCGCCGGGCCCGCCAGCGGATTGATGCGCCGCGGGTATCAGCCCGGGCACCATTCGGTATTGGAACCGTCGCAATCCGGCTGGCACAGTGGTCAGTACTTGCCGGCCACTGCCGGAATCAATGGAGATTTCCGCCACCTACTTGCCTGGAGTTAAACCCGTGACCATAGCCGAAGCCACCCTCGTGAACGACGACGTCCTCAACCTGGACAGCTTGCTGACGCCGGAGGAACTTGAACTGCGCGCCAGGGTCCGCGCCTTCGTGACGGAGCGCATCCGGCCCAACATCAGCGCCTGGTACGAGCAGGCGCATTTCCCGCTGGAGCTGGTGGCCGAACTGGGCAAGCTCGGTGTGCTCGGGATGCACCTGGAGGGCTACGGCTGCCCCGGCCGCAGCGCCGTCGAATACGGTCTCGCCGCCATGGAACTGGAAGCCGGCGACTCCGGGCTCCGGACCTTCGTCAGCGTTCAGGGATCCCTGGCCATGAGCGCCATTCACAAGTGGGGGTCCGAGGAGCAGAAAAACGAGCACCTCCCGGCCATGGCACGGGGCGAAAAGATCGGCTGCTTCGGACTGACCGAACCCACCGCCGGCTCCGACCCGTCCAGCATGGCGACTTTCGCGGAGCCCGACGGCAACGGCGGCTGGATCATTAACGGCGCCAAGCGTTGGATCGGACTGGCTTCCGTGGCCCACATTGCGGTTATCTGGGCCAACACCAGCCAAGGTATCCGCGGGTTCATCGTGCCGACAGAGACTCCCGGTTTCACCGCGACGCCGATTGGGTCCAAGCTGTCCATGCGGGCCTCGATCCAGTGCGACATCGCCCTTCACGATGTCCGGCTTCCCGGCACTGCGTTACTCCCCGGCGCGCAGGGGCTCCGAGGCCCGTTCTCCTGCCTCAACGAGGCCCGCTACGGGATCATCTGGGGCGCCATGGGCGCCGCCCGGGACTCCTACGAGGCCGCCCTCGCGTACTCCAAAGAGCGACTACAGTTCGGCAAACCGCTGGCCGGCTACCAGCTCACCCAGGAGAAACTGGTCAACATGCTGCTGGAGATCCAAAAGGGCACGCTCCTGGCACTGCACACCGGACGCCTGAAAGACGCGGGGACGCTGGAGCCCGTCCAGATCTCCGTCGGCAAGCTGAACAACGTCCGCGAAGCCATCGCCATCTGCCGGGAAGCCCGCACCATCCTTGGCGGCAACGGCATCACCTTGGACTACTCGCCGCTGCGTCACGCCAACAACCTCGAATCTGTGCGGACTTATGAGGGCACAGACGAGGTCCATACCCTCATCCTGGGCCAGCGCATCACGGGCACGTCCGCGTTCCGATAGGAGGCCCGCACCGCCGGCGCCGGCCGGCGGCGCGGTAGGATTCCGGGCATGGACGAGAAGGAAATCCTGCACCGCTACCTGCGCCTGCGCCGCGCCGAACTGCTGGCCAAGCTGGACGGGCTGGGTGACTACGACGTCCGCCGGCCGCTGACGCCCACCGGAACCAACCTGCTGGGCCTGGTCAAACACGTCGCCAGCGTCGAGATCGGCTACTTCGGCGAAGTCTTCGGCCGGCCCCACGGCCTGCCGCTGCCCTGGCTGGACGACGGCGCCGAACCGGACACCGACCTGTGGGTCACCCCGGACGAGACCCGGGACCAGATTGTGGAACTGCACCACGCGGCCGCCGCCCACAGCGATGCCACCATCGATGCCCTGCCTCTGGAAGCCGCGGGCCAGGTTCCGTGGTGGCCGCAGGAGCGCCGGGACGTCACCCTGCAGCAGATCCTCGTCCACATGTGCGTGGAAACGGCGCAGCACCTGGGCCATGCCGACATCCTGCGCGAACTCCTCGACGGGACGGCCGGGAAGGGCCCCGGGGACCCCAACCTGACGGCGCGCAGCGCCGGGGACTGGGCCGCGCACCGGGCCCGCATCGAAGCGGCGGCGCGGGCGGCGGGCCCGGTTTCCTCCCGGACGCCGGAGCCATAGATACTGGGGCAATGAATATTCACAGCGCTCTCGCCCAGGAGAACGCACAACGGCCGCCGCTGCCGGAAGTTCCGGCCCAGATGCGGGCCGTGCTCAACGGCATCCCGGCGATGGTGGCCTACTAGGACTCCGGGTTGCGCAACCGGCTGGCCAACGACGCCTACCTCCAGTGGTTCGGCGTCACCTCCGAGGAACTGCACGGGATGCACATCCGGGACCTGCTCAGCGACGCCGTGCTGGACGCCAACCAGTCCTACATCGCCAAAGTGCTCGACGGCGAGCCGCAGTTCTTCAAGCGGACGCTCACGGACGCCGCCGGGGCGACGCGTTTCGCCGAGGTCTCGTACATGCCGGACCTACGCGAGGGCGGGGTTTCCGGGTTCTTCGTTATGGTCACGGACATCACCGGGCGCGTGCTCGCCGAACGCCGCCAGCAGCGCGACACCGACCGCTACCGGGCCTTGGCGCGCAGCGTCCCCGGCGTCTTTGTGCTGCTCTTCGATTCGGACCTGCGCTACCTGATCGCGGAAGGCCAGGAGCTGGAGTCCTTCGGCTACCGGTCCGCCGAACTGGAAGGCAAGAGCATCCACGAGGTGCTCGACGGCACCCTGGCCAACGAGCTGGAGCCCCGCTACCGCGCCGCCCTGGCCGGCCGGGAGGTCTCCTGGCGCCGGCGAATCGGGCACCGGACCTACCGGCTGAAGGCCGGGCCCGTCTACTCCGACGACGACGCGACCGCGGGCATGGTGGTGGCCGTGGATGTCACCGACCGCCTCCAGCAGGAACAGACGTGGGCCGCGCTGCATGAGATCGCCACCGCCGTCGCCCGCAACGCCGCTCCGGCTGACATTTCGGAGCGGGTGGCATTCATCCTGCGGGACCTCTTCAACGTTGATTCGGCCGCCGTCGTCCGCTTCACCGGCGCCTTGTCAGCGGAAATCGAGGCGATGGCGCCGGCGCTGCCGGCCACCCTGAGCCGCAGGCACGTTTTTTCGCTTACGGACACCTCGGCCACCGTCCGCGTCGCAGCCACCGGCAAGCCCGCCCTCGTGGTCTACGGCCCGGAGGGCGGCCCCGCTGCCGAGCAGATGCGGGCCGGCGGCTTCCAGTCTGCCGCGGGCGCCCCCATCCGGGTCCACGGCAGCTTGTGGGGCGTGGTGAGCCTGACCTCGAAGTCCAGCACGGGGGTCACCGAGGCGATGCTGGACCGTCTGGCCCAATTCGCCGAACTGGTGGAGATCGCCATCGGCAACGCCGAGGCACGCACCAGCCTGGAACTGCAGGCCACCACCGACCAGCTGAGCGGGCTGCCCAACCGGCGCGCGCTGGAGCAGCATCTCGCCCACGAGATTGAGCTGGCGGCATCGCGCGGCACCAGCCTCAGCGCCGTCGTCCTGGACATCGACCACTTCAAGAAGGTCAATGACACCTTCGGCCACCTGATGGGCGACGAGGTGCTGGCGGACGTCGCGGCCCGGCTCCGCGGCGTCGCCCGCCAGGACGAAATCGTGGCCCGCTTCGGCGGGGAGGAATTTGTCTGGCTGTTGCCCGGCACGGACGGCGCGGAGGCGCTGCTGGCGGCGGAACGGGCCCGGGCGGCCATCGAGGCGGAGCCGTTCGGCGAGGTCGGCCCGATCACGGTCTCCGCCGGGGTCTGCGAACTGCGCGACGCCGGCAGCCACAGCCTGCTGGCCTGCGCGGACCGGGCGCTTTACGCGGCCAAGCACGCCGGCCGGAACCGCAGCGAGCGCTACGGCGCTGCCGGCTGACCTGACTGGCTGACCTATGCGGCTGAGGCCGCCTAGACGAAGGCGGACTTCCCGGTCACGGCCCGGGCGACGATCAGCGAGTTGATCTCATAGCTGCCCTCGTAGGTGTAGAGGATCTCGGCGTCGCCGAAGAGCTTGCCCATCTCGAAGTCGCTGCTGATGCCGTTGCCGCCCATCAGCGAGCGCCCCATCGCGACGGAGGCGCGGGCCAGCCGGGTGGTGGTGGACTTGGCCATGGCGGCCTGCACCATCTCCAGCTTGCCCTCCTGCTGGATCCGCGCCAGCTGGGCCATCAGCGCCAGGGAGACGCTGGCATTGCCCAGGATCTCGGCGAGCTGCTGCTGGACCAGCTGGAAGCGGGCGAGTTCCTTGCCGAACTGCTTGCGCTCGAGGGCATAGGCGCGTGCGACGTCGAACGCGGCCAGCTGGATGCCGGCGCCCTGCCAGCCCACCCAGGCGCGGGAGTCGCGCAGCAGTTCGTTGGCCCGGGAGAAGTCGGTGGCGCCGGGCAGCAGGTTGGATTCCGGGATCCGGACTTCGTCGAGCACAATGTCCGCGTTCTGCATGATCCGCAGCCCGATCTTGTTCGCGATCTTGGTGGCGGTGTAGCCGGGCCGGTCCGTCTCCACGATGAAGCCCTTGATCTGCTGGTCCGCGACGTCGCGGGCCCAGACCAGGGCGAAGTCGGCGATGGTGCCGGCCCCGATCCAGCGCTTGGCCCCGTTGATGACCCATTCGCCGTCCTCCAGCCGCGCCGTGGTGGACAGGCCCCCGGCGATGTCCGAGCCGTGGTCCGGTTCGGTCAGGGCGAAGGCGCCGAGCTGGGTGAAGGCGGTGAGCCCGGGGAGCCAGCGGGCCTTTTGTTCCTCGGAGCCGAGCTCGTCGATCATGCCGACGATCAGTTCGTTGTGGATCCCCACGAGCGCGGAGAGCGAAACGTCGGCGCGGGCCACCTCCACGTACATCAGGCCCTTGAACAGCTTGGAGGTACCGTCCGTCTGCAGCCCGCCCAGGCCGTGCTTGCCCAGCTCGGAAAGCAGGCCGAACGGGAACTCCTCGCGGTTCCAGTAGTCGATCGACGCGGCCCGGATCCGGGTCTGAAGGAACTCCCGGATCTCCTGGTAGCGCTCCCGTTCGTCCGCCGGCAGCAGGTCCACGATGTACATCAGGTCCGCGTCCGGGAACGGGGGCGCGGCCTGGCCTGCCATTGCCGCGCCTGCCATTGCCTTGACGGCAGCCTGTCCGCTGGCACTTCGTTGTGTCTGCACGGGCACGTCTTCCCTTCGTAATGTGCCGCGCAGCGGCGGCAACATCGGCTCTTCCAAACCCTTGGATGTCCTAGTATATTGCACAGTGATGTGGATCACTAGGCCAGCGGCGGCCGCCACGGGACCGCTCGGCTGCGACCGGCTGCGAAAGGTGCACCCATGACCGTCACCGAGGATTTCCGCGCCGCGAGGGACAGGCTGCTGGCCCTCCGCGGGGACTACACCGCCGCGCGCCAGGAATTCGAATGGCCGCGCTTCACGGAGTTCAACTTCGCCCTGGACTGGTTCGACCAGATCGCGGCCGACCCCGCCAAGGCGAACCGGCCGGCGCTGGTGATCGTGGAACAGGACGGCACCGCCACGCGGCGCAGCTTCGCTGACCTGTCCCGGCGCTCCGCCCAGGTGGCCAACTGGCTCCGGGCCCAGGGCGTGCGGCGCGGGGACCGGATGATCATCATGCTCGGCAACCAGGTGGAGCTCTGGGAACTGATGCTCGCCGGCATCAAACTCGGCATCGTGATGATCCCGACCACCACCCTGATGGGACCGGCGGACCTGCAGGACCGGGTGGAACGAGGCGGGGCCGGCTGGGCCGCCGTCGGGAGCGCCAACATCGCCAAGTTCGCCGGCGTCCCCGGCGACTACCGCCTGATCGAAATCGGCGGCACCGGCGCCGGCAACGCCGAAATCAACACAGCGGCCCTCCAGTACGCGGACGCGGCCGGCGCTCCGGACGCCTTCGTTCCGGACGCGCCGACCCCTGCCGACGAAACCCTGCTGCTCTACTTCACCTCCGGCACCACGTCCAAGGCCAAGCTGGTGGAGCACACGCACACCTCCTACCCGGTGGGGCACCTGTCCACCATGTTCTGGATCGGGATGGAACCGGGCGACGTGCACCTGAACGTGGCCTCTCCCGGCTGGGCCAAGCACGCCTGGTCCAACGTGTTCACACCCTGGATCGCCGAGGCCTGCGTTTTTATCTACAACTACGAACGCTTCGACGCGAAGGCCCTGATGGAGCAGATGGACCGGGAGCGGGTCACCAGCTTCTGCGCCCCGCCGACGGTCTGGCGGATGCTGATCCAGGCCGACCTGACCCTGCTCAAGAACCCGCCCACCAAGGTGGTGTCCGCCGGCGAGCCGCTCAACGCCGAGGTTATCGACCAGGTCCAGCGGGCCTGGGGCCAGACCATCCGCGACGGCTTCGGCCAGACCGAGTCCACCGTGCAGATCGCCAACACCCCCGGGCAGCCGATCAAGATCGGCGCCATGGGCAAACCGCTGCCCGGCTACGACGTTGTCCTCGTGGATCCGGCCACCGGGGAGGAGACCGACGACGGCGAACTCTGCCTGCGCCTGGACCCGCGCCCCGTGGGGCTGATGAAGGCCTACTACGGGGACCCGGAGAAGACGGCGGAGGCGTTCCGCGGCGGCTACTACCACACCGGGGACATGGCCAGCCGGAACGAACGCGGCATCATCACCTACGTGGGCCGCGGCGATGACGTCTTCAAGTCCTCCGACTACCGGCTGTCCCCGTTCGAGCTGGAGAGCGTGCTGATCGAGCACCCGGCGGTGGCGGAGGCCGCCGTCGTCCCCTCCCCCGATCCGCTCAAGCTCTCCGTGCCCAAGGCCTTTGTGGTCCTGGCCGCCGGCCACGAGCCGGGGCCCGAACTGGCGGAGGACATCCTGCGGTACTGCCGCGAGCATCTGGCCCCGTTCAAACGCATCCGCCGGCTGGAGTTCGCCGAGCTGCCCAAGACCATTTCCGGCAAGATCCGGCGGGTGGAACTGCGGCACAACGAGGAATTGCGGCACGGGACCGGACGGGCGCCGGAGGGAATGGGCACAGAATACTCCGAAGCCGACTTCCCCGGGCTGAAGGGCGGGGCCTAGGCATGGGGACCCCGCTGCCGCGTGACCCGATCGCCGACGCCCAGCGGAACTGGGAGCGGCACGGCTGGGCCGACGTCGCCGCCCCGATGGCCGCCATTACCGCCATCATGCGGACCCAGCAGATCCTGCTGGCCCGGATCGAAACGGCACTGAAGCCGTTCGGGCTGACGTTCGCCCGCTACGAGCTGCTGGCCCTGCTCAGCTTCGCCCGCAGTGGCGCGCTGCCGATGAACAAGGCGAGCGCGCTGCTGCAGGTCCACCCCACTTCGGTAACCAACGCCGTCGACCGGCTGCAGGAGGCCGGGCTGGTGCTCCGGTCCCCGCACCCCACCGACGGCCGGACCACGCTGATCGAGCTCACCTCGGAGGGGCGCACGCTCGCCAAGCGGGCGACGGCGGTGCTCAACGCGGAGGTCTTCGGCCGGTCCGGTTTCGAGGAGCCGGAGGTGGAGCAGCTGATCCGGATCCTGGGCAACTTCCGGCGCAATGCCGGGGACTTCGGCGGCTAGGGAATACACTTCCCTTGCGGGCCGTCGGAGGGACGGGCCGGAGCCGAGGAGAGCGCAATGATTCCGGAAATCAACATCTGGGCGGTACTGCTGGCGACACTGTCCAGCATGGTGGTCGGATCCGTCTGGTACACGCCCAAGGTGTTCGGCAACTACTGGATGCGCGTCGCCAAGGTGACCCCCAGCGGGGACGCCAAGGACGCGGTCAAGCCCATCCTCGTCACGCTGCTCGTCAGCTTCATCAGCGCCTGGGTGCTGGCCGGCTCCGCCGCCATCTCGCAGCACTTCTACGGCGGCAACTTCCTGGCCAACACCCTCGTCACCGCCCTGATCCTGTGGGCCGGCTTCACCGCGGCCCGTTTCGTCACGCACGACGCCTTCGAGGGCCGCCCCGTGGGCCTGACCGTGCTGAACTGCGCGCACGAGCTTGTCACCCTGATGGTGATGGCCCTGATCATCGGGCTCTTCGGAATCAGCGCGGCGTAGCCGCTCCGGCGGCGCACAGTTTCTTCCCTCCTCTTCCCGCGCGCCGCAGTCCGCCTAGACTGGATTGGCGGCGAGGACCCCGGCCGCGAGACGACGCGCCCCGGAGGAGAACTGCATGGAATTCGATGAATCGTTCTGGGACGAACGCTACCGCCAGCACGGCCAGCACAGCTCCGTGTGGAGCGGTGAACCCAACGCCCAGCTCGTGGCCGAGGCCGCGGACCTCACGCCCGGTTCCGCGCTCGACGTCGGAGCCGGGGAGGGCGCCGACGCCGCCTGGCTGGCCCGGCGCGGCTGGCGCGTCACGGCGGTGGACATCTCCTCCGTCGCCTTGGCCAGGGCAGCCGCCGCGGTTCAGGACGAGCCGGAGACCGCCGCCCGGATCACCTGGCAGCACCAGGACCTCACCGTGTCACCGCCCCCGGCCGGGACTTTTGACCTGGTGTCCGCGCAGTTCCTGCACCTCCCGGCGCCGCTGCGCGACGGGGTCTACAGCCGGCTGGCCGCGTCGGTGGCCCCGGGCGGGACGTTGCTGATTGTCGGCCACCATCCGTCGGACCTGGAGACCAGCGTGCGCCGGCCCTCCGCCCCCGGCCTGCTGTTCACCGCCGAGGAGATCGCCGCGGGCCTGGACCCGGAGGAGTGGGAGATCATGACCTGCGCCTCGCGGCCGCGGGCCACCGGTGATTCAGACGGCGCCCCGGTCACGGTCCAGGATGCCGTGCTCCGCGCCCGCCGCCGGGCCTGACGCGGCGGCGGCTGGGCGTCAGCGCCGGGCCGGCCCCAGCCGCTCCCTCAGCCCGGCCGCGAGCCCGGCGATGGTCAGCAGATCGAACAGGCCGCCGCCGGTTTCCACCAGGCGGCGGTGTTTGACGCCGGCGAGCCGGAGCCGCAGGTGCACCCGCGTCGCGGGCTCTGTGCCCGGCGTCGGGCGCAGCACGATTGCCCAGCTGAGGGCGAGCGCGCCGCGTTGCGAGCGGTAGACCAGGGCCGCCGGCGGGTCGACGGCCATGATCTCGAACGTTGCCCCGGGGCCGCCCCAGTCGGGGATGACGTACCCGGCGCGGAGGTCCTGCAGGGCCGGGTCGATGTTTCGGAGGGCGCGGCGGCCGGCCGGAATCAGGGCCTCCGCCCAGCGTGGCAGGTACCAGCCGGCGCGTCCCTTGCCCAGCTGGACGAACCACGGCCAGACGGCCCCGGGCAGGGCCGGCAGGTCGAACCCACGGTCCATCACCACGTCCGCGGCGGGGACCAGCCTGTCGCCGGGCAGCAGGGCGTGGACTTCCTCCGGGGAAGCTCCGACGCCCAGAAAACCGGTGTTCATGGCCGTCCCTCCTGCAAACGAGCTACCGGTGCGTGAAGTCGGGCTGCCGCTTCTCGCTGAACGCGGCCATGCCCTCCTTCTGGTCCTCGGTGGCGAAGAGCGAGTGGAAGACGCGGCGTTCGAACAGCACACCCTGGGCCAGCCCGGTTTCAAAGGCGGCGTTGACTGCCTCCTTCGCCACCATGGCCACCGGCTTGGACTTGGAGGCAATCACCGCCGCGGCCTTCACGGCCTCCTCGACGACCTCGGCGGCCGGGACCACGCGGGAGACCAGGCCGGCGCGCTCGGCTTCTTCGGCGTCCATAAAACGGCCGGTGAGGATCATGTCCATCGCCTTGGACTTCCCCACCGCGCGGGTGAGACGCTGCGAGCCGCCCATGCCCGGGAGGACCCCCAGGTTGATCTCGGGCTGGCCGAACTTGGCGGTGTCCCCCGCGATTATGAAGTCGCACATCATCGCCAGCTCGCAGCCGCCGCCCAGGGCGAATCCGGACACCGCGGCCACCACGGGGATGCGCAGCCGCGTAAAGTCTTCCCAGCCGCGGAACCAGTCGGCGGCGTACATCTCCATGTAGCCCTTGGACTGCATCTCCTTGATGTCCGCGCCGGCGGCGAACGCCTTGGCGGAACCGGTCACCACCACGGCACCGACCTCCGGGTCGGTGTCCATCGCTGTCACGGCCGCGACGAGCTCGTCCATGGTCGCCTTGTTCAGGGCGTTCAGCGCATCGGGCCGGTTGAGAGTCACGAGGCCCACGCGGCCGCGGCGCTCCACCAGAATGTTTGTGTACTCGCTCATGCCTGTCCCCTCGGCTGCTGTTCGGATTTGTCCCGGATGTCGGTGATGATGCCGGAGAAGTCCCGGCCGGCACCGCCTTCCGCGGCAAAGGTATCGTAAATTTCGGAGGCCAGCGGTCCCAGCCGGGCGGCGACCCCGGTGCTTTCGAGTGCGTTGAGGGCCAGCTTCAGGTCCTTGGCCATCAGGGCGCCGGCGAAGCCCGGCTGGTAGTCGCGGTTGGCCGGGCTGGTCGGCACCGGGCCGGGCACGGGGCAGTTGGTGGTCAGCGCCCAGCACTGGCCTGAGGCGGCCGAGGCGACGTCGAAGAGCGCCTGGTGCGTCAGCCCGAGCTTCTCACCGAGCACAAAGGCCTCGCTGACGGCGATCATCGAGACGCCCAGGATCATGTTGTTGCAGATTTTCGCGGCCTGCCCGGCGCCGTGGCCGCCGCAGTGGACAACCCGCTTGCCCATCACTTCGAGCATCGGCTTGACGGCGTCGAAGTCCTCGTCGGCCGCGCCGACCATAAACGTCAGGGTTCCGGCCTCGGCGCCGACCACGCCGCCGGAGACCGGCGCGTCCACGGCCCGGTGGCCGGCCTCGACCGCCAGGGCAGAGGCCTCGCGGGCCTCGTCCACGTTGATGGTGGAGCAGTCCAGGAACATCGTCCCGGGCGCGGCGGCGGCCAGCAGGCCCTGCCCGCCGGGTTTGCCTGGCTGATCAAGGGTGCCGCGGTACGCATCCAGCAGGTGTTTGCCGCTGGGCAGCATGGTCAGCACGACGGCGGCGCCCGCGACGGCCTCGGCGGCGGTGTCCGCGGTGGCGATCCCGTGGGCTCTGGCGGCGTCCAGCGCCGCCGGCACCACGTCGAAGCCGGTCACGGTGTACCCGGCCTTGACCAGGTTGACGGCCATCGGGCCGCCCATGTGGCCCAGGCCCAGGAACGCGATGGGGCCGGCCTGCGCCGCGGGCTGCGAGGCTTCAGCCGGCGATGGTTCAGTCGCGGATGCTTCAGACATTGTCGTGCTCCTTCGAAAGCTTCAGTTCGCGCTCGCCCAGCGGCGCGAAGTACGCCTCGACGTCGTCGAGGCTGACCTCGGCCAGGCTGGCCGGCTGCCAGTGCGGGGTGCGGTCCTTGTCCACCACCTGGGCGCGGATGCCCTCGCGGAAGTCGGGCCCGGCGAGGAACCGCAGGCCCACCCGGTACTCCTGCTCCAGGGCTTCGGCGAGGCTCAGCCCGCGGACGCGGCGCAGCGAGGCCAGTGCCACCTTGACGGCGGTCGGGGACTTGGCCGCGATCGTGTCGGCGACGTCCACGGCTTCCCCGCCGACGGTGCGCAGCCGGCGCAGGATCTCCTCGGCGTCGTCGCCGGCATAGCAGACATCGATCCATTCCTGCTGCGCGGCCAGGACCGAGGGGGGCGCTTCTGCGGCGAACCGTGCGACGGCGGCGTCCACGGGCTCCGTTTCGAGCGCTGCCGCCAGGTCCGGGAGTTGCGCGGCGGGGACGAAAGTGTCCGCGAGCCCCAGGAACAGTGCGTCGGCGCCGCTCAGGTGCGCTCCGGTGAGCGCCGCGTGGGTGCCGGTTTCGCCGGGCGAGCGGGAGAGCAGGAGCGTCCCGCCGACGTCGGGCACAAACCCGATCGTGGTTTCCGGCATGCCCATCCGGGTGCGTTCGGTGACGATCCGGACCGAGCCGTGCGCGGAGATGCCCACCCCGCCGCCCAGGACCAGCCCGTCCATAAAGGCCACGTAGGGCTTGGGGTACTCGGAGATCAGCAGGTTCAGCCGGTATTCGACGGCCCAGAAGTCCGCAGTGGCGTCGCCGCCGTCGATCATGTCCCGGTAGATGGCCACGATGTCGCCGCCGGCGCACAGTCCACGCTCGCCGGCGCCGCGTACCAGGACCGCGGCGACGGCGTCGTCGTCGGCCCAGGCCGTGAGCTGCTCCAGCATCGCGGCGGCCATGCCGGCGGTCAGCGCGTTGACGGCCTTGGGCCGGTCCAGCGTGATGACGCCGAGCCGGCCGCGGCGCTCGAAACGGACCTCGGCGGCCTGCCCGGCGGCGTTCGGTTCGGTCCCCTGCTCCGTCATCAGCTGCCTTCCGGCATCACGAAGCTGGCGCCCTGGCGGATGCCGGAGGGCCAGCGGGTGGTGACCGTTTTGGTCTTGGTGTAGAACCGGAACGCGTCGGCGCCGTGCTGGTTGAGGTCGCCGAACCCGGAGGCTTTCCAGCCGCCGAAGGTGTAGTAGGCGATCGGCACCGGAATCGGGACATTGATGCCCACCATGCCCACCTGGACCCGGCTGGCGAAGTCGCGGGCGGCGTCGCCGTCGCGGGTGAAGATGGCCACGCCGTTGCCGAATTCGTGCTCGCTGCACAGGCGCAGGGCCTCGTCGTAGTCCCCGGCGCGGAGCACGCTGAGCACCGGGCCGAAGATTTCCTCCTTGTAGATCGTCATGTCCTTGGTGACGTTGTCGAAGAGGGTCGGGCCCACCCAGAAGCCGCCGTCGTAGCCCTCCACCTTGAGGCCGCGGCCGTCGGTAAGCAGGCTGGCGCCTTCCTCGACGCCGGCGGCGATGTAGCCCTCGATCCGCTCCTTGGCGGAGGCGGCCACGACCGGGCCGAAGTCCGAGTCCTTGGCGAGGCTGTGGCCCACCTTGAGGTCCGCGATCCGTTCCTGCAGCTTCGCCACGAGCGCGTCGCCGGTGGCCTTGCCCACCGGGACGGCGACGGAGATGGCCATACAGCGTTCGCCGGCGGAGCCGAAGCCGGCGCCGATCAGGGCGTCGGCGGCCATGTCCAGGTCCGCGTCCGGCATGATCACCATGTGGTTCTTGGCGCCGCCGAAGCACTGGGCGCGCTTGCCGTGCGCGGCGGCGGTGGCGTAGATGTACTGCGCGATCGGGGTGGAGCCGACGAAGCCGATGGCCTGGACGCGGGGGTCCTCAAGCAGGGCGTCCACGGCTTCCTTGTCGCCGTTGACCACGTTGAAGACGCCGTCCGGCAGGCCGGCCTCGGTGAACAGCTCGGCGAGGCGCAGCGGCACGGAGGGGTCGCGCTCGGAAGGCTTGAGGATGAAGGAGTTGCCGGCGGCCAGGGCGGGGCCGGACTTCCAGAGCGGGATCATGGCCGGGAAGTTGAACGGGGTGATGCCGGCAACGACGCCGAGCGGCTGCCGCATGGAGTGGACGTCGACGCCGGTCCCGGCGCTGTCGGAGAACTCGCCCTTGAGCAGGTGCGGGGCGCCCGCTGCAAACTCGACGACTTCGATGCCGCGCTGGATGTCGCCCTTGGCGTCGAGGAAGGTCTTGCCGTGCTCGGAGGAGAGCAGGGTGGCGAGCTCGTCCATGTTCTGGTTGACCAGGTCCACGAACTTCAGCAGGATCCGGCCGCGGCGCTGCGGGTTCATCGCGGCCCACTCCAGCTGGCCCTTCTCCGCGTTGGACACCACGTTGCGGACTTCCTCGGCGCTGGCCAGCGGCAGGCGTGCCTGGACCTCGCCGGTGCAGGGGTCGTAGACGTCGCTGAAGCGCCCCGAGGTGCCCTCCACGTGCTGTCCGCCGACGTAATGGGAAAGCTCACGAACCATGATGGAATGCTCCTTTGCATGTGACCTAGATCATCTCTGCTCCCGAATATACTCGGACTTCCTACTAATCTCCAGACCGTCCGGCGCGTGCAGGTAGCTCGGGCCTGACAGCCGCGGCCGCTCCACCCCCGGCCCAGGAAAGGTAAGTTAGGAACTGTGAAAATTGCTACCTGGAATGTGAACTCGCTCCGTGCCCGTGCCGACCGTGTGGAGGCCTGGCTGCAGCGCACGGACTGCGATGTCCTGGCCATCCAGGAGACCAAGTGCAAAGACGAGAACTTTCCCTGGGAGCTCTTCGAGCGGATGGGCTACGAGGTGGCCCACTTCGGCCTGAGCCAGTGGAACGGGGTAGCCATCGCCTCGCGGGTGGGCCTCGACGACGTCGAACGCACTTTTATGGACCAGCCCGCCTTCGGAAAGGGCGGCAAGGACGAGGTGCAGGAGGCCCGCGCGATCGGCGCCACCTGCGGCGGGATCCGGGTCTGGAGCCTCTACGTCCCCAACGGCCGGGCGCTCGATGATGAGCACATGCCCTACAAGCTCAGCTGGCTGGACACCCTCCGCGCCCACTCCGAGGGCTGGGTCCAGGCCAACCCGGAGGCCCAGATCGCACTGATGGGCGACTGGAACATCGCCCCGCGCGACGAGGATGTCTGGGACATCGACTATTTCCGCGCCGAGGGACTGACGCATGTCAGCGAGCCGGAGCGCGCGGCCTTCCACGCCTTCGAGGATGCCGGTTTCGCCGACGTCGTCCGGCCGCACGCGCCCGGCCCCGGGGTCTACACCTACTGGGACTACACCCAGCTGCGGTTCCCGAAGAAGGAAGGGATGCGGATCGACTTCATCCTGGCCTCCCCAGCCCTGGCGGCGCGGGTGACCGGTGCCTCGATCGACCGCGAAGAGCGCAAGGGCAAGGGCGCCTCGGACCACGCCCCGGTGATCGTGGAGCTGGCCGACTGATGGCCACGCGCCAGGGAAATGCGGGCCCGCAATGACGGGGAACCTCTACCACGGCCAGGCCGGGTTGCCGTTTTCCTCGACGCTGCGGGTCTACGAGCCCCTGGAAGCCTTCCCCGCCGAGCAGCGGGAGGCCCTGCGGTCCGCGGGTGCCCGCTCGGAGTCCCGCGCCGCCGTGGAGAACGCCGAGCTGCTGGCCTCGCTCGGCCGCATCACCCGCCCCGGCGGTGACCCCTTCCCCACCGGCCACACGGACTTGGTGCGCGTGCTGGCCGTCAGCGACGGCGGAAACACCGCCGGTCGCAGCACGGGCTCCCGCCCTGCTGCCCCTGAAGAGGCCGACGACGGCGAGGTGCTGCCGGCCAGGCTGCTGTACTGCCCCAGCCAGCTGGTGCTCCGGGCCGGGCTGGCGGCCAACGCCCTGATGGAGGGAATCCACGGACCGCTGGCGCAGCTGCTGATCCCCGAGGAGCAGCGCGACCGGCACCAGGAGCGCATCGACCAGGTCAAGGCGCGCGAAGGCATCGGCCGGGTCCACACCCGTGCCTCGACCTGGGGGATCCCGTTCAGCTGGTTCTGCCTGTTCCAGGAATCCGACCCCACGGAGGTGGTGGAGTCCGGTGGCCGGATCATCACCGTGCGGATCCGGGCGACGCTCGGCGCCTCGCTGGAGCGGGTCCGGCACGCCGTCGCCCACCTCGCCCTCGCCGCCCCCGATCTCGACATGCTGGAGGACCTGACCCAGCTCACCGAGTGGCTGGAGCTCTTCCACCCCGATTCGGTCGTGGAGCTCGACTACGGCGCGGTGGCGGACAAGGTCTACCCGGACGAATCCCCGCTGGACGTGCGGCTGGGGATCGAGTGCCTCGCCGAGGGCGACATGACTGGCGCGGCGGCCGCCTACCGGCGGCTTGCCTCCCGCTGGATTCCGATCCGGCAGCTGGCCCGCGCATCCTGAGGTGCCGGCAGCCGGCCTAGCGGTGCCGGGACTGCCGGCCCGACGCCGGTGCCAGGGGCTCCGGACGGCGCGGGGCCGCCGTCGTGCTCCGGACGATCAGCCGGTGCGGTGCCACGGTGGAACGCACCGCCCCTGCCATGCCGTCGAGTTCGTCCAGCAGCATTTTGGTGCCGAGTTCGGCCTGCTCGTCGGGCCGCTGGCGCACGGTGGTGAGGCCGACGGCGGCGGAGAATTCGTGGTCATCGATCCCCACCACCGAGAGATCCTCCGGAATCCGGACGCCCTCCCGGCGCGCCTCGAAAATGACCCCCATGGCCATCTCGTCCGAGGCGCAGAAGATCGCGGTGGGCTTGGGACCGGGCCGGTCCCACAGCCGGCGGAACGCTTCCTGGCCGCTGTGGACGGTGAAGTCCCCCCACTCGTCCCATTCCGGCCGGACGTCGAGCCCCGCCTCGGCCATCACATCCTGGAACGCCTTGATCCGCACGCGGGGAACGTCGAAGTTCAGGTCCGTCTCGTCGTCACCGTGGAGCAGCGCTATGTCCTTGTGGCCCAGGCCGATGAGGTGGCGCACCGCGGTGGAGGCGGCCTCGTAGTCGTCAATCCCGATGTACGCGCAGCCCTCGACGTGGCCGCCGACGACGACGAGCGGGATGTCGATTTTCTGCAGGTGCTCAAGTTCCTCGCGGGTCAGGGCCATGCAGAGGACCAGGAGCGCGTCGATCTGCTTGTAGACCATGGTCTTGCTGAACAGCCGTTCGCGGTGGCTGCCGTGGCCGCCGAGGTTGAACAGCGACAGGTTGTACTGGCGGCCGTGCAGTTCCCGGTCCGCCCCCTCGATGGCTTTGGAGAAGAACCAGCGGCTGACGAAGGGGGCCAGCACCCCGATGGTCCGGGTGCGTCCGGTGGCCAGGCCCGAGGCCGAGGACGAGGCGACGTAGCCGAGCGCCTGCGCGATGTCGAGGATCTTTTCCCGGGTGGCGGGCGAAACCCGGGGCAGGCCCCTGACGGCGCGGGAGACGGTGGCGGTGGAAACCCCGGCTGCCGCCGCCACGTCCTCGATGCTGACGCCGGAGTGGCCTCCGCGTTGCGCCCTGTCTGTTGTCCGTGCCACCGTGTCCCCTTGTCGTCCGGCCGCAGAAGCGTGGCCGGCGTGCCGCCCCCGCGGCGCCGTTTTATCCTAGTGTCCGACGGGACCCCGGCGCCGCATTGACGCCCCGGGTTCAGCGCCGCCGGGCGGCCGTCCGCCCGGGCAGCCGGCGCCGGAGCCGGATCATCCCGTACAGGGCCAGCAGCGCGCCCAGCAGACCGAGGGCCCAACCGAGGGCCGGCTGGGCGGTCACCTCCATCCAAACGGTGACCGCCAGCAGCACAACGGCCCAGAAGCCCAGGAACCCGATAATGATGTCGAAGTCCTCGCCCGAGCGCACCCTGCGGTGCGTGGGCCGGACCTCGCCCTGGTTCTGTCCGGCTGTCATGACAAACCCGCGCTCACGTGGCCGTCACTTGACGGCGCCCGCCGTGAGGCCCGCCACGATCTTGCGCTGGAACACCAGCACCAGGATCACCAGCGGGATGGTCACGATGGTGCCGGCCGCCATGATCGCCGTGTAGGGGATCTGGTTGGGCTGCGCGCCGGCGAAGCTCGCGATGGCGACGGTGACCGGCTGGGTCTTGTCGCTGGAGAGCTGGCTGGCGATCAGGAACTCGTTCCATGAGGAGATGAACGCCAGGATCGCCGTGGTGAAGATGGCCGGAGCCGCAAGCGGCATAATCACCTTGCGGAAGGCCTGGCCCTGTGTGCAGCCATCCACCCGGGCCGACTCCTCGAGCTCCCACGGCATTTCACGGAAGAAGGACGTCATTGTGTAGACGGTCAGCGGCAGCACGAACGAGATGTTCGGGATGATCAGGGCCTGGTAGGTTCCCATCCAGCCGATGTTGGTGAACAGCTGGAACAGCGGGGTGATGAGGGCGACGCCGGGGAACATCGAGGCGCCCAGGATGAAGCCGAGTACAAGGTACTTGAACCGGAAGTTAAGCCGGGCCAGGGCGTACGCAGCGAACACGCCGATCACCAGCGACACCACGGTCACCACGACGCCGATGAACACACTGTTGAGCAGTGCCTGGCCGAAGCGGTTGCCGAAGGAGGTATCGAAGGCGGTGTTGAAGTTGTCCAGCGTGACGTGCGTCGGCAGGATCGAGGTGTCGTAGGTGAAGCCGACATCGCGGAAAGCCGTCACCACCATCCAGTAGGCCGGGGCCAGGCACCAGATGAGGATCACCACGGCACTTAGGTACGTGCGGCCCTGGGCCCACTTCTCCCGGTTCTGGGCGGTCTTGCGCCCACGGTCCTGCTGCGCGCGCAGCTCGGTCGCGGCGGTGGTCATTTCTTCCCCTTACTTGCACCGGTCT
This sequence comes from Pseudarthrobacter sp. B907, assembly GCF_040137805.1. NCBI lineage: Bacteria > Bacillati > Actinomycetota > Actinomycetes > Micrococcales > Micrococcaceae > Pseudarthrobacter > Pseudarthrobacter sp. B907. The sequence continues at coordinate 89,949 of NZ_JBEEQE010000009.1, read as the reverse complement.
GCTGTTCCACCACGTTCGCGCCGAGGAAGCGCACGAAGATGAAGGCGACAAGGAAAATGATGATGAAGGTAATGGTGGATAGTGCGGCCGCCACATTGAAGCCCTGCCTGATCTGGTTGATCACCAGGATGGAGAGCGTGGTGGTGTTGTTCGCGCCGCCGGTCAGGATGTACGGGAGGTCGAACATGCGCAGCGCATCCAGGGTGCGGAACAGGATCGCCACCATCAGCGCCGGCTTCACCAGCGGTAGGGTGATCATCCGGAACCGCTGCCAGGCCGTAGCGCCGTCCACCTTGGCCGCCTCATAGACCTCGGCCGGAATCATCTGCAGGCCGGCCAGGATCAGCAGCGCCATAAACGGCGTGGTCTTCCAGACGTCCGCGATGATGACCGCCCACTTGGCCGGCCATTCGCTGCCGGTCCAGAGGATGGAGGTGTTGAAAAGCTTGTTGGCGATGCCCTCGAAGGCGAAGATGAACAGCCACAGCTTGGCCGTGACGGCGGTGGGGATGGCCCACGGCACCAGCACGGCGGCGCGGACCAGGCTGCGGCCCTTGAAGGTGCGGGCCATGATCATGGCCATCCAGAAGCCGAGCACGGTCTCGAACGTGACGGTCACGACGGTGAAGAAGAAGGTCGTCGCCGTCGCGGACCAGAACTGGGAGCCCAGGGTGCCCGGCGGGCAGGACACGGTGCCGCCGTCGGGCGCCGCGCACTGCTGGCCGAGCCAGTTGATGTAGTTCGTGAAGCCGGCCGGGCCGCCTTCGGCGAACAGGCCCGTGGCAGGATCGAGGCCCGCGTCGGCCTGGAAGGACATCACGATGGCGCTGATGATCGGGTAAACGATCACGATGGCCAGCGCGATGATGGTGGGGGCCAACAGCCAGGACGCCCACCTGCCCTGGCTGGCGATGGCGTTGTCCTCCCCCACCCCCTTTGGTGCGTGGTGGAGCTCGGTGCCGCCCGACGCCGGCTTCTTAACCGGCGTCGGGCCCAATTCGGTTGCCATTGTTGACTACTTTGACTGGGTTTCGATGGACTTCTGCATGTCGGACAGCGCTGCGTCCACTGCCTTCTCGCCCTTGATGGCCGAGTATGCGTTGTCCTGGATGGCCTTGGTCACGGCCGGGTAGAACGGGGTCACCGGACGCGGGACGGCGTTCTCGATCGAGGTCTTCAGCACCGGCAGGTACGGCAGCTTGGCGACGAGTTCCTTGTCGTCATAGAGCTTGGTGAGCACCGGNTTCTCGATCGAGGTCTTCAGCACCGGCAGGTACGGCAGCTTGGCGACGAGTTCCTTGTCGTCATAGAGCTTGGTGAGCACCGGAGCGAGCGAACCCTGCGTGGCGAAGAACTTCTGTGTCTCCTCGGTGGTGAGGAACTTCAGGAAGTCCAGCGCGGTGGCCTTGTTCTTGGAGTACACGCTCATGCCGGCGCTGTGGCCGCCGAGCGAGGAAGCGCCCGGGCCCGACTTGCCGGGGAGCGCCGTCATGCCGAGCACGTCCTTGACCTTGGAGGAACCCTCGGTGGTGGCCAGGTTGTAGACGTAGGGCCAGTTGCGCAGGAAGAGCAGCTTGCCGTCCTGGAATGCCTGGCGGGATTCCTCTTCCTTGTAGGTGATGGCTTCCTTGGGGATGTTGCCGTCCGAGTAGGCCTTCGCCAGGTTGGTCAAGCCCGCCTTGGCGTCCGCGGTGTTCAGGCTCGGCTTTCCGTCCTTGTCCAGCACGGAGCCGCCGAAGGAGTTGATCGCCTCGGAAGCGTTGACGGTGAGACCCTCATACTTCGAGAACTGGCCCGAGTAGCAGCCGATGTTGTTGGTCTTGGCGATGGAGCACATGCCCATCATCTCGTCCCAGGTCTTCGGCGGCGTCGGGACCAGGTCCTTGCGGTAGTACAGGATGCCGCCGTCGGAAGACTCCGGCGCGGCGTAAAGGGTGCCCTTGTAGGACGCGGCGTCGAGGGTCGGCTTCAGCATCCCGGCCGTGTCGAGGGCCATCTTGTCCTTGAGCGGCTGGAGCCAGCCCTTGGCAGCGAACTCCGCGGTCCAGACGACGTCGACGCTGACCACGTCGTAGTTGGCGTTCTTGGCCTGGAAGTTCTGCACCAGGTCATCGTGCTGCTGGTCGGCCTGGTCGGTCTGCTCCTTGAACGTGACCTTCTCGTTCGGGTGCGCGGCGTTCCACTTTTCGATCAGCGGGCGGACCACGTTGCTGTTGTCCTTGCCTTGGACATAGGTGATGGGTCCGCGGCCGTCGAGGTTGGCCGCCGCATCGCCGCCGCCCGAGGTGCCACCGCCGCCGCCCCCGCCGCCGCCTGCACAGGCCGAGAGGGAGAGGGCCAGAACACCGGCCGCGGCTACGGGAAGTAGATACTTACGGGTTTTCATACAGGTGCTCCTCGCTGAGTACCGGATGGACCGGTGGTGCAGTTGGTGTGGTGACCATCACACTAGCGACCCGGCGGCGAGAAATGCAAGCGTTTACATTAAACCTTTATGCAACGGAAACCACAGGCGGGACCGGTGTCCGGCCCCTGCGCCCCGGCCGGCCGCGGCGGCGGGCCGTGTGGGGCCGGGGTTTCGGGTGGGGTAAATGTTGCCAAAACCTCACCGGACTGACGCGCGCGGCTTCCGGTCAGTTGACTCGTTCAGCGGACGCGTTCGGCGCGGCCGAACCTGGAGCGGGCGCCGGACCCGATGTGGATCAGCACGGGCGTGCGTTTGCCAACAACGGCGTCCAGCGCCTCGACCAGGGCCGAGACCTCCCCGGCCAGGAGGTGCGGGGCCACACCCTGGCGCGGCAGCACCCTGACCCGCAAGGCCGGTTCGCCCTCGAACTCATAGGTGGCCACCGTGGCGCCGGCCAGGTCCGGCCGGTCGGCCAGGGCGGCCCTGAGCGCCTGTTCCGCCACGCCCCCGCCGATCCGGACGCTGCCCGGGACCTCACCGGGGTCGTCCTCGGCGACGAGCAGGTTCGCCCGGCCCTTGCCCTGCTGTGCCAGCCACGCCACCATCACACCGATCACCGCCAGCAGCAGGACCACCATGACAATCCACAGCCAGCTTTCGGCCCGGCCGGGGAACCGGGTTCGGTCGAACAGTCCGCGGACGGCGCCCCACATCCCGGCCGACCAGCCCTGCCACCAGCTTCCGACCGCAGGTACGGTGGCGAGCAGCACGATCAGGGTTCCAATGACAAGGAGTTTGGCGCCGAGGATGCCGATCAGGATCCGGTTCAGGACTCGTGGGGTGCCGTTCACGCGCCGATCACCCCCGAGGAGGCAAGGTTGACCCGGACCTCGGGCATGGGCGACAGCGCCATGGCCCGGAGCTCGGCCTGCACGGCTGCCAGCACGTCCGCTTCGCGCAGCGGCACGCCGGAGGTGGGCCGGACATTGACCAGCACCTGGCGCCGGGACACCACCACCATCACCTGCTCCTGCGTCACGTTGGCGGCCAGCCTGGCACGCCGCGCCAGCGCCGAGGCGATCACCTCGTCGTCGACCACAACGGCGGCCCGCGGGTCCGCGAGCACGTGCCGGGCCCGCCGTCCGGGCAGCACCGCGTTGAGGAAAAAGAAGAGCCCGGCGGCAAAGACCACGGCGCCGGTGACGCCGAGCAGCAGCGGGGCGACGCCGGCGGGCAGGGCCGTGATCCGGTCCGCCGCGGTTTGCGGGTCGATCAGCCACGGTGGCTGCCCGACGGCGCGCACGGCGGTCTCCAGCAGGGCGTAGCCGCACAGCCCGATGACCAGAATCGCCGCGATGGAGGCGGCGAACGCGCGGGAAGAGCTGGTCTCCCGCGCCAGGACGCGCTCCATCCCGGCCGCCGCGGGGCGGCTCCCGGGCCCGGCACCCGGGGCGGCGATGGGGCCGGCGCCGGTTTCGTCGGTTCCGGTCTCCCGGGGCGCGGCGGCTTCGCCGTAGTGGCGTTCAGCGGCGTGGCTCACCGAACCCTCCCGCCGTCGCTGACGCTGGCGCCGCTGATGCGGATATCCACCCGGCTCAGCTGCGCGCCGCTGAGTTCTGTCACGCGGCGAAGGATCTGCGCCTTCGCGGCCACGGCGCGGTCCCAGATGGGGCCGCCGAAGCCGGCGACGCGGGCCGGGTCCCGAAGCACGGCAGTCAGCGAGGGGACGGCGATCGGCGTGGCGAGCGAGAGGGCGAGCAGGCCGCCGTCGTCGGTCCAGTCCGCCCGGACGTCCTGGGCCGGAACGCCGAGCGCCTCGGCGGCGGCGGCGCGGGCGACGCTGGTGAGGGCCTGGGTGCTAATCCGGTTGTGTCCGTCCAAGGGCCGTCCTGCGGGGACGCTCATGAGGAGGAACGCCGGCCCGTGATGGCGTCAAACACGCTGCGCAGGTCCAGTTTCCCTTCCGCCGCCCGGCCCAGCAGGGCTCCAAGGGCCATGAAGAGCAGGGAGCCCAGGAAGCCCCAGACGCCGAACGCGAAGGACATAAAGGCCAGGAAGGCGCCGGCGGCCATACCGACTACGGTCAGGTTCACTGGAGTACCTCTCTCACGGGCCGGGTTTCGCCGGGGGCCGGCGGCTTGGGCGGGCCGGGGACGAAGACGTCGTGGATCTCGATGTTGACCTCGATGACCTGGAGTCCGACGAGTTCCTCCACGGCGGCGTAGACCGCGGCCCGGATCTGGTCCGCCAGGGGATGAAGCGGGGTGCCGTAGAGCGCCACGAGGTCAATGTCCACAGCCACCTGGGTCTCGCCAACCTCGGCGCGCACCCCGGCGGCGTGGTCCGTGCTGCCGACGGCGTCGCGGAAGGCGCCGAGGGCGCGGGACGGTCCGCTGCCGAGGGAATAGACCCCTGGGACGGCCCGGGCGGCGATGCCGGCCACCTTGGCGACGGCGGCTTCGGATATCACGGTGCGGCCGGTCGCGGTACGGGCCGACCCCGGCTGGCCCGCCTCAAGGCCCGGTGCGGACTGAGGATCCTGGTACTCCATCTGGCACTCCCCCTTCTCTTTGACACCACCCTAGCGCTAGGGGGCGACCATGGGGCCGGATGGGCAGGATTTCGACCGGGCCGCCGGGGCGCCGCCGGGGCGGGGCCGGGGGCGGAGCGGCCTACTTGCAGTTGGCGGCGATCCAGCCCGTCACCGGCGCCATGGCGGCCTGGAACTTGCCGCTGGAGTAGACGGTCTGGTCGCTCAGGCCGGCCACGGCCACCTGGTTGAGTTTGGCGAAGGCGGCCTTCAAGCTGTCCGGGACCCGCTCGGCCGTGCGGCTCATTTCGGCCTTCAACTGTTCGAGTTCGGCGGTCTTACCCTGCGCCGCCGAGAGCGGGAACAGCGACGCGCCCGTGGCCTGCTCCGAGATCGTTTTGCAGGCTTCGGCCGCCGTCGGAAAATCGCCGTAGGGGCCCGAGGACTTGGTGGCGCTGGCCGTTGCGGATGCCGACGCTGGCGGTGCGGAGGACGACGGCGGGGCGGCGGCTTCAGGTGCCGAGCAGGCGGTCAAGGCCAGGGCGGCAAGCAGGGCGGCGGCGGTCAGCGGGCGTGCAGTCTTATTCAAAATCACTCTTCTGGTCGAGATTGCGCCGCGGACCCCTCCTCGGGACGGACCACGGCATTGGCGTCTTCCCCAGCGTGCGAGTCTAGCCGGGCCCGTCGGCGTGTCCCCAAACCCGTGTGCCGCCGTCGAGCACCCATCCGCATCGGTTGCTCCATAACTGCCGTCATGACGCCCCAAAAGGGCGGTTACGGAGCAATCGATGGAGGTGCCGGGCCGGGGGGGTGAAAAGCGATCCGCTAGGATCGGCGTCGAACGAGGCGGCGGCGGTGCCCGGCGATCCACCTCAGCCAACGACTGGATGCGACGGACCTGGTCCGGGGAACAGAAGGGTGCACCACTGAAATGATTGCGCTGCTTCTTGCTGCGGGCTTGGCCCTGATCTTGGCGCTGAGCGGCACACCGGTGCTCGCCCGATACCTGGTGAAGAGAAACTACGGCCAGTTCATCCGCGACGACGGGCCCACCTCGCACCACACCAAGCGAGGCACTCCCACCATGGGCGGGGCATGGATCATTGGGTCCGTGGTCATCGCCTACTTCGCAACCCACGGCATAATGACCATGCTTGGCGTGGCTTCGGCAGGCCCAACTGCCTCGGGACTGCTGCTGCTCATGGTCGCCGTCGGCATGGGACTTGTGGGCTTCTTCGATGACTACATCAAGGTTTCCAAACAGCGCAGCCTCGGACTCACTGCGCCGGCGAAGATCATCGGCCAGACGGCGGTCGGGACTACGTTCGCCATCCTCGCCCTCAGCTTTCCCGACGAAAACGGCCGCACGCCAGGCTCCACCGCAATCTCATTCGTTCGGGACACGCCCTTCGATCTAGCCTTTGCCGGGCCGCTGATCGGCGCCATCTTGTTCATCCTGTGGTCCATCTTGATCCTCACAGCGGCATCCAACGGCGTGAACATCACCGACGGGCTCGACGGCCTCGCCGCGGGGGCGTCAATCTTAGTCTTCGGTGCTTACATGCTGATGGGCATCTGGCAGTTCAACCAACGATGTGCTGATCCCGGTGTCCCCGCCAATATCTGCTACCAAGTGCGGGATCCGCTGGACCTGGCCCTGATAGCCGCCGCATTGTGCGGCTCGCTCGTCGGATTCCTCTGGTGGAACACCACGCCGGCGAAGATCATCATGGGCGATACCGGGTCACTCGCCCTCGGCGGCGCCATCGCGGGATTCGCCATTTTGTCGCGCACCCAACTGCTCCTGGTCATCATGGCCGGGCTGTTCGTGATGATCACCCTGTCCGTCATCATCCAGGTGGGCTTCTTCAAACTCTCCGGAGGTAAGCGCGTCTTCCTCATGACGCCGCTGCATCACCATTTTGAGTTGAAGGGCTGGGAACAGGTGACTGTGGTGGCCCGCTTCTGGATCATTGCGGGCTTGTTCGTCGCCGTCGCCCTTGGGATCTTCTACGCCGAATGGGTCGTACTGCTGTAAACGAAAAACCCCGGCCGCGCCCTGACCTGGGGAATAGGTGTCTACATCACCACGTTGGCTTCCGGTGTGAAGAACATTGGATTCCTCTCCTTCGGCCATTGGACCGACCACCCAGAATCCGGCACGCGCACCGCGTCGGACGCGCTGCTGCAGGCGATCGACCTCGCCGTCGCGGCCGAGGAACTGGGGGCGGACGGCGCATACTTCCGCGTCCACCACTTCGCCCAGCAATATGCGTCCCCGTTCCCGTTGCTTGCCGCGATCGGGGCAAGGACCAGCCGCATCGAGATCGGTACCGGCGTGATCGACATGCGCTACGAGAACCCGCTCTACATGGCGGAGGACGCCGGCGCGGCAGACCTGATCTCCGGAGGCCGGCTGCAGCTGGGCATCAGCAGGGGGTCACCCGAGCAGGTCATCGAGGGCTGGCGCCACTTTGGCTTCGCTCCCGCTGCGGGCGAGTCCGACGCCGACATGGGCCGCCGGCACACCGAGCGACTGCTCGAGGTGCTCACTGGTGAGGGATTTGCGGCGCCGAATCCGCGCCCGATGTTTCCGAACCCACCCGGCCTGCTGCGCGTGGAGCCGCACTCGGAGGGTCTGCGCGAGCGCATCTGGTGGGGTTCCGGCTCAAACGCCACTGCCGTCTGGGCGGCAAAGCTTGGCATGAACCTGCAGAGCTCCACGCTCAAAGACGACGAGAGCGGCAAGCCGTTCCACATCCAGCAGGCGGAGCAGATCGAGCTCTACCGGCAGGCCTGGAAGGAAGCCGGGCACGAGCGGGAACCGCGCGTTTCGGTCAGTCGCAGCATCTTCGCACTCACGGACGAACGCGATTGGCACTACTTTGGCCGGGACCGCCGGAGTTCGGACCAGGTGGGCAACATCGACGAGAAGACCCGTGCCATTTTTGGCCGGTCCTACGCGGGCGCACCGGACGAACTGGCCGCCAAGCTGGCCGAAGACGAGGCGATCGCAGCCGCAGACACGCTGCTGCTCACTGTCCCGAACCAGCTTGGTGTCGACTACAACGCCCACGTGATCGAATCCATCCTCCAGCACGTGGCGCCACAGCTCGGCTGGCGCTGACCGGTCCGGACAGGGGGGCGCCGACTTCCCGCAGTCGGCGCCCCGGCTCACGCTTCACGCTGTAAACGAAAAAACCCCGCAGCTCCCCTAAAACCGGGAACTGCGGGGTTCTAGCTGGTGGCTCCGACCGGCGTCGATCCGGTGACCTTTCGATTTTCAGTCGAACGCTCTACCAACTGAGCTACAGAGCCTAGGTGACGTGTCACCTTGACGGCCGGAATTTCTTCTGGCAATCAGAGCGACCCTGACGGGACTTGAACCCGCGACCTCCGCCGTGACAGGGCGGCGCGCTAACCAACTGCGCTACAGGGCCTTGCTTTTACTGCTGTTTCTTGCTGCTTGCAGTATCGCTACTGCAATTTTTCAAGGCCTTTAGCCTACCAGACTTTTTCATCCGGCCCGACCAGTTCCTTGCGTACCCCCAACGGGATTCGAACCCGTGCCGCCGCCGTGAAAGGGCGGTGTCCTAGGCCGCTAGACGATGGGGGCCAGGACGCCATCCGGTAAAACCCACTGGATCAAGGGCAAAAAACAAGGGCCGAAGCCTTCCGTTTTGCGCCCTTCGGGTTCCTCCGAACTGGACCTATAAAACTATAGGGCCAACTTCCGGAAACTCCAAAATCGGCCCCACGACCCGGGAATACGCAGCCGGCGGGGTCTGGACAAGGCCGGTACCGCTGTGCGGATGATGGGCAGATGGACGCCGCCGCTGCCCTCAACGAGATCGCCTTTTGGCTCGAACGCGAGCGCGCCACCACCTTCAAAGTCCAGGCGTTCCGCAAGGCGGCCGATCTGATCGCCGGCCTCTCCCCCGAGGAACTGGCCGCGCGGATGCGGGACGGGCGGCTCAAGCGTATGAAAGGGATCGGCGACCGGACGTTCGAGGTGATCGCCCAGGCCGTCGACGGCGGGATTCCCGACTACCTCGCGGGCCTGCGCGAACGCGGCGCCGCGCCGCTCGCCGAGGGCGGCCGCGAGCTGCTGGCCAGCCTCCGCGGGGACCTGCACACGCACAGCAACTGGTCCGACGGCGGGTCCCCGGTGGAGGCCATGCTGGATGCTGCCCGGATGCTCGGCCGCGAATACCTGGCCCTGACCGACCACTCGCCCACGCTGCGGATCGCTAACGGGCTGAGCGCCGAACGCCTGAGTGAACAGCTGGACCTGGTCGCAGCGATCGACGCCGGCCGCCCAGGCGTCCGCCTGCTCGCCGGCATCGAGGTCGACATCCTGGAGGACGGGACGCTGGACCAGGCCCCAAAGCTGCTGGACCGCCTGGACATCGTGGTGGCGAGCGTGCACTCGAAGCTCCGCTCGGACAGCCGCACCATGACCCGGCGGATGCTGGCCGGAATCGAGGACCCGCACACCCGGGTGCTGGGCCACTGCACCGGCCGGCTCCTGAACGGCTCGCGGGGGACGCGGCCGCCGTCGGAGTTCGACGCGAAGCGGGTGTTCGAGGCCTGCGCGGACCACGACGTCGCCGTCGAGATCAACGCCCGGCCGGAGCGCCAGGACCCGCCGGATGAACTGATCCAACTGGCGCTCGACGCCGGCTGCCTCTTCAGCATCGACAGCGACGCGCACGCCCCGGGCCAGCTGGACTTCCTGCAGTACGGCGCGGAGCGGGCCGCCCGGAACAACGTGCCTGCGGAGCGGATCATCACCACCTGGCCCGTGGATCGGCTCCTGGAATGGGCCGGGCGCGGCAGGTAGCCTGCCAATCCGGCCGCAACGCTCAGGCCAGCAGCAACACGGCCAGGGTCACCATCACGACGGCGATCATGGCGTCGAGCACGCGCCAGGCAGCCTGGCGCCGGAACAGGTCGGTCAGGAACCGCGCCCCCGCGCCGAGGGCGGTGAACCAGGCAATGCTGCCCAGGCCCGCCCCGGCGGCGAACCACCACCGTCCGGCCTCGCCCTGGGCAGCCGCGAGCGACCCGAGGAGCAGCACGGTGTCCAAGTAGACGTGCGGGTTGAGCCAGGTGAAGGCCAGGCAGGTGGCCAGCACGGCGGCCCGGCTGCCGGCCGGTTTGCCCAGGGTCTGGTCCAGCTGCTCCCCGCGGACCGCACGCCAGGCTGCGAGCGCCCCATAGGCGAGCAGGAAGGCGGCCCCGGCCCACCGGATCACCACCAGGGCAGCCGGCGCCCGGTCCAGCAGGACCCCGATGCCGGCGACGCCCAGCAGGATCAGCAGCAGGTCCGACACGGCGCAGACTGCCACCACCATGGCGACGTGGGAGCGCTGAATGCCCTGGCGCAGCACGAAGGCGTTCTGCGCGCCGATGGCGACGATGAGCGACAGCCCGGCGGAGAGGCCGGAAACTAGGGGGAAGATCACTGTTCAACGGTAGGTGCCGCCTCCAGATGAAACCAGTTAAACTTTCTGGTCATACGTAAGATGGGCTAATGATCGACATCTCGCCGGAACAGGCCCGGACGCTGGCGGCCATCATCACCCATGGCAGCTTCGACGCGGCAGCCGCCCACTTGTCCGTGACACCCTCGGCCATCAGCCAGCGCATCCGCGCCGTCGAGGCAGCCGTCGGCCGGCCGGTGCTGACCCGGGCCCGGCCGCCGGGGCTCACGGAGTCCGGCCAGGCCGTGGTGCGGTTCGCCCGACAGCTGGAGTTGCTCTCCGCGGACCTCGCCGAGGAACTGGAGCCGGCGGAACCCCACGGGCGGACCCGCCTGACCCTGGTGATCAACAGCGATTCACTGCACACCTGGGCCCTGGCCGGACTGGCGGCAGTTGGGGACACCATCCAGCTGGAGATCCTCCGCGAGGACCAGGAGCACTCGCTGGACCTTCTGCGCGCCGGCGCCGCGGCCGCCGCGATCACGGCGACGGCGGCGCCGGTTCCGGGCTGTTCTTCGCGCAGGCTGGGAGTTATGCGTTACCTTCCGGTCTGCGCGCCGGAGTTTTCCCGCCGCTGGTTTGAATCCGGCGTCACGGCCGCGGCGCTGGCCCACGCCCCCGTGCTGGTCTACGACCGCAAGGACGATCTGCAGGACCGCTGGCTGCGCCGGTTCAGCCGTTCAGCCCTGCAGCCGCCGCGGCACTACGTCCCGGCCGCCCAGGAGTTTGGCGATGCCATCCGCTGGGGCATGGGGTGGGGCTTGATGCCCGAGATCGAGATCGGCGAGGACCTCCGGGCCGGGACGCTGGAGCTCCTCGGTCCCGGCACCCCCGTGGACGTGGCCCTGTACTGGCAGCAGTGGCGGCGCGGCTCGGCGGCGCTGGGCGAGGTGGCGGACGCCGTCCAGGCGGCCGCCCGCGTCCTCCGGTGAGGCCGGCCGCGGCGCTGCCCGAACCGCTGGCCGGACCACTGCCGGGAACATTGGCAGGAAACCGACTAGACCTGACCGATTTCCGCCAGCCGCAGGCCCGCCGCTCGGGCTAGATTGGCAGCATGGCAACAACCGCCGAGACAGGCTCCCCCACTCCGGACAGCGCCCACCCGGGCACCACAAACCCGGACAGCATCCACCCCAACAGCACCCACGAGGCGGCCGCGCATGCCGCCCCGCCCGCCGCGGCCAAGCCCCTCCGGCCTGGACAGATCAGCGGGCTGGGGATCGCCGCCGTCGTCGTCACCGTGGTCCTCTGGGCATCGGCCTTTGTGGGGATCCGCGCCGTCGGGCCCAGCTTCTCCCCCGGGGCGCTGACCCTGGGCCGGCTTTCGGTGGCCGCCGTCGTGCTGGGCCTGGTGGTGCTGCCGCAGTTCCGCAAGGCGGCCGCGTTCCCCCGGGGCCGCGAGTGGTGGCCCATTCTGGCCTACGGCGTGATGTGGTTTGGCGGTTACAACGTTGCCTTGAACGCCGCCGAACACATGCTCGACGCCGGCACGGCCGCGCTGCTGATCAACGTCAACCCCATCCTGGTCGCCGTGATGGCCGGGATCATCCTGAAAGAGGGCTTCCCGCGCTGGCTCATCATCGGCAGCCTGGTCGCATTCGGCGGCGTCGCGGTGATTGCCCTCGGCTCCGGCCAGCGCTCGACGGCGGACGTCGCCGGGGTGCTGCTCTGCCTGCTCGCCGCCGCCCTCGCCGCGGTCAGCGTCATCGTGCAGAAGCCGGTGCTGCGGAAGTTCCCCGCGGCCCAGGCCACCTGGTTCGGCATCATGGTGGGCGCCGTGTGCTGCCTGCCCTTCAGCGGCCAGCTCGTCGCCGAGCTGCAGGCCGCGCCGCTGCCGGCGACGCTGGGCCTGGTCTACCTCGGTGTCTTCCCCACCGCGATCGCGTTCACCACCTGGGCCTATGCGCTCTCCCTGATCGACGCCGGACGGCTCGCCGCGACCACCTACCTGGTGCCGGGGACCACGATCCTGATCTCCTGGCTGGTGCTGGGCGAAATTCCCACGATCTGGGGTCTGGTGGGCGGCATGATCTGCCTCGCCGGCGTCTCCCTGACCCGGCGCCGCTCGCGCCCGAATTCCCGCCAGACTCCCGGGCCGGTCGCGAAGCCGGGGGCATAGAGTTCTGGGTATGCCCGCTTCACTGCCACCCGGCCTGCCGATCGTGCCTGACGCAAACGACTCCGGAAACGACGACGGCCGCGAGCGCACCGGGCCCGAGGGCGGGCCGTTCCCGATGTCCGAGGACGAGTTCGAAGCCGCCGTGGGTGACGCGCTGGACCAGATCCCGCCGGAGCTGGCGAAGACCATGAACAACGTGGCCGTCTTCATCGAGGACGACTACATCCCGCAGCCCGGCGAGGACCCGGACACCGTGCTGCTGGGCCTGTACGAGGGCGTGCCGCTGACCGAGCGGGATTCCTGGTGGGACGCGGGCTCGCTGCCGGACCGGATCACCATCTACCGCCGGCCGATCCTGGAGCTCTGCACCTCCCGCGAGGACGTGGTCGAGGAAGTAACCGTCACCGTGGTGCACGAAATCGCGCACCACTTCGGCATCAGCGACGAGCGGTTGCACGAGCTCGGCTGGGGCTAGCCAGCCCCGGGGCGACTAGCCTTGGAATCATGGGACACGACCACAGCCACTCGCACGGCATTACGGCCACCGGCAAGCACCGCAAACGCCTGATCGCCGTCCTGGCCATCACCCTTGCCGTGGTCCTGATCCAAGTCGCCGGCGCCATGGTCTCCGGCTCGCTGGCCCTGCTCGCCGACGCCGGGCACATGCTCTCCGACGCGGCCGGCGTTTTCATCGCCCTGTTGGCCGCCTGGATCGCGGCGCGGCCGGCGAGCGATGCGAGGACCTACGGCTACCAGCGGGCCGAAGTCCTGGCCGCGCTGGCCAACGCGCTGGTCCTGATCGTCATCTCCGTGGTCATCTTCACGGAGGCCATCCGACGGCTCGGATCGGCCCCCGAGGTGCACACCGACGTGATGCTTTTCGCCGCCGTCCTGGGCGCAGTCGCCAACCTCGTATCGCTGCTGATCCTGCGCGGCGCCCAGAAGGAAAGCCTCAACGTCCGCGGCGCCTACCTCGAGGTGCTCGGCGACCTGCTGGGCTCCTTCGCCGTCATTGTCGCCGCCGTGGTCATTATGGCCACCCGCTACCAGGCCGCGGACACCATCGCCTCGATCGTGATCGCCCTGATGATCCTGCCCCGGGCCTGGCACCTGCTCCGCGACGTCGTCGACGTGCTCCTCGAAGCCACGCCCAAGGGCGTGGACGTGCAAATGATCCGCGAACATATCCTGGCCGTGGACGGTGTGGTCTCCGTCCACGACATCCACATCTGGACCATCACCTCGGGGGTGCCGGTGTTCTCCGCGCACGTGGTGGTGGAGGACGCTGCGCTGGGCGCCCGCGGGGCCGACCGGGTGCTGGACAAACTGGTCAGCTGCCTCGGCTCGCACTTCGACACCGAGCACTGCACCTTCCAGCTCGAACCCGCCACCCACGCGGAGCACGAGGCCCACCAGCACGCCTGACGTCCGACCGGTCACGACGCGACACACCGGAATAAATGTGACCGAATGACATCATTGTTGTTTATGTTATTGATGTGACCTCTGTTGCCAAAGTGGTATTTGGCACGTAGCCTCGTCCGTGCTGGGCGATCCGCAGAGGGGCATTTAACCGTGCCGAAATTCCGACCTCGCTCGCGCCAGCCTGAACGCAGCGAGGTTTTCCATGGTTTGGACCCGACCGGTCGGCAGGGGCACAGCCCTCTGCACCGCCGTCGTGCTGCTGGCAACATTGGCCGTCCCGGCCCAGGCCGCTCCGGCCCCTGCGGGCTCCGTCCCGGGAGTGAGGGTGCCGGCCGCCCCTGACCTTCCGTCGCCGGAGGACATCGCCGCGGCGAAATCCAGTGAAAGCGCGACGGCGGAGCAGGTCACCCGCATCGACCGCCTCCTGGCGGAGGCGGCAACGGCCCGGGACAACGGGCTGGCCGCCTCGCTCTCGGCCAACAACGCCTACGCCGACGCCCTGGTGGAGCTCGGGATCCGGCGGGACGCCGCCAAGCTGGCGGCCGCCAAGGCCTCCGCCGCCGAGGCCGAACAGGCCAAGGCGCGCAAGCTGATCGGCCAGCTCGCCGGGGACCTGTACCGCAACGGCGGAATGACGCCGGCCCTCGGCAGCCTGGTCAGCAGCAACGGCCAGGCCCTGCAGCAGGCCGCCACCCTTGAGGCGGTTGCCGCCGGCCGCACCCGGGCCTTCCAGTCGGCGGAAACCGCCGCCGCTGCCGCCCAGTCGGCAAAGGCCTCCGCGGCCGACGCCGACCGCGCCGCCGACGACGCAGCCCGCACGGCGGAATCCCGCAAGGCCGACGCCGAACGGGCCAACGAGGCCCGGCAGCGCGCGGTGACCGACGCCGCGGCGCAGCGCACGGTACTGGTGGACCAGCTGGCCACACTGCGGAACACCACCGTGGCACTCGAGTCGGCGCGGGTGGATGCCCTGGACCGGCAGCGCCAGCAGGCGCAGCTGGCGGCCGTGACGGCCGTGTCCAACCAGCTGCCGGCCCCGCAGCCCGCCCGGCCGGGGCAGCCGGCGCCCGCGCCCGCCGTGCCCGCGCCGGCCGTGCCGGCGCCTGTTCCTCCGGCGCCTGCTCCCCCGGCGGCTCCCGATCTTCCCGCGCCGCCAGTCCCGGCACCGGCCCCGCCGCAGGCTCCTGCCCCGCCGCCCCCGCCCGCGCCGGCTCCGGGCGGTTCCAACCAGACCGCGGTGTCGGTGGCGCTGGGCAAGACCGGCGCGCCGTATTTCTACCAGTACGGCGGAACCGGCGCCTACGGCTTTGACTGCTCGGGCCTGGTGCAGAATGCCTTCGCGGCGGCCGGCAAGTCCTTGCCCCGGACGGCGTCCGAGCAGTTCGCCCAGGCGCCCGTCCACGTCCCGCTGTCCCAGGCGCAGCCGGGCGACCTGCTGGTCTGGGGGTCTGCCCCGGGGTTCTACCATGTGGCCATCTACCTGGGCGGCGGGCGGGTGGTGCAGGCGCTGAATGTGGACGCGGGTATCACCGTGACGGACCTTGCCGCCATGTCCGGGATGCAGCTCCACCCCATCGCCGCCCGCTACTGACGCCCCGGACTGACACCCGGTCCCGGCACCGGCCGGAGGACCTAGGAGAGCACGTCCTTGGTAGCGAACCTGGCGTAGGCGAGCGACCCGAACACGGCCAGGTACCCGCCCTGCAGCAAGGCGTTGGCGGCGAACGAGTCCCAGACGATGGGCTGGCGCAGCAGGTCGGCGAAGTCCAGCCAGCGGTGGCTGAACAGCCATGGGTGCAGCCACTCCAGCTGCGGCAGCGCATCCGCGACCTGGGCGACCACGGCGAGCACCACCGTGGCCGCCATCGCGCCGACGGGCACGTCCGTGAGGCTGGACATAAACAGGCCGATCGCGGACAGCCCGACGAGGGACACGGCCAGGTAGGCGGCGATCAGCAGCAGCCGTCCCAGCGCTTCGGCGGCGCCGATCGTGTCGCCGGAGAGCAGTGTCACGGGCCCCACCGGGAAGAGCGCCGCCCCGATGCCGGCCCCCACCAGCGCCACGGTGAGCGGGGCGGCGACGGCGAACACGACGGCGCCGGCGTACTTCACCAGCAGCAGCCGGCCGCGGCCGGCCGGCGCCGCCAGCAGGTACCGCAGGGTTCCCAGGCCCGCCTCGCCGGCCAGGGTGTCGCCGACCACCACGCCGATGGTCAGGGGCAGGAACAGCGGCACGGCCACCAGCATCGCGGTGACGCCCACGAACAGCCCGTTCTGGCTGATCCGGTCCAGGAAAGCGGGCCCGCGCCCCGGCGGCACGGCGGAGGAGAGCCGCACGGCCACGGCGATCAGCACCGGGATGGCGGCCAGGGCGAGCAGCATGGCCCAGGTCCGGCGGCGGCGGAAGAGCACGCCGAGTTCGGACCCGAGCAGGCGCAGGCCGGAGGCCCTGGCCGCGCCCGGAGGGAGGGCTACCGACGGTTCATTGGGCAACGTCAAACCCCTCTCCCGTCAGCTCGACGAAACGGTCCTCAAGGCTGCCCTGTTCCAGGGCGAAGCCGCGCACCCGGACGCCGGCCGCGACGAGGGCCTGCACCAGTGCCTCCGGCGTGGGGGCGTCGTCGTCGGGCCCGGCAGGCAGCTGCGCGAACAGCAGTTCGCCGGCCGCCGCGGAGGTGCCGCCGTCGGGCCGCAGCCCCAGGCCTGCCATCACCCGGGCGGCGTCCCCGGGGTCGGGGGTCAGCAGCCGGATCCTGGCGTTTCCGGCCCGGCGCAGCTCCGTGAGCGGGCCCTGCGCCACGAGGCGTCCGGCGCTCATGATGGCCGCGTGGGTACAGATCTGCTCCACCTCGGCGAGCAGGTGGCTGGAGACGAACACGGTGGCGCCGTCGGCGGCGAGGGAACGGACCAGGTGCCGCACCTCGCGGGTGCCCTGCGGGTCCAGACCGTTGGTCGGCTCATCCAGCACCAGCAGCTCCCGGGGCACCAGCAGGGCGTTCGCGATGCCGAGGCGCTGTTTCATGCCCAGCGAGTAGGCCCGGACCTTCTTCTCCGCCGCGTGCCCCAGGCCCACCCGCTCGAGCGCCGTGCGCACGCGCTCCCGCCGTGTCCGCGCCGGCGCCCCCGGGTCCGCGGCGTCAAAGCGCAGCAGGTTCGCCGCCCCCGAAAGGAACGGGTAGAAGGCGGGCCCCTCGACCAGCGCGCCGACCCGCGGCAGCACGGTGCGCAGCTGCCCCGGCATCTCCTCGCCCAGGACGCGCACCGAGCCGCTCGAAGCAGCGGCCAGGCCCAGCATGATCCGGATGGTGGTGGTCTTGCCCGAGCCGTTGGGGCCAAGGAAACCGAACACGGAACCGCGCGGCACGGCCAAGTCGACGCCGTCGACCGCCAGCTGCCGGCCGAAGCGTTTGCTCAACCCCCGGGTCTCGATGCTCAGTTCGGTGGACGGCGCGACGGCGGTCACCGCCCGGCGGCCGCGGCCTGGAGCCGCTCCAGCGGGACGGATCCGGCGAAGACACGGCCGTCGTCGAGGATCAGCACGTTCACGAGGGCGGTGGAAAGCAGCCTGCCGCCAGGCACCGGGACGCTCGCCTGGGCCAGCAGCGACGCCGCGCTCCCGAGCCCGCCTTGCTGCTCCGGGGCCTTGCCCGCGGTCCCGTTCAGAGCACCCGCCGGAAGTTCGATGACGGATTCCCAGCCGGTTCCGCTGACGTGGACCTTGTCCTTGAAGCCTTCCTTGGCCTTGGCCTTGTCGTCCGGCCGGTCCTTGGCGCCGTCGGATTTGTGGTCCGGGACCGGGAGTTCCTTGACGGTTGCTCCGGGCGGTGGGCTGAACGTGAAGATTGCGGCGTCCGGGGTCTCGAGCGAGAGCTTGGTGAAGGCGACGCGGAACGCCGGGTCCGCCTGGCCGCGTGCTTTCACTTCGACGCCGAGCGGCATACCGTTCTGGCCGTCCACCGAGATCGCCACGGAGGCCAGCAGGGTGGTCGAGGACTTGGGTGTGAGCATCAGCTGGTAGGCGGCGCGTCCGGCCACCTGGACATCCGTCCCGACGGATACGTCGCTGCTCTTCTCCAGCTTGGCCAGGAGTTTTTCGGCCAGCTGGTCCGGGGCGGGAACCGCGTCCTTCCCGGAGCCGTGGCGGTCTTTCAGCCCGGCAGGGAGGACGGCATGCGCGGCGGTGTTGTCCTTGGAGTTGTAGAACCAGACCTCGGCGCCGTGCCGGACGACGTCGCGCTCCGCCAGCCGGTCCAGCACTTGGATGCGGGCGTTGTCCGGGCCGTCACGGTAGATCCGGGCGGTGTGCGGCCCGGTCAGCAGCTCCAGCCAGGCGGTGTCGCCGTTCGCGGCTCCCGGACCGGCCTGCGGGAGTTCCGGCAGGCCGAGGCTGGAGGTTTGGTCCAGAGTTCCGGAGAAGGACGTTTCGCGGTGCTGGGCGATGAGCGCCAGGACCTGCTCGGGTGATTTGGCCGGCAGCGGATCGCCCGCGCTGGCCGGCAGGGATCCCGCCAGCACCCCGGCGGCGATCACGGCAGGAACGGTGACGGCCGGCAACCAGCGCAGCCAGGGGCGGGTCATTGCGACCGCGCACCAACATTGCAGTTCATGAATCAACATTACGCCCGGGAGCGGCCTGCATCACCTCTTGGGCGGACATTGATGCCACGGGTCTCCGGGCAGCCTCCCGCGTCTCCAGTGCCCGGCGGCGCGGCTAGGTGAGCACATTCAGCGTCGCCTCGACCGCTCCGAGCAAAAGGGCCAGGACGGAGGTCCCCAGCCCGGCAACGAGCAGCAGCCCCGGGTGCGCGAGCCCCACCACAACCCGTCTGAGCCGCGGCCTCCGGCGCAGGAACTTCTTTGGCAGCCCGGCCGTCGAGGGGTCCTGCTTCCAGCCGCGGAGGCGCCGCAGGAACCAGGCGCAGCGGATGATGAACGCCAGCCACAGCACCGACACCACGAGGGGGACCGCGGCCAGCAGGAGGTGGAAGCCCAGCGCTGTCACCTCCCGCTCAGAAGCCCCGGCCAGGGACTGGATGGTAGTAGAGATGGAGGCACTCATGACCACCGAGACACCCCAGACCAGGAACGCAGCCGTAAGGGCGAGGAAGCGGACGAAAAAGTGGCCCAGCACGGAGTCCTTGCGCCGTTTCAGGTACCGGCGGGGAGTGGCCCGCAGCAGCGCGATGGTCGCCAGCAGGGTGGGCAGGGCGGCCATCCCGACCATCGCGTACCAGGTCCATCCCGCGAAATCGAAGACGTCGTCGGCGACGATCATGGCCGCCCAGAAACCCGCCCACACCCAGCCGGCGGTGAGCGGGCGGCGCACGAGCCAGCCCGGGAGCCAGCGATCGTCGACACCGGCGGCTGCAGGCGTCGGCTCCCCCGCCTGTTCGGCAGCCGGCGCGGCGTCGCGCGTCACCGGCGCGCCCTCGTCATCACCCATCGGCCCGCCGTCGCTAGGCATCCGTGGGACCCGACTCCGGGACCACACTGCCCTCGCCGCCGTCGACCGTGATGCGCTGCCCGGTGGCGATCAGCGTGGTGGCGTCCGGGACTCCGACGACGGCGGGGATGCCGTACTCCCGGGCGACGACGGCGCCGTGCGAGTTGGGGCCGCCCATCTCCATCACCAGCCCGCCGGCGGTCAGGAACAGCGGCGTCCAGCCAGGGTCCGTGGATGGTGCCACCAGGATCTCGCCGGGCTCCAGCCGCGCACCCTGCGGGTCGAGGATGACGCGGGCCGCGGCGGTGACAGTGCCGGCCGAAGCCGGGGTGCCGTTCAGCACCCCTGCGTCCGCGCCCGTCCCGGATGTGCGGGACCGCAGCGCCTCCGGTTCGGTGCCGTCCGAGAGCAGCACCCGCGGAATGTGCCGGCGGCCCAGTTCCCGGGCATAGTCTTCGCGGCGCACCTCCACCACCGCGTGCAGAGTCCGTCCGGCGAGGGCCTCGCGGGCTTCGACCAGGTCCAGGAAGAAGATGTCGTCGGCGTCCGCGATGCGGCCGGCCGCGGCCAGCTCCGTCCCGATGGCCTGCAGTTGAGCGCGCACTGCGGCGAGGGCCTCGACGATGTGGTACTTCGGCAGTTCCCGCAGCCCGGCGAACATCCGGGTGCGTTTCAGTGCCGCCCGCACCAGGGCTGCGCGCAGCCGGCCCCGCTGGCCCGCGGCGGCGGCCAGCCGCTGCACCTGGGCCTCGGCGTCCCCTGCGGCCTTGCTGAACTGCCGGTCCGGGGCCAGGCCGGGATCCTCCAGCCGCAGGTAGTTGGCCAGGACGCCGAGGATGTGGGCCGGTTCCTCGGACCAGCGGGGCACGCCGAGGTCTATTTCCGCCACCGCCCGGTGCCCGTAGCGGCCCAGGAATCCGGCAAGCCCGGACTGCACGACGGCGGGCAGCTCCCGGGCACGGTAGCGGCGGGCCAGCTCCGGCACCGCTTCGGCGTCGGGCCCGGTGCCCTCGAACACCGCGGCGGCGCCGTCGTCGGCCCGGATCGTTTCGGCGAGCTGCCAGAGCGCCAGGTCCATCTCGGTGGTCACGTTGTGGGGCAGCCCCCGGAGCACCGGCTGCAGCGTGCCTGGCCCGGCGCTGGTGCCCAGCAGCCTGCCGGCGGCCGCCAGCAAGGCAAAGCCCAGGGCGGGCAGCGGCAGGATGTTGGGCACCACCGGGAACAGTTCCCGGCCCAGGATGCGCTCCACGTGGTCCAGCCGCTGCACCGCGGTGGACCCGGCCGGCACCACCAGGGCGGCCCGGAAGCGTTCGCCGAAGCGCTCGGCACGGCGCAACGCGGCCTCCGGCCGGACCAGTGCGCGCAGCAGCGACTCCGGGACCATGGCCCGTGCCGCCACGGGGACAACGTGCCGCAGCAGCCGCCACGGCGAGCGGCTGGTGACGGAGAACCGTGGGTCATCGAACAAGGACCGCAGCACCGCCGCGGAGCGGGCTTCCATCACGTCGAAGACCCGCGGCACAAGGGCCCGTCCGACGCCGTTGCGCAGCACCGGTGTCAGGTCGAAGAACAGCCGTTGCCCGGCCGCGGCATACGGGGAGGGCCCGTCGTGCGGGACGGGAACCTCGAAATGCGCCGCCCGGGCCACGGACGAGGCGATCAGCCGGAACCCTGCCAGCCCCATCGGCGTCAGCGGGCGGGTCAGGCCCTGCGCCAGGCTGAAGCACAGGTAGACGCGGGTCCCGCCGGGGGCGTGCTGCCGCTCCGGCAAAGGGTAGAGCGTGGTGATGGGCCGGGACTGGGTCAGCCACGCCGCTCCGCCGTCGTCGATCGCCCATTCGAGATCCTGGGGCGCACCGAAGTGCACCTCCGCACGGCGGCCCAGCAGTTCCAGCGCCAGGAGCCCGGAGTCGTCGATACACGGCCGGGTGCCGGCGTCGGGCTGGATGATCCGTTTGGTTCCGCCGCCGGGGAGCGGCCGAATGGCCACGGCTTTGCTCCCGATCCGGCGCTCGAGGATCCTGCGGGTCGCGCTGTCGATGACGAAATGGTCAGGATTGACCGCCCCGGAGACTACGGCCTCGCCGAGGCCCGGGCTGGCATCAATGACCGCCTCATGCCGCCTTCCGGTGACCGGGTTCGCGGTGAACAGCACCCCGGCCGTGGCCGCATCCACCATCCGCTGGACCACGACGGCGAGCGACACGGCCGCGGGGCTGATCCCGTGGGAGGCGCGATAGCTCACCGCGCGGTCCGTCCAGAGCGAGGCCCAGCACTCGCGGACCGCGGCCAGGACCGCCTCAATACCCACGACGTTGAGGAAGGTGTCCTGCTGGCCGGCGAAACTGGCGAACGGCAGGTCCTCGGCGGTTGCGGACGAGCGGACCGCCACGGGGACGTCCGGGCCCAGCACCGCGTAGGCCTCGCTGACCGCCTGGACAACGTCGGCCGGGACGTCCGCGGCCAGGACCAGGCGGCGCGCGGCAGCGGCCAGGGCGGCGAGCCCGGGAAGGTCCTCCGGGGAGGCCGCGGCCAGGGACGTGTGCACGGCGTCGAGCCCGGCGCCTTCGGTGGCGCGCCGGTAGGCCTGGGTGGTCAGGCAGAATCCCGCCGGGACCGGCAGCCCGGCCCGCAGCAGTTCGCCGAGGTTGGCGGCCTTGCCGCCGACCTCGGCCAGCCGTTCCGCGCCGGTCAGCTCAAGGGCCATCACCAGTCCGGGCTGCGGCTTTGTCCCCGAAACGGATGTGTGCTCCACCTGGCGGCCCTCCCTTGGGCGAGGAAGCGTTCGGCCTAGGAGCCGAGCATGGGTCCGAAGCTGGGCCGGTCGGCCAGCCGGGGATCCTCCCGGTCCGGGACCACCATAACGGGGCCCTTGGCGTGGTGCAGGATGCCGTCGGAGGTCGATCCCAGCAGCATCCCGGCGAAGCCGCCCCGGCCGCGGGTGCCCACGACCACGAGTTCCACGTGCCGGCTCGCCTCGACGAGGATGTCGACCGGGGAACCGTCCACGAGCTGCGTTTCGACCTCCAGCCGGGGGAAATGGCTCTTCAGCCAGGCCACCCCGGCGTCGAGCTGGACCCGGATGTCGGCGAAGAGGGCCTCGCGGTCCATCGGTGCGGGAACCCAGGCGAGCGAGCCGCTGTACTGCGGAACGGCGCAGACCAGGCGCAGCGGCGCGGCGAGGCGTTCGGCCTGGGCCGCGGCCTCAAGGACCGCCACCCGGGCCTGCTCGGAGCCGTCCACCCCCACCACCACGACGTTTTCGACCAGCTGGTGCCCGGACTTTTCCCGCTCGGCCCGGACATGCTTGTCATCGGTAGTCTCGCCCAGCCGGTCCCCGCAGATCAGCGGGACGGTGACGGTGGGGCATTTGGCGTGCGCGGGCAGCGCGCTGCTGACCGATCCGAGGAGCCGGCCCACGAAGCCGCCACGGCCGCGGGTGCCGAAGACCAGCAGTTCGGCGGTCTCCGTCATCTCCAGCAGGACGCCGGAGGCGTCGCCGTTCTCCACGGAGGCGTCGACGTCGATGTTGTAGCCGGCCACCTTGTCCAGCGCCTGCTTCAGGATTGCCTCGGCGCCTTCCCGGATCACCGAATCGTCCACCGTGGCGTAGCCGCCGTCCAGCCCGGACGCGGCGAAGACGGGCACCGAGTAGGCGGTCACGATGTGCAGCGGACGACGCCGGCGCTCAGCTTCCCGGGCCGCCCACACCAGGGCGCAGTGGCTGTGGTCCGAGCCATCCACGCCGACCACGATCCCCCGGGGAGCATGCTCCACGGCCGCGTCTCCCGCCGGGTCCGGATGCACCTGTTCTCGGGCCATGGGGTCCGCCTCCTCGCGATACGTGGCTCTGTTGCCGCTATTCTGCCAGAACTGCGCGGATGCGGGCTCCACCTGCCCGGCAGGCGGGTTTTACCAACTGTTTACGTGGCGTTCCGCTGTCCAGGGAACCCGCGCGGCGGCGGCGATCCGGCGGGTCCTGCCCTGTGCGAAACCGCGTAAAACCGCGAAAAAGCAAACTGAAGCCGGCCCTGTTCACAGCCGGCAATCTTGGGTATCCTCTGAGGCATTGCTGAACCGAGACTCGTCTTTCAGATCGCAGGCTCCCCTGTGGAGTGCGCCTGGACGGGTCGATGGTGAAGCGTTCCGGGCATGGGTCCGGAATCCGCATCATTCGAGGAAGGACCCCGCAGTGTCGAGCATGCCCGTGTACGGCGGAATCGAACGGACCAGCACTGTGGTCATCGGCACGGGGCTTTCCGGACTGGCGGTGGCCAGCGAGCTGCAGCGCCGGGGGGTCGACGCCATCGTGGTGGACGGACTGGACCTGCTCGGCGCGGGGAACCCGGCCAACACCTCCTCGCTGCAGCGGTGCGACGCGGCGGACGCGGCGACGCTCAGGGAACGCAACGAGATCCTGCGGCACCTGCGCAATTACGCCGTCAGCCACAAGCTCGATATCCGCAATGACGTCCGTGCCCTGCAGCTTGACCACCTCGACCCGGACGGATTCGGCACCGAGGGCGGTCTTGGGGGCGCCTGTGATGATGTGCTCGCCGGCGCGCACCGGATGCAGCCGTGGGCGGTCAGCACCCCCAACGGGATCCTGTACGCCGACCACCTGGTCCTCACCCGTTGCGCGCACAGCCAGCTGCGCCGCATGCTGGCCGAGCTTGGTGTGGCTGCCGGCCAGAACCTGATGGCCGCCATGCACGCGCTCGGCATGTACCTCGTCGGCGTCGGCGAACTCATCACGCCCACGCCCAAGGAAGTCCTGCGCCAGGCCAAGCTGGTGGGCCAGGCCATTTCCGCCAAGGTCAACCCGGAGGGCATGCCCTCCCTGCTGACCGGCGGGCTGGCCCTGCCGGCCTAGGAGTCGTCCCCGGCGTTGAGGCGCCGCTTCGCCGACAGCGCCAGGGCCACCAGGATGCCCACGGCTACCGCGACAAAGATCACGATGCTCCATGGGAACGGCTGGGAGGCGTCCGGCGCGGGCGTCGGCGCGGCCGTCGAGCCGGGCGGGGCGGTGCCGAGCGTAGGCACCGTGCCCGACGCCGGGGCGGTGGCCGCCGCCGTACCCGCCGCCGATGCCGTAAACGTGAACGTGCCCTCGATCGGGTGGCCGTCGGAGCTGGCCACCCGCCACTGCACGGTGTAGGGCCCCGCCGGAGCGCCCGCCTTGAGCTTCTGCGAGGCAACGTTATCCACGATCTGCACCGCGCCGTCGGACCAATTGGTGCCGGCGGCGTCGGTGACCTTGATCTGGGTGCCAAGGGCCAGCGGGCGCTCACTGAGGGTGAGCGAAACCGTCCCGGGCGGCGCGGGCACCGTTGCGCCGGCGGCGGGGCTGGTCGATTCCAGGGTGTCGTGGGCGGACGCCGGTCCGGCCCCCAGCAGCGCGGCGCCCAGCAGGAACGCAACCAGCGCGGTCAGGCCCAGCAGGGCACCCGGAAGTTGTCTGGTCAAACGCATGACTGGCCCGCTCCTAGTGTTGGCTTCCTTACAGACTAGGCGAGTTTGGCGGGTGGGCGCCGTCACGCCTAATAGGATTTAGCCAACACCCCTTTTCCCTCCCGGAGGACCAATGCTTAAGCAGGGCTCTGCACTCGACCGGTATTTTAAGATTTCCGAGCGGGGGTCGAACTTCTCACGCGAGATCCGTGGCGGGTTCGCCACGTTCTTCGCCATGAGCTACATCGTGGTCCTGAATCCGCTGATCCTCTCCGGCCCGGACTCGTCCGGCGGAACGCTCGGCTTCCCGGCAGTCGCCGCCGTCACCGCCTTCGTTGCCGGCATCCTGACCATCCTGATGGGCGCCTGGGCCAAGCATCCCTTCGCGCTGGCCACCGGCCTCGGCGTCAACGCGTTCGTGGCCGTCACGGTCGCCACCAATCCGGGCCTGACCTGGCCGGACATGATGGGCCTGGTGGTCCTCTCCGGCGTCACCATGCTGATCCTGGTGCTCACCGGCTTCCGGACCGCGGTGTTCAAGGCCGTCCCCGAGGGGCTGAAGACCGCGATCGTGGTCGGCATCGGCCTCTTCATCGCCCTGATCGGCCTGGTCAACGCCGGATTCGTCCGCCGCATCCCGGACGTCGCTGGCACCACCGTCCCCGTGGGCCTCGGCTTCGACGGCAAGCTCCTCGGCTGGCCCACGCTGGTCTTTGTGCTCGGCCTGATCCTCACCATCGCCCTCGTGGTCCGCAAGGTCAAGGGCGCGATCCTGATCGGCATCGTCACCTCCACCATCCTGTCCGTCATCCTGGAATTCACCCTGCACATCGGGCCCAGCTTCCAGAAGGACAAGCCATTCAACCCGCAGGGCTGGTCCCTCGTGGCGCCCAAGTTCACCGACTGGGCCGCTCCGGACCTGTCCCTGATTGGCAAGGCCAACCCGTTCGGCGCATTCGAGCACCTCGGCTTCGTGGCCGCCACCCTGCTGGCCTTTGTGATCCTGCTGAGCATCTTCTTCGACGCCATGGGCACCATGGTGGGCCTGGCCACCGAGGCCGGCACGATCGACAAGGACGGCAACATCCCCAACGTGGACCGTGTGCTGCAGATCGATGCCCTGGGCGCGATTGTGGGCGGCGGCGCGTCCGTCTCCTCCAACCAGATCTACGTCGAATCCGGCGCCGGCATCGGCGAAGGTGCCCGCACCGGGCTGGCCTCGATCGTCACCGGCCTGCTGTTCCTCGTCGCCATGTTCTTCACCCCGCTGATCAACCTGGTCCCGTTCGAAGCCGTGGCTCCGGCGCTCGTCGTCGTCGGCTTTATGATGGTCTCCCAGGTCGGCAAGATCGACTGGCAGGACTGGGGCATCGCGATCCCCGCGTTCCTGACCTTCACGCTGATGCCGTTCACCTACTCGATCGCCAACGGCCTTGGCGCCGGGTTCATCTCGTTCGTGCTGATCCGGCTGGTCCAGGGCCGCGCCCGCGAGGTGCACCCGCTGATGTGGGCCGTGGCCGCCGCGTTCCTGCTGTTCTTCGGTATCGGTCCGATCGAGGCCGCGCTGGGCATGCACTAAACGCCCCTCCCCCGCCGAGTCCGCAGTTCGCGGCAATGTTTTACGGAAATCATTGCCGCCGATTGTGGACTCGGCGGCGTTTAACCGGCTTTTGGGAAAGGATCCGGGATTTCGGACACGCTGACGGCGGCGCTGCTGGTTTTCCGGCCCGGGCTGGGGTGAGCTAGGGGCATGCCTTCTCCCGCCCGCACCACCGACGTCCCGCCGCAGCCTTGGACCGGGCGCTTCGACGGCGACGGCCCCGAGCACCGACGCTGGTGGCAAGCAGTGACGCCCTACGCCCCGCACCGGCCGACGCACCCGCAGACTGCCGGCTCCGGTGCCAGGCCCGCGGTCCTCCTCGGCTTCGGGAGCGATGCCGGCGTACGCCGGAACAAGGGCCGGGTGGGGGCCGCCGCCGCACCGGCCACCATCCGTGCCGCGCTCGGGCCGCTCGCCTTCCACCTGGACCGGGACGTACACGACGCCGGCGACGTCACCGTCACAGGGGACGCGCTGGAAGCCGGGCAGGCGAGGGCCGGGCTGGCCATTACAGAGCTGCTCGACGCCGGCGTCCTGCCCGTGGTGCTCGGCGGCGGCCACGAGACCGCCTTCGCCAGCTACCTCGGCGTCGCCGGCTCCGCCGCGGTCCGGGAGGGCCTCCGGGTGGGCGTGCTGAACCTGGACGCCCACTTCGACCTCCGTGACGAGCCCGTGCCCAGCTCCGGCACCCCGTTCCTGCAGATGGCCCGGGCCGAAGCCGCCGCGGGCCGCGAACTGCAGTACGCCGTCGTCGGGATTTCCGAACCGAACAACACCCCGGCACTGTTCCGCACCGCCGCCGGACTGGGTGTGGACTACCTGCTGGACGAGGACTGCTCCGCGGAGGCAGCGCACGCCTTTGTGGCCGCGTTCCTGGCGCAGGTGGACGCGCTGTACCTGACCATCGACCTGGATGTGCTGCCGGCGTCGGTGGCGCCCGGCGTCAGCGCCCCGGCCGCCTACGGTGTTCCGCTGCCGGTGATCAGCGGCATCTGCCGGCAGGTGGCCGCGAGCGGGAAGCTGCTGCACCTGGACGTTGCGGAACTGAACCCGGCGTTCGACGTCGACGGCCGCACCGCCAAGGTAGCCGCCCGGCTGATCAACACCCTGCTGCGCTAGCGGCACCGCCGCGGCAGGAGCGATCAGATGGCCGTGTGCGGCGCCTGGCCCTCGTCGCCGTGCTGTTCCACCGCGCGGCGCTGGCGCAGCCGGTCCAGCCGGTTCATCACCGGCGCCGTCGTTGCGCCGTGCAGCACGATCGACATCGCCACCACCAGCCCCACAAACGCCCAGAGCTGCTCCGCCTGCGCGCCGAAGTTCCCGTGGCCCAGTGCGAAGGCGAGGTAATACAGCGAACCGATCCCGCGGATGCCGAAGAAGGAGATCGCGATGCGTTCGCGGGGGCCGGTCTTGCCCCGGGCCAGCCCCAGCCAGCCCGCCAGCGGACGCACGAGCAGCAGGAACGCCAGGGCTACGAGCACCTCGATCCAGCCGATCCCGGCCAGCAGGCCGCGCGCTATAGCACCGCCCAGCAGCACCAGGATCACCACCGTCAGGAGCCGCTCCAGCTGCTCCACGTAGGAGTGCATCACCCGGTGGAAGCCATGCGTGCGCTCGGCGGCACGGATGGTGACGGCGCAGACGAACACCGCCACGAAGCCGTAGCCCTCAACCATCTGGGTCACGCCGTAGGCCAGGAACGTCGCCGCCAGCGCCACAAAACCCTCGGAATGGTTGGACAGCCGGACGCTCTCGTGCCGGGCCGTGAAGAAGAGCCGGCCCAGGAGCTTCCCCGTCGCGAGCCCCAGCACCACACCGACGCCGATCCGCCAGAGCACGTCCACGGCTAGAAAGTGCCCCAGCCAGCCGGACGGGGAGGCGCCCGCGAAGCTGATAGCGATCGCGAGGTAGACAAAAGGGAACGCCAGGCCGTCGTTCAGGCCCGCCTCGGACGTCAGCCCGAAGCGGATCTCGTCCTCGTGTCCAGTTTCCGTTTCCTCATCGGCGGGCTCCCCCACCTGCACCTCGGAGGCCAGGACCGGGTCCGTGGGGGCCAGGGCGGCCGCGACAAGCAGCGCCGCGCCCAGGCCGAGGCCAAGGAACCACAGTCCCAGCAGGGTAAGGCCGAGGATGCACAGCGGCATGGCCAGGCCGAGCATCCGCCAGGTCGTTGACCACTGCCGGCGTCCGAGCGGCCGGTCCAGCGCCAGCCCGGCGCCCATCAGCGAGACGATGACGCAGACTTCAGTCAGGGCGGTGACAAATTCACCGTGCTGCAACGGATCCGGGTCCGGCAGCGCCGGCATCAGGGTAAACGCCAGCATGCCCGCTCCGAGGAAGACCATGGGCATCGAGAGGGGCGCGTTGCGCAGCAGTTTGGGCAGCACGGCCGCGATGAAAACGGCGATTCCGGCCGCGGTATAGGCAACACTGGGAGCCTCAAACACGTGCACGTCCTCCTGCCGCGAGCGGGATGCGGGCCTGGAATGGGTCGGGGCGCCGTTCCAACCAGAACGGCGCCCCTCGCCTCAAAAGATATACCGCCACCTGCACACTATCGGCTCCGGGCCGGTAAGCCACGCCGGACAGACTAGAATGGAGGGCGGCCAACCGGCCGGATTCTAGGAAAGACCAGCTAATGAACACACACACCATGCAGGCCCAGGCCGCCGACGCCACGTCCATCAGGCTCTCGTTTGCCAGCGCCCACGAGGTCCACCACGGCCTTGAAACTGCCGTCAACACACTTATCGCCTCGGCCGTCCAGGACCGCCGCTGCGGGATCCGGGTCACCCGCCACGAGCCCGGCGCCTACACCGTGGCGCTCGACGAGACCGTGCCCTTCGGCGAAACCCACGAGGACTTCGCCGCCTAGCCCGCGGGCTGCCAGACGTCGAAGGGCCGATGCGGGGTATTCCCCGCACCGGCCCTTCGCTTTGCCGCTCGCGGCGCGGGCGCTTAGCTCCGCCGCACCTGCACGCCGTCGGACTTCAGGAACAGCTGCGGCTCCGGCGCCGCGCCCGGCACCAGCCAGAGCACGTTGCCGCTGGCCGAGACCTCTTCGACGTCACCGGCCGCCAGCAGCTGTGCGTGCTTCACGATTTCGACCCGGTCCCCCGCCTTGAGGCTCTTCCAGTCGGAGACTGTGGCGGCGAATGCCGTGCGCCTGGACATGACCGTCCCGCGTGATTTCATGAACTTCTACCCCTTTGTAGGTTCGTTTTTTAATTCTTGGCCCACAACATCATTGGTGTGGGCTTCGTCATATATTTACTACATTTTCCGGTACCCCATTGACCGTGTTGCGCACGATTTCGGGGGCGCCGGAAAATCCCTGCCTGCCTCGTATTTTCTTTGCCGTCAGGCCAGATTTCCGACGGCGGATTCGGCGGCGGCCCGGACCTTGCCCGAGGCCACCAGTGCGTCTGCGGCCTCCAGCTCGGGCGAGAGGAACCTGTCCGTGCCCGGGCCTTCGACGACGTCGCGCAGCACCGCGATGACCGCGGCCCCTGCCGGGGTCAGTTCGCCGCCGGAGAGCTGGGTCCGGATGTCCAGCGCCCGGGCCGAGGTCACGAGTTCAATCGCCAGGACGCGGCGCAGGTTCTCCACCGCGCGGCGGAGTTTGCGGGCAGCGTGCCAGCCCATCGAGACGTGGTCCTCCTGCATCGCGGAGCTAGGGATCGAGTCCACCGACGCCGGGACGGCGAGGCGCTTGTTGTCCGAGACCAGCCCGGCCTGGGTGTACTGGGCGATCATCAGCCCCGAGTCGACGCCGGGATCGGCGGCCAGGAAGGCCGGCAGCCCGTGCGAGCGGGCCGGGTCCAGCATCCGGTCGGTGCGGCGCTCGGAGATGGAGCTCAGGTCCGCGACGGCAATGGCCAGGAAGTCCAGCACGTACGCCACGGGGGCGCCGTGGAAGTTGCCGTTGGAGCTGACCCGGCCGTCCGGCAGGACCACCGGGTTGTCGATCGCGGCGGCCAGTTCGCGGGAGGCGACCAGGGCGGCGTGGTCCACGGTGTCGCGGACCGCGCCGGCCACCTGGGGTGCGCAGCGCAGCGAGTAGGCGTCCTGGACCTTGGTGTCGTTGATCCGGTGCGAGGCCACGATCGGGGAGTTGGAGAGGACGCGGAGCATGTTGTCCGCGGAGGCGGCCTGGCCCGGGTGCGGCCGGAGCGCGGCGTGCAGCTCGGGCAGGAAGACCTGGTCCGTGCCGAGCAGCGCCTCGACGCTGAGCGCGGCGGTGATGTCCGCCGTCGTGAGCAGCTGGCGGATGTCCGCGATGGCCATCAGCAGCATGCCGAGCATACCCTCGGTGCCGTTGACGAGGGCCAGGCCCTCCTTTTCGGCCAGGGTGACGGGTTCGATCCCATGCGCGGCGAGAAGGTCTGCGACCGGCCGGCTGTCCTTGGCGCCGTACAGCTCGCCGTCGGGGCCGGTAGCTTCGCCTTCGCCCATCAGGACCAAAGCCACGTGGGAGAGCGGCGCGAGGTCGCCGGAGCAGCCGAGCGAGCCGAATTCGCGGACCACCGGGGTGATGCCGGCGTTGAGCACGTCCACCATGGTCTGCAGCACCACGGGGCGGACGCCGGTGCGGCCGGAGGCGAGGGTCTTGGCGCGCAGGAACATGATGCCGCGGACCACCTCGCGCTCCACCGCCGGGCCCATGCCGGCGGCGTGGCTGCGGATCAGGGACTTCTGCAGCTGGGTGCGCAGCTCGGTGGGGATGTGGCGGTTGGCCAGCGCGCCGAATCCGGTGGAGATGCCGTAGGCCGGCGTCTCGCTGTGGGCGAGGCCCTCGATGTGGGCGCGGACCTTGGCGACGGCGTCGAGCGCGTCCTGGGCGATGGTGACGTGGGCGTCGTGGCGGGCGACGGCGACGACGTCCTCGGGGGTGACGCCGCTGGAGCCGAGGGTGACGGTGAGCGGCGAGTGGGTGGTGATGGTCACTTTGTGGATCCTTCGTTCATGGGGATGCGGACGCCGCGTTCCTTGGCGACCTCGACTGCGCGGTCGTAGCCGGCGTCGACGTGGCGGATGACGCCCATGCCGGGGTCGTTGGTGAGCAGGCGTTCGAGCTTCTGCGCTGCGAGGTCCGTGCCGTCCGCGACCGAGACCTGGCCGGCGTGGATGGAGCGGCCGATGCCGACGCCGCCGCCGTGGTGGATGGAGACCCAGGTGGCACCGGAGGCGGTGTTGAGCAGGGCGTTGAGCAGCGGCCAGTCGGCGATCGCGTCGGAGCCGTCGGCCATGTCCTCGGTCTCGCGGTACGGGGAGGCGACGGAGCCGGAGTCGAGGTGGTCGCGGCCGATCACGATCGGGGCCTTGACCTTGCCCTCCTTGACGAGCTGGTTGAACAGCAGACCGGCCTTGGCGCGGTCGCCGTAGCCGAGCCAGCAGATGCGGGCCGGCAGGCCTTCGAACTCCACCCGGTCCTGCGCGGCATCGATCCAGCGGTGCAGGTGCTTGTTCTCCGGGAAGAGCTCCTTGATGGCCGCATCCGTCACCGCGATGTCCTCGGGGTCGCCGGACAGGGCAACCCAGCGGAACGGGCCCAGGCCCTCGCAGAACAGCGGCCGGATGTAGGCCGGGACGAAGCCGGGGAACTCGAAGGCACGGTTGTAGCCGCCCTTGCGGGCCTCGTCGCGGATGGAGTTGCCGTAGTCGAACACCTCGGCGCCGGCGTCCTGGAATTCCACCATGGCCTGGACGTGCTTGGCCATGGAAGCCTGGGCCTTCTTGGTGAAGCCTTCGGGATCGGCGGCGGCCTCGCGGTGCCATTCCTCGACCGTGATGCCCTCGGGCAGGTAGCTCAGCGGGTCATGGGCGGAGGTCTGGTCGGTGACGATGTCCACGGTGAGTTCGCCGGCGTTGTGGCGGCGCAGGATTTCGGGGAAGACTTCGGCGGCGTTGCCGACGTAGCCGACGGACCAGCCGCGGCGCTCCTCCTTGGCTGCCAGGACCTTGGCGATGGCGGCGTCGAGGTCGGTTTCCACCTCGTCGAGGTAGCGCTTGCCGGCGCGGCGGCGCAGGTGGCTCTCGTCGACGTCGACGATCAGGCAGGCGCCGTCGTTGAGGGTGACGGCGAGCGGCTGGGCGCCGCCCATGCCGCCGCAGCCGCCGGTGAGGGTCAGGGTGCCGGCGAGGGTGCCGTTCTCGTCGCCGGTGAGTTTGCGGGCGATCGCGGCGAAGGTCTCGAAGGTGCCCTGCAGGATGCCCTGGGTGCCGATGTAGATCCAGGATCCGGCGGTCATCTGGCCGTACATCATCAGGCCCTCGGCCTCGAGCCGGCGGAATTCGGGCCAGGTCGCCCAGTCGCCGACGAGGTTGGAGTTGGCCAGCAGCACGCGCGGCGCCCACTCGTTGGTGCGGAAGACGCCGACCGGCTTGCCGGACTGGACCAGGAGGGTCTCGTCCTTTTCCATGGTTTCCAGGGTGCGGGTGATCGCGTCGAACGCGGCCCAGGACCGGACGGCGCGGCCGGTGCCGCCGTAGACCACTAGGTCGTCCGGGCGCTCGGCCACCTCGGGGTCCAGGTTGTTCATCAGCATGCGCAGCGGGGCTTCGGTCTGCCAGCTCTTGGCGGTGAGCTCGGTGCCGCGGGCTGCTTTGACCGGGCGGGCACCGGTGGTGAAATCGGCGGGTGCCATGGGGGCTCCTTCGTTCTCTGGGGTGGTTCGCGGGAAGAGGTTCGCGGGAAGAGGTTCGCGGGAAGAGGTTCTGTATCAACTAAAGCCTGTCCGGAGGCCCGGAAACAGGGGGTTCGAACGGGTGCTGTCCGGGATGCCAGACCCACCCGGGTACCCCAAGCAACTGGCAGCAGGGGCCGTTTTGAACGCCCAAAACGGCCCCTGCTGCCAGTTACTTGTCCGGGTCAGGCGGAGGGGCGGCCGTGGATCCGGGCCGAGAGGTCATCCGCGGCCTTTTTGACCCGCGCGGCCAGGACCGGCCACTGCTCCGCGGGCAGTTTGTCCTCCAAAAACGTCACAGCGACGGCGGCGGTGGGCCAGCCCGCATGGTCCGTCACGGCGGCGGCGATCGAGCCGAAGCCCGGCGTCACCTCGCCGTGTTCGGTGGCGTAGCCGCGCAGCCGGACCTGGTCCAGATGCGAGGACAGCGCGGAGTACTTGGTGATGGGCGATTCGGTCTCATGCCGCGCGCTGAAGGCCGCGGCGTTCGGGTACAGCGCCCGGACCTGGGACTTCGGCAGCGCGGCCAGGATTGCCCGCCCGCTGGCGGTGAGGTGGCTGGGCAGCCGGACGCCGACGTCGGTCACGAGCGAGGGCCGGTTCTTGGCACGCTCTTCGACGATGTAGAGCACGTCGCGGCCATGCAGCACGGCCAGGTGGGCACTCTCGCCGAGCACGTCCACGAGCGTCGCCAGCATGGGCCGGCCCAGCCGGGAGAGCGGCTCCTGGCGGGAATAGGCGGAGCTGAGTTCGAAGGCGCTGATGCCAAGGCCGTAGCGCTGTTCCTCGTGCAGGTGCAGCACAAAGCCGTTCGCCTCCATCACGCCCAGCAGGTGGTAGACGCTGGAGCGCGGCAGGCCCAGGGAGGTGGCAATGTTCGACGCCGCCATCGGCCCGCGTTTGGAGGCCAGCAGTTTCAGGATGCGCAGCGTGTTCTCGGCCGCCGGGACCTTGGACGCGGTCCTGGCGGATTTGGCGGCGGGCTTCGGCGTGGCGCTGACTGCCACGTCTGGCGGGATGATGGCGGCTGGCATGTGGTCCTTTTCGACGTCGGGCGGTGTCCGGTATCCCGTACTTAAGCATGCACCCTGGCAGCCGGCACCGGCGGGTACGCAGCAGAAACCGGTGTCTGGAATACCAGACATTGTCGGGGTCGCCGCTGCGGGCCTTCCGCCCCTAGCCCGGCAGCGGGCGGCGGTGCTTCGCTGGACGCACGCCCCGGAACACGAGGAGGACCGCCGTGCGCTGGCTCGCAGGACTGTTTCTGGTCGCACACGGCCTCGTCCACCTGGCCATTTGGCTGCCACGGCCGGACGCGCAGGCGCCGTTCGACGTCGGCCGGTCCCCGTTTGCCGGGGAGGTGCTCCGGCTGGCCGTTGCCCTGGCCATCGCCGCCGCGGCGGTGCTGGGCCTCGGTGGCCTGGGGGTCCTGGTGGCGGCGCCGTGGTGGATTCCGGTCACGGTTGCCGGAGCGGGAATCTCCGCGTCCCTGCTGCTGCTCACATTTAACCCGTGGTGGCTGATCGGTCTGGGCATCAATGCCGCCATCATCGTCCTGGCTCTGCAGCAGGGGTGACGCAGGCGTGGTCATTCGTCAGAGCCTGCGGGAGGCCGGGCTGAAAGCCGTCAAGACGGTGCACACGCTGGCCTGGTTCAGCATCGAGGCGTCGATGGTCTACGTCCTGTATGCCGGGATCCGGGGGCGCTCCGACCGGCGGGCCGGCATTGCCGGCGCCATCGTGTTCGCCGAAACGGCGATCTTCGCGGGCAACGGCTTCCACTGCCCGCTGACGGCGGTCGCGCAACGCCTCGGCGACGAGAGCGGCTCCGTGACTGACATTTACCTGCCCCAGTGGTTTGCCCGAAACCTGCCGGCGATCCACGTGCCGCTGTTCGTGCTGGCCGTGGCTCTGCACGGGCGCAACCTCCGGGCGGCCGTTAAGGAAACCGGCGGCAGGATCGTCTCGCTCATGCGCCCACTCTAACCACCCGCCAGGCCCCCCGGGGAGCTACCCGCGGGTAAGTAGTTTTCAGGTGCGGCCCAAGTGGTTTGGGGGTGCCAAAGGGGTAGCTGTTACTCGTGTTACTCAGGACGGCGGACCGTAAGGTTGCCGTACGACGTTACCGGACCGGCCGGGCGCCTCCGCTGGGGGAGACCTCCGATCGATACGGGCCGCCGGGGCCCCGCCGCCGGCCAGAGCGGCGGCGGGAGCCCTCCGCGCTGAGGTGGGACTCAGCGCCCCGGTCTCGGAAACTGGGCGCCAAGTCCCACCTCGGCAGCAGCGGAACCCGCCGCTCGTGAACCGGCAGGCAGCCTACCGGGCGGACCAGCCGCCATCCATGGTGTAGCTGGCGCCGGTGACCATGCCAGCGTCGTCAGAGGCCAGCCAGGCCACCAGCGAAGCCACCTCCTCGGGCTCGACCAGCCGCTTGACGGCCGCCTCGGTGAGCATGATCTTGGTCAGCACCTCGGACTCGGGGATGCCGTGCACCTTGGCCTGGTCCGCAATCTGGGATTCCACCAGCGGCGTCCGGACGTAGCCGGGGTTGATGCAGTTGGACGTGACACCGTGCGCGCCGCCCTCCAGCGCCGTCACCTTGCTCAGCCCTTCCAGGCCGTGCTTGGCGGAGACATAGGCGCTCTTGAACGGCGAAGCCCGCAGCCCGTGAACCGAGGACAGGTTGATGATCCGGCCGAACCCGTTTGCGTACATGTGCGGCAGCGCGGCCCGGACCAGCAGGAACGGTGCCTCCAGCATCAGCGTGATGATCCGGCGGAAGTCGGCCGGATCGAATTCCTCGATCGGGCTGATGCGCTGGATCCCGGCGTTGTTGACCAGGATGTCGCAATCCAGGCTGAGCGTCTGCAGGGTTTCGACGTCGAGCAGGTTCACCGCCCAGGCGGTTCCGCCGACCTCGTCGGCGAGGGCGGTCGCGGCGGCCTCGTCGACATCCGCGACCACCACCTTCGCACCCCTCGCAGCGAGGGCACGGACGCTGGCCGCGCCGATTCCGCCCGCGCCGCCGGTGACCAGTGCCTTGCGGCCATTGAGCGTATTTTCCATTACCCAGCCTTCCAGTTCAGAGATTCACGGTCATCAGAGTCAAACAGTTCAGCGGTTGGCCGCCACGGCCAGGCCCTCGCGTTCGGCGTCGGCCCGGTCCACCTCCTCAAGGGCGATGCCCTTGGTTTCCTTCAGGCTAAGCACTGCCACCGTCGTAATGGCGCAGGCCACTACCAGGTAGATGGCGGTGGGCAGCCAGGAGCCGGTGTCCTTGAGCCATGCGGTTGCCAGGAGCGGCGCCAGCGAACCGGCGAAGATCGAGGTGACCTGCGAGCCCAGCGAGACGCCCGCGTAGCGCATGCGGGTGGGGAACAGTTCGGACATGAGCGCCGGCTGGCCGGCGTACATAAACGCGTGCAGGCACAGGCCGATCGTCACGGCGAGCACAATGATCACCGGGTTGCGGGTGTCGAACATCGGGAAGGCGAAGAACGGCCAGGTGGCACCGGTGATCGCGCCGACCAGGTAGACCGGCTTGCGGCCCCAGCTGTCCACGAGCCTGCCGACCTGCGGGATGACCAGGAAGTGGATGACGTGGGCAATCAGCAGGGCGAGCAGCAGCGAGGACGTGTCGTACTTGTGCACGCTCTTGAGGTAGACGATCGCGAAGCTCACCACGAGGTAGTACATGATGTTTTCCGCGAACCGGAGGCCCATGGCCTGCAGGATGCCCTTGGGGTACTTGCGGATGACTTCGCGCACGCCGTAGCTCACGGCCTGCTCCTGCTCCAGCTGTGCCTTGGCCTCGAGGAAGATCGGCGCCTCGGAGACATGGGTGCGGATGTAGTAGCCGACGAACACGATCACGGCGGAGAGCCAGAAGGCCACACGCCAGCCCCAGCCGAGGAAGTCTGCGGCGCTCAGAACGTTGGACATGATGAACAGGACCAGGGTGGCCAGCAGGTTGCCGACCGGGACAGCGGCCTGGGGCCAGCTGGACCAGAAGCCGCGGGACTCGTTGGGGCTGTGCTCGGCCACGAGCAGCACGGCGCCGCCCCATTCGCCGCCGAGGGCGAAGCCCTGGATGAAGCGCAGTGCAACCAGCAGGGCCGGGGCGAGGTAGCCGATGTCGGCGAAGCCCGGGAGGCAGCCCATCAGGAAGGTGGACACACCGATGATCACGATGGTGAGCTGCAGGGTGGGCTTGCGGCCCAGCTTGTCGCCGATCTGGCCGAAGACGATGCCGCCGAGCGGGCGGGCAACGAACCCGACGGCGTAGGTCAGGAACGCCTGGATGATGCCGTCCAGCTCATTGCCGGTGGCCGGGAAGAAGTACTTGCCGAACACCAGGGTGGCGGCGGTGGCGTAGAGGAAGAATTCGTACCACTCCACGACGGTGCCGACCATCGATGCGGCGACGATTTTCTTGAGGCCTGCACCCTTGGCGGCTGCGGCGGGGGATGCTGCGGAGCGTTGTTCTACGCTCATTTGGTTCTCCTTAGTGTCCACGGTGACACGCGCTGTGATTCACGGCACGGAAAATGGGCTTCATCGAGTATTGCCGCACATTACCCGTGGTTCAATGGCCAAACGGGCACGATGTGTGTGCAGAATTGCAGATATGAAGGCAAATCCCGACGATCTTTTGGTCCTGCTGGCCGTCTCGCGTTCGGCCAAATTCACGACGGCGGCGCAGGCCCTGGGCCTGAACCACACCACGGTCTCGCGCCGGATCGCCGCCCTGGAGAAGGCGCTCGGCGGCAGGGTCCTGTCCCGGGCCTCCGGAGGCTGGGAACTGACGGACCTCGGCGCCGCGGCGGTGGCCGTAGCGGAGCAGGTGGAAGGCGCCGTGCGCTCGCTCGAGCAGCCGGGCACGACGCCGGACCCGGTCACCGGCGTCGTGCGGATGACCGCCACGGACGGTTTCAGCGCCTATATCGCGGCCCCCGCGGTGGCCCGGCTCCGTCGCCTCCACCCCGGCCTCAGTGTGGAGATCATCACGGTAACCCGGCGGGCGCTGCAGCAGCGCTCCGGGCTGGACATTGAGGTGGTGGTCGGCGAGCCGCAGGTGCACCGCGCCGAGGCGGCCCGGCTGGGCGAGTACATGCTGGGCATGTACGCCTCGCGCAGCTACCTGGCCGAATACGGGACGCCGGCGTCGGTGGACGAACTAAAGGAGCACCCGCTGGTCTACTTCGTCGACTCGATGCTCCAGGTGGACGACCTCGACGCCCCGCGCCGGCTGGTGCCGACGATGCGGGACGGGCTGAGCTCCACCAACGTCTTTGTCCATGTGGAGGCGACACGGGCCGGGGCGGGGATCGGCTTCCTGCCCTGCTTCGCCGCCGACCTGCACCCGGACCTGGTCAGGCTGCTGCCGGAGCAGTTCGCCGAACTGCTCCCCTACTGGATGGTCCTGCGGCCGGATTCGATGCGACGGCCCGCTGTGGCCGCCGTCGTCCAGGCGCTGCGTGAGCAGACCGATGCGCACCGGGAGGCCCTGATGGGCCGCGGCGGCTACGCATCGACTGCTCCGTAGGCGCCGTTTTGGGGCCCGAAAAGGGCAGTTACGGAGCAATCGACGACGACGGCGCCGGGTCGGGTGACGACGACGCCGGGTCGCGGCGGACGGCGGCGCCGGCGGCGAAGGCGCGCACCTTGGCGTCGTCCCAGCTGTGGGCCGGCACGGCGCCGCCGAGCAGGCGACGAGCGAGGCCGGGGTCGTCGTCGAACGGCTCATCGCTGCCGGCGATGATCATGTTGCCGTAGCGCCGGCCCTTGAGCATGGCCGGATCGGCGATGATCATGGTGTGCTTGAAGGCCGCCGCGATGGTGGCGGCGTCCTCGCGCGCGTTGGTCAGGGCGGGGGCGTCGCCGGAATTCACCAGGTAGATCCCGCCGGGCGCCAGCACCCGCTTGGCGTGTTCGGTGAATTCCGCGGTGGTGAGGGGCCGCGGGGTCACGGCGCCGGCGAAGACATCGCGGATAATGAGGTCCCGGGTCTGCGGGGTGAGGCTCTCCGTCACTTCCCGGGCCTCCCCCACGCGCAGGCGCAGCAGCGGGGCCTTGGGCAGGTCGAACCAGCCGCGGACGTACTCGGCGAGCTTGCCGTCCAGTTCCACCACCACCTGGCGGGCGTCCGGATACGCGGCGTGGAAGTAGCGCGCCAGCGAGCATGCCCCGCCGCCGAGGTGCAGGGCTCGCAGCTTCGGCCGGGCCGCAGG
Organism: Pseudarthrobacter sp. B907; assembly: GCF_040137805.1. Lineage (NCBI taxonomy): Bacteria > Bacillati > Actinomycetota > Actinomycetes > Micrococcales > Micrococcaceae > Pseudarthrobacter > Pseudarthrobacter sp. B907. Next base: position 50,573 of record NZ_JBEEQE010000009.1, on the reverse strand, counting down.
GGGCCAGCGCGATTCCACCAGCGCGGCGATCCAGCGCATGTACTCGAAGTCGAGGAACAGCGGGTCCGCGAGGTCGATGTGGGAGCTCATGACGCCGTTGATCCGGAGCAGCCAGCCGGTCGAATTGTCCTGGTCCGGAATGAGTTCACAGTCGCCGGTATCGATGTAGTAGACGCCCGCGGCGGGGCCGTCAGGGCGGGCACCCTTCGGCACCTCCACCACTCCCGGCGCCGGTGTTCCGGCGTTTCGGCCGGCCGCCCTGCCCCGCTTCGCCATCAGCCGTCCGCCGTTTTGCTCATGCTTCAACCCTAGCGGGCGCCGTTCCGGCTATTTTCCGGATCTCCTTGAAATCGAATGCGAAGCGTGCTTAGTATCGAATGGTAATCATGCTTACTATTCGAGTTCGGCGCTGCCGGTCGGTTAGCCGGCAGCAGATCTACAAGGAAAGAGAGCGACGATGACAGAGAACCAATGGCCCCAGGACAGCACCTACGGAACCGCAGGGGTTCAGGGCGATACTGAACTGCGGCAGAGCTCGACCTTCCCGCCCGCTTCCGCCGGAACCTCCACCGGTACGTCTTCAAAGACCGACGCCGCCAAGGGTGAGGCGAGCGAAGTCAAGCAGCAGGCTGCCGAAGCGGCACAGAACGTGACCGAAACGGCAAAGGCCGAGGCCGCCAACGTTGCAGGCGAAGTCAAGAGCAACGCCAAGGACCTCCTGCACCAGGCACGCACGGACCTCACCTCGCAGGCCGGCACACAGCAGCAGAAGGCTGCCCAGGGCTTGCACTCCATCTCCGAGGAACTGCACACCATGGCAAGCGCTTCGGACCAGCCCGGCGTAGCCAGCGACCTGATCCGTCAGGCGGCCGAGCGGTCCTCGTCCGTGGCCACCTGGCTCGAAAACCGCGACCCGGGTTCGCTGCTCAACGAGGTAAAGTCCTTTGCCCGCCAGCGCCCCGGGACCTTCCTGCTGGCCGCTGCAGGCGCAGGTATCCTCGCCGGCCGCCTTAGCCGCAGCCTCAGCGCCGGCGCCCCGGAGACGACGTCAGCCGGCACCGCCGGTACCGCCGCGCAGTACAACGCCCCGGTCACCCGGGTGCCCGATGCCGGCGTCGCGGTCCCCCCGCCGCCGGTGACCTACCCGGAATCCACGACGGCGGGCGCCGCCGGAGGATACGCGACGCCGGGCGCGGAGACTTACCCGCCGAGCCCGCTCGAAGGATCCGGCATGCAGGATGATCCGTGGGCCAACGACCCGCTGGCGGCCGACCCGTACCGCATCGATCCGGCTGTCGACCCCGACCGTAAGGATCCGTTCGACGGAGGCCGTCGATGAGCAGCGAGATGCCCACGGGCGCCCCGATGCCTCCCACCGAGGCCCACGTGAAAGCGGAGACCAACTCCCTGGGTGATCTGCTCGGTGACGTCACGCGGGACATGTCCACCCTGATGCGTCAGGAAGTGGAGCTCGCCAAGGCCGAACTGAAGCAGACCGCCAGCCGGGCCGGCAAGGGCAGCGGCATGTTTGCCGGCGCCGGCGTCGCGGGCCACTTCGTCCTGCTGTTCCTCTCCCTCGCCCTCTGGTGGGGGCTGGGAACCCTGATGGGACTGGGATGGTCCGGCGTCGTCGTTGCGATCATCTGGGGCATCATCGGCGCCGTGCTGGCCTCGATGGGCCGCAAGGAACTGAAGGCGATCAAGGGTATGCCGCAGACCGCGGAGACCCTCCAGGAAATCCCCCCGACCCTCAAGCCCAGCCACTAGAGCGAGGAAAACACAATGAGTGAAAACCCGGATGCCATCCGCGCCGACATTGAAGCAACCCGCGCCCGGCTCGGCACCAACGTCGACGCCGTGGCCGACAAGGTTACCCCGTCGCACATCGTCCAGCGCCAGACTGACAAGGTCAAAGACGCAGTGTTCGGAGTGAAGGAGAAAGTCATGGGAGCAGCCGACCACACCACCGGCAACGTGCATTCCGCGGGCGGCAGCGCCGCCTCGCACCTGAACGACGCCGGCTCCGCCGTCGCCGACGCACCGCACCAGGCCAAGGTCAAGACCCAGGGCAACCCGCTCGCTGCGGGGCTCATCGCCTTCGGCGCCGGCTTGCTGGTGTCCTCGCTGATCCCGGCGAGCACCAAGGAGCGGGAAGCCGCGGACGCCCTCAAGACGGCCGCCGAGCCGCTCACCACCGAGCTGACCGAGGCCGCAAAGCACGTGGCCGAGGGCCTCAAGGAGCCCGCCCAGGACGCCATGGAGAACGTCAAGGCCACCGCCGCCGACGCCGCCCAGAACGTCAAGGGCGACGGCCAGCTGGCCGTCGCCGACGTCAAGGACCGTGCGGCCGACGCCAAGGACAACGTCCAGCAGGCCTAGCCCCACCCGGTAGACGGCCGGCTGCCCTCGCTCACGCGCTGGGCAGCCGGCCGCTGCGCTTAACCCACGAAAGAAGATTCCGATGGCCAAGAACCTCACCACGGCGGAAACTGGCTCCATGGACGACGCCGAAACCGCCAAGAGCAGCACCGCCAAAGCCAGGACCGCGCCCGCACCGGACGACGCGCGCAAGCCGGATCGCCCTACCGATGTCACCAAGCCCTCCTGGCAATACATCGCGAAGAAGACCCTGCGGGAATTCACGAAGGACCAGTGCCCGGACCTCGCGGCATCGCTGACCTACTACTCGGTGCTTTCAATCTTCCCGGCCCTGCTGGCGCTGGTGTCACTGCTGGGTCTTTTCGGGGACGCCCAGAAAACCACCTCGGCGCTGCTGGACATCGTCCAGGGGATCGCGCCCGGTGAGACCGTCAAGACGATCCGCCCGGTCGTCGAAGAACTGGCCAGCTCCTCGGCCGCTGGCTTGACGTTCATTGTGGGCCTCCTCACCGCCCTCTGGTCCGCCTCCGGCTACGTCGGGGCCTTCGGGCGGGCGATGAACCGCGTGTATGAGACGGACGAGGGCCGGCCTTTCCTCAAGCTGCGCGGCACCATGCTCGCGGTAACGGTGGTTAACCTGCTGATCGTCGTTGTGCTGGCCGCGATGCTTGTGCTCAGCGGGCCGGTGGCCGAGTCCGTGGGGAACATCATCGGCCTGGGCGGGGCCTTCCTGGCCGTCTGGAACATCGCCAAGTGGCCGGTGATGCTGGCGCTGGTGATCGTGGCCATTGCCATCCTCTACTACGCCACCCCCAACGTGAAGCAGCCCAAATTCCGCTGGATGAGCATGGGATCGGCCATCGCCCTGGTGGTCTTCCTGCTGGCATCCCTGGCGTTCGGCTTCTACGTGGCCTACTCCAACAGCTACAACAAGACCTACGGCGCCATTGGAGGTGTGATCATCGCGCTGCTCTGGCTGTGGATCCTGAACATGTCGCTGCTCTTCGGCGCCGAGTTCGACGCCGAAACCGAGCGCGGACGCCAGCTCCAGGCCGGCATCGAGGCCGAGGAGACCATCCAGCTGCCGCCGCGCGACACCAAGCAGAGCGACAAGCTGCAGGCCAGGGAGGAAGAGGACATCCGGCGCGGGCGCGAGCTCCGCGAGGAACACCGCCGCAACGGCCGGGCGGGGGACCAAAGCCCCTAGGCGCCCCGCACCCGGACGGGCTGTACTGGGGGGACGCACCGCTGGGGGGTGCCACCGTCCGCCTACCGGGAGGGTACATGCCGGCACCTGCAGCAGCTTCCCGGCCGGTCGCCGTCGGTTACGACGGTTCCGAGACCTCGCAGCTCGCCGTCCGCTGGGCCGCCAGCCATGCCGTCACCCGCCGTCTGCCCTTAAAACTGGTGCACGCCTGGGTCTGGCCGATGTTCACCAAGGATCTGGGCCCGGTGAAGGGCGTCGCCGGCAGCGGGCTCCGGCATTCCGCCGAGGCCATCCTCGCCGAGGGCCTCGCGCTGGCCCGCGAGGCCGCGCCGGGGCTCGACGTCGACGGCGTGATGGAAGCCGGCCTGCCCGCGCAGGTGCTGCGGCACGCGTCCGACGGCGCCGCCCTCCTGGTCGTCGGAAGCCGCGGCATGGGCGGGGTGCTGGGACATCTGGCCGGGTCGGTCTGCCTGGAACTGGCCAGCTCCGCGCCGTGCCCGCTGATGGTGGTCCGCCGCCCGCACCTGCCCGGCCGGCCCGTAGTGGTGGGCGTCGATGCCGCGGCCCGGAGTTCGGCCGTCCTCGCCGACGCCGCCCGGCTCGCGGCCGCGATCGGGGCCGGGCTGCAGCTGGTCCACGTCGAGACGGGCCGAGGCGGGACCGGCAGGGAGCACGGCCGGCACGCCCCGCTGCACGGCTCCGAGCTGCTGGAGCACGCCGTCGCCGAGGCCGGGCGGCTGGTCCCCGGGCTTGCCGCCTTCGGCACCCTCAAGGACGGCCACCCGGCCGCCAAAGAACTGGTGGAGGCGGCGGCAGACGCGGACGTGCTGGTGCTCGGCACCCACAACCGCGAGGGGGGACTCGGCAACACCGTTTCCGCGGTGCTGCACAAGGCCCCCTGCAATGTCATGATTACGCGCTGATTCCCGGGCTCCGGGAACGCCGGTTCCGGAGCCCCCGATTCAGGAAGAGGAGTGTGGGAAAGGGAGGCGCTGTGCGAGCCTGGTGGGTTGCGCAGCCGGGCCCGATTGCCGCCGGGCCGCTGGTGTTCGGCGAGCGCCCGGACCCTGTGCCCGGCCGCGGGGAAGTCCTGCTGCGGGTGCGCGTCTGCGGGGTGTGCCGCACGGACCTGCACCTGGCCGAGGGCGAGCTGGCGCCCCGGCGGCCCGGCGTCGTCCCTGGGCACGAGGTGGTGGGCGAGGTGCTCGACGTCGGCCCCGGAGCGGCCAGGTTCCGCCGCGGCGAGCGGGTGGGGGTGGCGTGGCTGGGCGGCACCTGCCGGTCCTGCCGGTTCTGCCTGCGCGGGCAGGAAAACCTGTGCCTGTCCCCCACGTTCACCGGCTGGGACCGCGACGGCGGCTACGCCGAACTGATCACCGTTGCCGAGGATTTTGCCTACCGGATTCCGGACATCTTCCCGGATGAGCAGGCGGCTCCGCTGCTGTGCGCCGGCATCATCGGCTACCGCGCCCTGGTCCGTGCGGAGCTGCCCGTCGGCGGCCGGCTGGGCATCTACGGCTTCGGCGCCTCCGCCCACCTCGCCGCCCAGCTGGCGCTGTACCAGGGGGCCAGGGTCTACGTGATGACGCGGTCGCGGGAGGCCCGCCGCCTCGCGCTGGAGCTCGGCGCCACCTTCGCCGGCGGAGCCGACGAAGTGCCGCCGGACCCGCTCGACTCTGCGATCCTCTTTGCCCCGGCCGGCGCCCTGGTGCCGCCCGCGCTGCGGGCCCTCGACCGCGGCGGGACGCTCGCCGTCGCCGGCATCCACCTCAGCGACATCCCGGCCCTGCACTACGCCGCGGAGCTGTTCCAGGAGCGGCAGTTGCGCAGCGTCACGGCCAACACCCGGGCCGACGGCGAGGAGTTCTTCCGTCTCGCCGCGGAGATCCCCCTCCGCCCCACCACGGTGGCCTACCCCTTTGACGCCGCGGACCGGGCGCTGCAAGACCTGGCCGCTGACCGGGTCACCGGCGCCGCCGTCATCCGCGTGTCCCCCTAGCCATCCTCTAACCGTTCGCTAACCGGCGCGGCGGAACTCGTGCTTCTCGCCGGCCCGGAGCAGCACCTGCCGGGCGCCCACCCGGACCAGGACCGGGGCGGCGTCCCCCGGGGCGGCGGAAACGAGTAGCCGGTCTGTTTCCAGGTGCACGGCCAGCAGCTGGTCGCGGTAGCGGACCTGGAAATCGACCCGGCGGAGTTCGGCCGGGAGCCGGGGCGTGAAGTCGAGGGCGTCCCGGGTGATCCGCAGCCCGGCGAAGCTGCGCTGGATGACGTCGATCGTCCCGGCCATGGCGCCGAGGTGGATGCCGGAGCTGGTGGTTCCGCCCTGGGTGTCGTCCAGGTCCGCGTCCAGGGCTTCGCGGAACGTGGCCCAGGCCTGCTCGGGGTCGCGCTGGGCGAGGACCGAGGCGTGCGCCACCCGGCTGAGCGTGGAGCCGTGCGCCGTCCGGGCCAGGTAAAAGTCCACGGTCGCGGCCAGCTGCGCCGGGGTGACCGTGTAGCCCAGCCGGCCGAGGACGCCGAGGAGCTGGTCCTCGCCCAGGACGTAGAGCAGCATCAGGACGTCGGCCTGTTTGGCGAGCCGGTAGTGGTTGGTGCTGTCGCCTTCTGCTTCCAGGATGAGGTCCAGCCGCTCGATGTTGCGGTAGCTGCGGCGGTAGTGGTTCCAGTCCAGTTCCCGGAGCGCACCGTAGCCCGCGAACTGGCTGATGATGCCGTCCCCGTGGAAGGGGACGAACATGTGCCGGCTCAGCCGCGTCCAGGCCGCTATTTCCGCCGTCGTTACGCCGAGCCGGGCCCGGAGGTCCTCCATGTCGAAGCCCCGGACGGACCGCATGATCCACCCGGCCTGGTCGAACAGCCAGGCGGCCATGATGTTGGTGTAGGCGTTGTCGTCCAGGCCGCCGCCCGGGTCGCCCGGATTTCCGGTGTGGTACTCGTCCGGGCCCATGACTCCGCGGAGGTGGAACCGGTCGTCGATGGGGTCATGCTCGGCCATCGAGGCGAACAGGCGAGCAACCTCGACAATGAGTTCCGCGCCGTGCTGGGTCAGCCAGCCCCGGTCCTGGGTGGCCTCGAAGTACTGCCAGGCGTTGTACGCGACGGCCAGCCCCACATGGCGTTGGAGGTGGGAATAGTCCGGCACCCAGTGCCCGGAAAGCTTGTTGTAGAGCAGCTTGGGGGTCTGCTCCGTGCCGTCGCTGCCGCTTTGCCAGGGGAACAGCGCGCCGCGCAGCCCGGCCGCCTTCGCGGCGTCGCGGGCCGTGCCGAGCCGCCGCCAGCGGTAGTCGATCAGCTCCCGGGCCAGCGAGGGCAGCCGGGAGTTCAACACCGGAAGGACAAACAGCTCGTCCCAGAAGACGTGCCCGCGGTAGCCCTCCCCGTGCAGCCCCCGGGCCGGCACACCCGCGTCCAGCTCGGCGGTGTGCGTCGTGAGGGTCTGCAGCAGGTGGAAGACGTGCAGGTTCAGGATCAGCTGCGCCTGTGAGGGGGCGTCGGACTCGATGATGAACGGGGCGAGCAGCAGGTTCCAGGCCCGCTCATGGTCCGCCAGCAGCGCCTCGAAACCGCCGGACCGCGCCAGCACCGCCTCCGCGCCCGTCAGCGGCGAGGAGACCGCGTGGTCGCGGGAGCTGGCCACCCCCACCGTCTTGGTCACCGTCACGGCGCTTCCGTCCGCGACCGGCACCTCGAAGCGGTGCGCGTACAGCCCGCCCAGCTGCTCGAAAACTGAATTGGCCGGGCCGGACAGCTCGGTCCGCAGCGCCAGGGCGATGCCGATCCTGCTCTGGCTGGTCTGCACCTGAACGCTCAGTCCGACGGCGCCGTCTACGGCTGTGTTCTGCCCACCGGCGGACTGCACACCGGCGGAGTCCGTCACCTGCACCGCCGTCAGGTGCCGCGCGGATAACTGCGCGTCCTCCGGGACGTTGGAGTTAGTCACCCCGGTGTCGCAGCCGCTGCGGATGCTGACGCGGCCGCTCCAGCCGTCGGCAGTGAGCCGCGTCTCCAGCGCGGCGAGGTGCGGCTCCGCCATCGAGACGAAGCGGCGCTGCACCAGCTGCAGCCGCCGCCCGGCGTCGTCCTCCAGCAGCGCTTCCCGGGTGAGCAGCGCCCGCTTGAGGTCCAGTGTGCGGCGCTCCCGGCGCAGCGTCAGGCCTCCCTCGGACCACCAGGAGCCTTCCTCGATCCGCAGGTCCAGGTGCAGCCAGTCCGGGATGTTCACCATGTGCTCGTCCACGGTCCGCTGGCCCTGTACCGTGCTGGCCAGCCGGTTGTAGACGCCCGCCAGGTAGCTTCCGGGGTAGTGGACCCCGCCGCCGCGGTGTTCGGGCGCCGCGCCGCGGGTGGCCAGATAGCCGTTGCCCAGGGTGGTCAGGGCCTCCCGGTGCCCCTCGTGCGCCGGATCGAAGCCCTCGTAGACCAACAGCCAGGGGTGGGTAATGACGAGGCCGATGTCCAGTTCGCTGACGTCTTCGACCACGATGTCCGCGCCGGCGGCTTCCAGTTCAGCCCGCCGGCCCGAGCGGTCGATGCCAACCACCAGCCCGAAACCGCCCGCGCGTCCCGCTTCCACCCCGGCGACGGCCGCTTCAATAACCATGGCCCGGCCGGGCGGGATGTCCAGCCGGCGGACCGCTTCCAGGGCCAGCGCCGGTGACGGCTTTCCGGCGACGTCGCGCCGCGCCGCCGCCTGACCGTCGGCAATGTGGTCGAAGGATCCGTCGAGGCCGACGGCGGCGAGGAGCTCGGCCGCATTGGTGGCGGAAGTGGCGAGGAGCTCGGCCGCATTGGTGGCGGAAGTGGCGAGGAGCTCGGCCGCATTGGTGGCGGAAGTGGCGAGGAGCTCGGCCGCATTGGTGGCGGAAGTGGCGAGGAGCTCGGCCGCATTGGTGGCGGAAGTGGCGAGCAGCACCGGGATCCGGCCCGCCCTGAGCCGTTCCAGCAGTGCCACCGTGCCGGGGAAGGCCCGCGGCGGCTGGCCGCGCAGCAGCTGCCCGAACAGCGCGTCCTGGCGTTTCCCGAGTCCGAACGCCGTCCAGTCCTCCGGCCCGTCCGCGGGCGAGCCCGCCGGCAGCCGGACCCCGCGCGAGGCCAGGAACGCCGCGGCCCCGTCGGCAGGGGTCCTGCCCTCGATGAACGCGGTGTAGTCGGCAACCGTGAGCGGCCCGTGCCGCGCTCCCGCCGGCAGCCGGGGATCGCCGAAAACCTCCTCAGCGAGCCGCTGCCAGGCGGCGGTGCGCAGTTCCGCGGTGTCCAAGACCACGCCGTCCAGTTCGAAGACCACCGCGTCGACGGGCGCCAGTGCGGCGGCGACTGTGGGCGAGTCCGTCATGCGCTATTCGTACCAGTCATCGGTGGGACGCAACAGTGGCGGCCGGCCCGGCGCGCGGCTTAGCCAAGGAGCGCATCCAGGGTCGCGAAGCCGTAGCCCGCCTGGCGGATCCGGTCGATGAGCTGCGGCAGGGCGTCGGCGTCCAGGGTGCTGCCGTCGTCGGGGTTGGAGCCGATGTGCATCAGCACGATTTCGCCCGGCTGCAGCCCGGCGAGCGCCCGGTCGGCGACGGTTTGGGCCGTGATCGCGCCGCTGGTCCCCTTCCAGCCCAGGGTGTCGACGCTCCAGCGGACCGGCAGGTAGCCCAGCGCGTTCACCGCGGCGATGGTCCGCGCGTCCCGCTCGCCGAAGGGGAAGCGGAACAGCGGGCGGGCATCGGCGCCCGCGGCCGCGATCGCCGCCTCCGCCCCGGCCAGTTGCTGGGCGATCTGCGCGTCGCTGAGGGACGTGAAGCCCGGGTGCGTCATCGAATGGTTGCCCACCCGGTGGCCGGCGGCCACAATCGAGGCGACCCCGGCCGGGTTGGCGCTGGCCCAGTTGCCGGTGAGGAAGAAGGTCGCCCGGACGCCGGTGGCCGCGAGGGTCTGCAGGATGCTCGGCAGGCCCGACGAGTTGGCGCCGGCGTCGAAAGTCAGGGCGACGACGGGCCCCGCGTTCGGGATGAGCCCGACGTCGGCGCCCCGGAGCGCCGCCGGGAACGGGTCCGCGGGCGGCGGAGGCTCGGCCGGCGGCTGCGGCGGGGGCTCAAGGGGCGGCGGTTCGGCGGGCGGCGGTTCGGCGGGCGGGGGCGGGGCCTCGGTTGAGGGCGGGCTCGATGGCGGGCTGGCTGTGGTGCTCGAGGGCGGCGACGGCGTCGTGCTCGGGGTCGGCGCAGCGGCAGCGGACGCAGAGCCCGAGGCCGCCGGGGACAGACCGACGGGCCGACCGGCGAGGATCACCGCCGTCACCACCGCCGCGGCGACAAGCAACACCGCGGCCGCCAGCGCAACCAACCGGCGGCGGTTCCCGGCCACTATCGACCACATGCTTCACCATGGCACCACCGGCCCCCGCGAGGTAGGGCTGAAGGACCCACGCCACGGAGATGGGTAGGCTGCGCAGTAGGATGCAGGTAGGCGCAGGCGAGGGATCCTGAGCGAAGAACGAGGCGGGTTGACCGTGAAAATTGTGCTCCGGTATCCGCTGGTTGCGGGCACGGTTGCCGTTCTCCTGGCGGTGATATTGCTGCTGGTGTCGGGCCAGAACGGCATCGCGAGGATCGCCGCGAGCATCTATGCCCTCGCCGTCGCCGCCTACCTCGCCGTTGGCATGGTCCGCCGCGTGATCGGGGGCCAGTGGGGCATCGACATCCTCGCCGTCACCGCCATCGTCAGCACAGTGCTGGTGGGCGAATTCGTCGCTTCCATGATCATCGTGCTCATGATGGCCGGAGGCACCGCCCTCGAGGACTACGCCGCGGGCCGGGCCAAAAAGGAACTGACGTCCCTGCTGGAGCGCGTCCCGCAGACCGCGCACCGGGAACGCACCGCCGGCGCGGCGGAGCCCAACGGCACCAACGGCACCAACGCCACGAAAACCGCCGGAACCAACCCGGCCGATACCAACACCGACGGCCATCATGAGGACGTGGCGGCCACCGACGTCGCGGTCGGCGACATCCTGCTGGTCCGGCCCGGCGAAGTGGTCCCGCTGGACGGCGTGCTGCTCTCCGGGGCCGGGACGTTCGACGAGTCCTCGCTCACCGGGGAAAGCCTGCCGGTGGAACGGGTCGCCGGCGAGCCCCTGATGAGCGGGTCGCTGAACGGCGAGGCCGCCATCCGGATGCGGGTCACGGCGCTGATGGAGGATTCGCAGTACAGCCGGATCATCGCCCTGGTGAAGGAGGCGGCCGAGAGCAAAGCGCCCATGGTGCGGCTGGCGGACCGCTACGCCGTCCCGTTCACCGCCTTCGCCTACCTGCTGGGCGCCGTCGGCTGGATCATCAGCGGCAGCCCGGCCCGCTTCGCCGAGGTCCTGGTGGTCGCCACCCCCTGCCCGCTCCTGATCGCCGCCCCGGTGGCGTTCCTGGGCGGCATGAGTCGGGCCGCGCGCGGCGGCATCATCGTCAAGTACGCCGGGGTGCTGGAGCTCCTCGGCCGGATCCGCACCGCCGCGTTCGACAAGACCGGGACGCTCACCTATGGCAGGCCGGCCCTGGTGGAAGTCCGGACCACCGGGGCCCTGCCCGAGGACGAGGTACTGCGGCTGGCCGCCTCCGCCGAGCAGTACTCCTCCCACGTGCTTGCGGCCTCCGTGATGGACGCCGCCCGCTCCCGCGTGCTGGCCTTCGAACGCGCTTCCGAGGCGACCGAATACGCCACGCACGGCGTCCGCGCCCGGCTGGACGGGCGGGACGTGGTGGTGGGCAAGCCGAACTTTGTGGCCGAATCCGCGGAGGGGGTGGTGGAGACGGAGCTGGTGTCCGGGCAGCTGGGCATCTACGTGGGGGTGGATGGCAAATTCGCCGGCTGCCTCGTGATGAGCGACCCGCTCCGCGCCGAGGCACGCCGCACCCTGGCCGAGCTCCTTGACCTGGGGGTCTCCGAGACCGTCATGCTGACCGGCGACGCCCTGGCCACCGCCGAACACATCGCGGAGGCCGCCGGACTCACGGACGTCCGGGCCGAATGCCTGCCGCCGGACAAGGTAGAGGCCGTGCGGTCGCTGCCGCTGCGCCCGGTGATGATGGTGGGCGACGGCGTTAACGACGCCCCGGTCCTGGCCGTCGCCGACGTCGGGATCGCGATGGGCGCGCGGGGTTCGACGGCGGCCGGCGAGTCCGCCGACGTCGTAATTATCCTGGACGACCTGTCCAAGGTGGCCTCGGCCGTGCGGATCGGCCAGCGGACCGTGAAAGTAGCGCTGCAGAGCATCTGGATCGGTATCGCGTTGAGCGTGGTGCTGATGGTGGCGGCCGCCGCCGGCTACGTCCCGGCGATCGCTGGCGCCCTGTCCCAGGAAGTGGTGGACCTCGCCACCATCCTGAACGCGCTGCGCGCGCTCAGTCCCGGGCAGCCCAAGGGCAGCGCCGCGGGCGGGCCTAGCTCCCGGACGCCAGCTTCTCGGCTTCCGCGATCCGCGGGACGGTCCTGAGGTAGCTGTCCGGGTTCAGCGAGATCGAATCGATGCCCTCGCTGACCAGGAAGGCCGCGAACTCCGGGTGGTTGCTGGGGCCCTGCCCGCAGATCCCGATCTTGATCCCGGCGGCGTGCGCCTTGCGGATCGCCTCGCTGATCATGGCCATGACCGCCTCGTCGCGCTCGTCGAACAGCGCGGCCAGCTGCGCGGAGTCGCGGTCCACACCCAGGACCAGCTGGGTGAGATCGTTGGAACCGATCGAGAACCCGTCGAAGCGGGTGGCGAACCGCTCGGCCAGGACCACGTTGGAGGGGATCTCGCACATCATGTAGACCTGCAGGCCGTGCTCGCCGCGGACCAGGCCGTTCTCCGCCATCACGGCCAGCACCTTGTCCGCTTCCTGCGGCGTCCGGCAGAACGGGACCATCACGATGATGTTGCCAAAGCCGATCCGTTCCCGGACCCGTTTCAGGGCCCGGCACTCGAGCGCGAAGCCGTCCCGGTACCGCTCGTCGTAGTAGCGCGAGGCGCCGCGGAAACCGAGCATGGGGTTTTCCTCGGCCTCCTCGAAGGCTGAACCACCCACCAGGTGCGCGTACTCGTTGGTCTTGAAGTCGCTGAGCCGCACAATCACCGGGTTCGGGTGGTAGGGCGCGGCGATCTTCGCGATGCCGAGCGCCAGGGTGTCCACAAAGTAGTCGCGCGGGTCGGCGAAGCCGCGCGTCAGGTCGCGGATCTGCGCGGCCTCCTGGGGGTCCGTGACCCGTTCCGGATGGACCAGGGCCATCGGATGGACCCGGATCAGGGCGCTGATGATGAACTCCATCCGGGCCAGCCCGACGCCGTCCGCGGGCAGCCGCCACCACTGGAAGGCCGCCGCGGGGCTGGCGATGTTGACCATCACCTTGGTGCGCGTCGCCGGCAATTCGCCCAGGTCCACCTCCTCGGTTTCGAACGCGAGCGTGCCGGCGTAGACGCGGCCCGTATCGCCTTCGGCGCAGGACAGGGTCACCGCCAGGCCCTCGGCCAGCACCCCGGTGGCGTTTCCGGTCCCGACGACGGCGGGGACTCCCAGTTCCCGGCTCACGATCGCCGCGTGGCTGGTGGGGCCGCCGTGGTCCGTGACGATCCCGGCCGCGCGTTTCATGATGGGGACCCAGTCCGGGTCGGTCATTTCGGTGACGAGGATGGCGCCGTCGCGGAACTTTTCGATGTCCGCGGCGCTCCGGATCACGCAGGCCGTCCCCTGCGCGATGGAGTCGCCGATCGCGGCCCCGGTCGCGAGGACGGTCCCGGTTTCCAGCAGGTGGTGCAGGGTGAAGCGGGAGCCGGTTTTTAGTGACTGCACGGTCTCGGGCCGGGCCTGGACCATAAAGAGTTCGCCGGTTTCGCCGTCGCGGGCCCATTCCATGTCCATCGGTCGGCCGTAGTGCTCCTCGACGGTCACGGCCCAGCGGGCCAGGGTGAGGATCTCGGCGTCGGCCAGGACGAAGGCGCGGCGTTCGGCGTCGGAGGTGTCCACCGTCCGGGTGCGGGCGTGGCCGCCGCGGCTGTAGACCATCTTCTGCGCCTTGGAGCCGAGGGTCTTCTCGATGATCGGGCTGATCCCCGCGGCCGGTCCTTCCGCCGCGGCGGCTTCGTCGAGCAGCGGCTTAAATACGAGGTACTTGTCCGGGTTGATGCTGCCCTGGACCACGGTCTCCCCCAGGCCCCAGGCGGCGCTGATCACGGCCGCGCGCGGGAAGCCGGAGTCCGTGTCGATGGAAAACATCACCCCGGAGGCGCCGACGTCGGAGCGGACCATCCGCTGCACCCCGATCGAGAGTGCGACGTCGAGGTGGTCGAAGCCCTTGACCTCGCGGTAGCTGATGGCCCGGTCGGTGAACAGCGAGGCGTAGCAGCGCCGGCAGGCGTCCATGAGTTCCCGGTCCCCGGCGACGTTGAGGAAGGTCTCCTGCTGGCCCGCGAAGCTGGCGTCAGGCAAATCCTCGGCTGTGGCGCTGCTGCGGACCGCGACGGAGAGCCGCTCGCGCCCGGCGCGCCGGCCCAGGTCCCGGTAATGCGAGCGGATGGATTCGGCGATGTCCGCCGGGAACTCGCTGGCCAGGAAGAGTTCGCGGATGGCTTCGCCGGTTTCGCGCAGCGTGGCGTCGCCGGCGCGGTAGGCCAGGATCCGCGAGCGCATGGCCGGTTCGATCCCGTTCGCCGCGATGAAGGTCCGGTAAGCCGCGGCGGTGGTGGCGAACCCGTCGGGGACCCGCACGCCCCGGGCCTTGAGGGACTGGATGAGTTCGCCCAGCGAGGCGTTTTTCCCGCCCACCTGGGGGACGTCGCCCATGCCGATTTCTTCAAACCACAGCACATGTTCGGGCATGCCGGCGCTCCTCGGGTGTTGGTCCGCCAATGGTCCGATCCTGCTTCCCGGCGCGGGGCGGGGTCAGAGGCTTTGGACCTTTGAGCCGGCGCTTAGGCGGCGGCGCCTAGCCGGTGCGGTGCCTGTCCTGCGGTGCCGGGCCGCCTTGTAAAGCCAGTCGGCGAGCAGGACGGCGGGGATCGCGGCGAGCGCCACGGCCAGGCCGCCGGGAGTCGGCGGGGCGTGGCCCAGCAGGGCCGCGAGCGGGCCGAGGAACAGGAAGACCGCCAGCAGTCCCAGCTCCGCCAGCACGGCCCAAAACAGCAGCCGGTTGGTGAACCAGCCCAGCCGCCAGGGCGGGGAAGTGGCGCTGCGGCACGCGAAGGCGTTGGCGAGCTGGCCCAGGACCACGGTGGTGAACGCGGCGCCCGAGGCGGCCAGCAGCGCGTCCGACGGCGGCAGTTCGGCTCCCGGGCTCCAGCCGGCGCCGAAAAGCACCGCGGTGTAGGCGATCATTTCCATCAGGGCCTCCACCGGACCCAGCAGCCCGAACACCCGGAACATCAGGGCCCGGTCCATCAGGTGCCGGCGTTCCGGCGGCCGCTTCAGGGCCCCTTTGCTGGGCGCCTCGCTGCCCAGGGCCAGCGCCGGCAGCAGGTCGGTGCCGATGTCCAGGGCGAGGATCTGCAGCACGCTCAGCGCCAGCGGGAACCGCCCGCCGGACAGGGCCCAGAACACAAACGGTGTCAGCTCGGCGACGTTGTCCGTGAGGTGGTAGGTCAGGAAGCGGCGGATGTTCGCGTAGGTGGCGCGGCCCTGCTCCACCGCCGCGATGATCGTGGCGAAGTCGTCATCCAGCAGCACCAGGTCCGCCGCCTCGCGGGCCACGTCCGTGCCGCTACGGCCCATGGCGACGCCGATATCCGCCTGCTGCAGGGCAGGTCCGTCGTTGACGCCGTCGCCGGTCATGGCCACCACGTGGCCGCGGTGCTGCAGCAGCCTGGCCACCCGGAGCTTTTGTTCGGGCGAGACCCGGCTGACCACGACGCCGTCGCGGTCCAGCAGCGCGGCCAGGACCTCGTCGTCCTCCGGCAGCGTGTGGCCCTCCAGCACCAACTCCGGGGATCCGATCAGTCCGGTTTCGCGGGCAATGGCGGCGGCCGTGAAGGCGTGGTCGCCGGTGACCATGCCCACCTTGATGCCGGCTTCGCGAGCCGCCTGGAGCGAGAGCCGGACCTCGGCGCGGGGCGGGTCGTGCAGGCCGATCAGGCCCAGCAGCGTCAGCCCGGTCTCCAGCTCGTCGGGCTTGCTGTGGGCGCCCGGCGGGCCCGGCAGGCTCCGCTGCGCGACCGCGAGGACCCTGAGCCCGCGCGAGGCCATCTGGTCCACCATCCCCAGGGCGGCCCGGGTGCCGTCATCGCCGCCATGGCCGCTGCAGAGGGGGATCACGGACTCCGGGGCGCCCTTGACGAAGAGCGTGGTGCCGACGACCGCGGACTCCCGCAGCCGCCGGGGGTCGAAGGCGAAGCGGTGCGACGGCGTCCGCTCCCCCGCCCGGCCGTCCGGTCCGGCCAGCCGGGCGGCGAGCGCATCTATGGCGGCTTCCATCGGATCGCCCTCGGCGATCCACTGTCCCTCGTGCGGCACGGCCCGGCCCACCGAGGCGGCGCGCGCGGCGGCGCTGAGCAGTTGCCCCGCCTGGTACGCGTCGGCCCCTGGCCGGGCGCCGCCGTCGCCGGTGACGTCCGCTTCCGGCCCGTAGCCTTGCCCGCTGATGCCGAGCAGCCCGGCGGGCGTCCAGACCTCGACGGCGTTCATCCGGTTCTGCGTCAGGGTTCCGGTCTTGTCCGTGCAGATGAAAGTGGTGGAGCCGAGCGTCTCCACGGCCTGCAGATTCCGCACCAGGGCGTTGCGGGAGGCCATCCGCTGGGCACCGATCGCCAGCGAGAGGGTGACGGTGGGCAGCAGGCCCTCGGGCACCAGCGCCACGGCCACGCCGATCGCGAAGAGGAACGCATCCCGCCAAGAGATGCCGACCAGCAGCGAGAGCAGAAAGAACAAGGCGCCGATGCCCAGGGCCACGGCGGCGACGATCCGGACAATCCGCTGCAGCTCCAGGGCCAGGGGGCTCGGCGGCGCCGCGACCTTGCCGGTGAGCGCGGCAATCTCGGCGAGCCGGGTCTGGCCTCCGGTGCTGGCCACCACGCCTTCGGCCGTGCCGATGACCAGGAAGGTCCCGCCGAACACGGTGTCGCCGGCGGCTTTAGTCACCGCTTCGCTTTCGCCGGTGAGCATCGATTCATCCACCGTGCAGCCGGCGGCGAGGGCCAGATTCAGGTCCGCCGGCACCCGGTCCCCTGCCACCAGCACGACGGCGTCGCCGGGCACCAGTTCGGTGGTGTGCACCTTAACGACGCGGTTGTCGCGGCGCACCGAGACCATGGCCGGAAGCAGTTCGCGCAGTTTGGCGGCGGCGTGCTGGGCGCGTTCCTGCTGGATGTAGGCGAACACCCCGTTGACGATGATCACCACGATGATGGCGACACCCAGTTGCGGCATCCCGGCGACGAAAGCGAGGACGGCAGCCACCCAGAGCATCACGGCGAAGAAGTGGGTCAGCTCCGCGAGCAGGCGCCGCCAGCCGGGGACCCCGCGGACCTGGGGCAGCCGGTTGGGCCCGGCCCGTTGCAGCCGCCGGGCGGCCTCCGCGGAGCTGAGCCCGGAGATCCCGGGCGCGTAGCTCATGCTTCCGAGGATGCCCCCGGGCGTCGGGGCCGGTTAGGGCCAAAGGTCACCGGCGCCGTCGTTCAACCGTCTGCGTCAGTTGCCGGTGGCGGCCGGCGGCCGCTGCCGCCCCAGCGCGCGCAGGTACGCACCGAAGCCCTGCGGCGCCCGCGCCTGGGTCCGCCCGGAGGTCAGCACGCGCACGCTGTCCGTGGCGAGGACGGTGAAAGCGAGGCTGCGCAGGCCCTGGACGAGGGTGCGGTCCTCGTGCGACTCCTGTGTGGAGAAGCCGCCTGCGGCCAGGTAGGCGGAGGCCCGGACGCCGAAGTTGGCGCCGTAGATGTGCGGGTGGTTTTCCTCGAAGGGGTGGCGCTCCAGCCAGCGGCGCAGCAGTTCCGGGTCCATGCCCACGGGGTCCGGTTCCACCGAGCCCAGCACCGCGTCTGCTCCGGCCTCCGCGAACTCGAGCTGCCGGACCAGCCAGTTCACCGGGACCTGCGAATCGGCGTCGGTGTTGGCCAGCCAGGTCCGGCCCGGCCAGGGCGCCGGCCGGGAGCGCTGGCCCGGTGCCCGCCGGCCGCCGAGCACGGCGCTGCGGACGCCCGCCGCCCGGCTGGCGCCGGCGCTGCGCAGCCGGACCTCGAGGGCGCTGAAGCGCGGGTCGGCGTCGACGTACCCGGCCGTAATCGCGGCGGAGCGGTCGGTGCAGCTGTCCAGGACGACGGTCACGCTGACTGCTACCCCGGGCCGCTGCCGCTGCAGCTCGTCGGCGGCGCACTGCACCGCCCGCAGCGCCTGCCCGAGGTGCTGGTCCTCGTTGTGGGCGGGCATGACCACGGCGACGGCGTCGATGCCGGGGCGCCGTTGCGGGGTCATGGCCGTGCCGGCCGCTCCGCTCACGGCAGCCGCTCCGGGGCGCGGAGGATTTCCAGCACGAAGTCGCGCTCCCGGTAGAGGCCGGCGTCCGGCCAGCGAAGCTGCCGGCGGGCTGCGGCGTGGACGGTGTCGCCGTCGAGTTCCCAGCCGTCGACCGGGTGCCGCCAGTGGCATAGCGCTAGGGTGCCGCCGGGCAGCAGGGCGGCTTCCACGCGGTCGAACAGGGCTGCCAGCTCCTCCGGCGCGAGGTAGTAGCCCACCTCGGAGACCACGATCAGGTCAAACGCCCCCTCCGGCCAGTCCTGCGGGACGGTGAGGTGGCGGGTCCTCGCGGCGGGCAGGTGCGCGAGCCGCCGGGTGGCGTGCGCCAAGGCGGCGCTGCTGGCATCGACCGCCAGGAAGCTCTCACAGCGTTCCGCTAGGTCCACGCTCAGGGTGCCGATCGAGCAGCCGATCTCCAGTCCGGCGGTGAAACTCCGGGCGGGCAGCGCGGCGAGCGTCAGCGCGCGCTTGCGGTGCTCGTACCAGCTGGTGGTGTAATCCCAGGGGTCCTCGTCCCGGGCGTGGACGGCGTCGAAGAGCCCTTCGGCGTCCGCCGCGGCGTAACCGGCGCGGGTGCCCGCGGGCGGAGCGGGCGCCTGCCAGGCGAAGGTTTCCCAGGGCCGCGAGAAATGCTCCAGGAACGCCGGCGGGAGCAGCACTTCGTCCCCCGGCCGGTCCGAGAGTGCCCGGACCTGGGAGGTGTGCGCGGCCATGGCCTGCGCCTTGGCCTGTTCCTCGGCCGGCGACAGCGGGATCCGCAGCCACGGCTGCCAGGCCGGATCCCCCGGGCTCGCCCAGAGCCAGTACCAGACCGGGTATTCCAGCAGCCCGTAGCCGGCCGCGGCGGCTGCCTCGGCGGCGGCGGCGCCCAGCGCGTCGTGGTCGGTGTGGCCGTCGTGCCGGTACGGCGCCACGAGGACGATCCGCTCCGCCGGCCGTCCGGTGGCGGCCGCGGCGTCGCCGATGGCGGCCAGGATCTGCACCCGGTGCCCGGCAAGCTCCCCGTCAGGGAGCCCGAGGTCCCGCCACTCGGCGGTCGGGACAAGCTGGCCCAGCGCACCGGCGAACTCGCGCAGCCGCAGGGCCGACAGCTGATCCGGGGTGATACTGGGCGATTCGGGGTGCGAGGCCTCCCCCGCCGTGCACAGCAGCACCCGGACCTCCGCGCCGAGCCCGTGCAGCCGGGCCAGCAGACCGCCGGCGCCGAGCGATTCGTCGTCGGGGTGGGCGGCCAGGACAATAAACGCCGTGGCGGCCAGCTCCGTTGCGTCCAGCGGCAGTTCCGGCAGGGCTGCGACGCCGCTGCAGGCCCATTCGGCCTCAGGCGTCCCGGCGTCGTGGTGCGTAAAGCTCACCATGGATGGTCCCCCTTGAAGGTCAGGGCCCCGAGTTGGGCGTCGTCGCGCATGGCGTGGTGCTGGCGGACGTAGAGCGAGAGGTCGGCCATGCGTTTGGCGTAAGGCTCGTCGAAAGCCAGCGGGCCGGGCCCGAGGTTTTGGCCCACCAGCGCCTGGATGCGGTCGACGGCGGCGGCCACGCTGCCGCGGACGCGCAGCGCCTCACTCCATGCGCCGGGTCCGGAGAGTTCCCCGGCGTCGATCCGGGCTGCGGTCCGGGCGAGGTAGTGCAGGAGGCCGGAGAGCGTGCGGTCGATTTCGCCGAGGTGCGCGAGGGCCAGCTGGTCCGGGTCGCGGCCGCCGTCGGCCGCCGTCTTGAGCGCGTCCGTGTAGCTGCGGGCCACGGCGACGGCGCCGCCGAGCCAGCAGGCGGCGACCCCCATGCCGCCCCAGGCGAAGCCGGGGCGCCGGTAGTACCAACCGGTGCCGCCGAGCGGCACGGCCGGGACGGCGTCGAAGTGCACGGTGCCGCTGGGGATTTCGCGCAGACCCCGGCTTTTCCAGAGCGGGTCCGCGAAGCTGACCCCGGCGGCGTGCAGGTCGACGGCGAAGGCGGCGCGGCCGCCGCCCACGTGGGCGGTCAGCACGGCGTGGTCGAGCTGCGCGGCGATGGAACACCATGGCTTGGACCCTTGGAGGACGACGGCGCCGCCGGTCTCCTTGGCGTCCAGCGTCAGCCCGGGCGCCTCGGCGGCGAAGACCCCCCATGTCCCGTCGAACGGGACGCTGTTTGCAGCCTCCGCCCCCGCCGCGGCCTGGGCGAGGATGGCGGCGGCGTCGAGGTGCGGCTCCAGGATCCGGCCGGCGGCGACATCGACGGCGGTGACCGAGGCGAGGATTTCCCAGAGGAAGGCGGTCCGGCCGGAACCGGGCTTGGGGGCGGCCTCCCCCAGATCTTTGGCAACGGCCAGCAGGGCCGGGACATCCCCGACGCCGGCCTCGGCGGCTCCCAGCAGCGGCCCGAGCCCGGCAAGATCTTCCGGGGAGGAGCTGATCCGCACGGCGTGGGGAGGGCGGGCGTCCTGGGTCGCGTTCATTCGGTGGCCTGTGTCCTTTGCGAAGTGCGCCTGGTGCTGTCCGTGCCAACGGCTGTGGGCCGGAGCCGCCGTCGGATAAATCTAAGCATACTTAGCATTTTCCTGCCGCCGTGCTGCCGCCTGTCTAACGCACGAGGGCGAGCGCGAAGCCGTCCCAGCCCTTCGACCCGACCGTCTGGATCACGGTGGCGTCCAGCCGCGGGTCCTCCCCCATCATCTGCAGCGCCGCGACGATCCCCGGGGCATTGACGGGGTCCAAGGCGGGCTCCAGGACCGCCCCCTCCCAGACCACGTTGTCCATCACCACCGTGGTGCCGGGCCGGCCCAGCCTGATGGCCCAGTCCAGGTATTGCGGGTTGTTTTCCTTGTCCGCGTCGATGAACACGAAGTCGAAGGGTTCGGCGTCCTCGGTTTCCAGTTCGCGCAGCGTGTCCAGGGCGGCGCCCACCCGGATGTCCACGAGGTGGCCGAGGCCGGCCCGGTCGAGGTTCGCGCGGGCCACCTCCGCGTGCCGGGGCAGGTATTCGCAGGTGACGAGCCGGCCGCCGTCGGGCAGGCCTTGGGCCATCCAGATGGTGCTAAACCCGGCCAAGGTGCCGATCTCCAGGACCCGTCGGGCGCCGGAAAGCCGGACCAGCAGCTTCAGCAACTTGCCGGCGTTCGGGGCGACCTCGATGGGCGGCATTCCCGCCTCTAGGGCGGCTTCCACCGCGTGCCGCAGCGATTGATCGGGCTGGACCACGACGCCGGAGAGGTACTCCTCGACGGCGATCCAGCGGGACGTGGGCTGATGCTCGATCATGCGCCCAGTCTTCCAGTTGGCCCCGTTTGGCGGTAGGGCCGGGGCCCGGCGCAACCGGGAGGACCGTCGGAAACTCGTGACTGGCAGGGACGACGCGTGGAGCCCTTACTGGTTGATGGGCTTGTCCAGGGCGAGGCTGATGGTCTGGCCGGGCAGAAGTTCTCCGGTGGGTAAATCGGCGAAGGCGTACCAGCTGCCCCCGGTGCAGGTGAGCGGGCGGTTCGCGGCCCTCAGACGCCCCGCCGGCCACGCGGCATCAAGCGGAGGTCTTGGCCTCCACTTGTGCCTTGAGCTCGGCGAGCATCGCCTCCACGTAGGGCTCGTGTTCCTTCACCATCATTCTCTCGATGGGCTCCCCCACGAGCGGGACCTTCACGTCCCACTCGGCCTCTGCGACCACCTTGGTGCCGCCTCCGGCGGGTTCGAACGTGAACCTCCAGGTCGGCTTCTCCGCAAAGAAGTGGACCTGCGCGACGATACGCTGACCCGGGACGACCTCGGTATACTCGACACCGCCCGCCAGGCGGAAGCCCAGGAGATGCGTGTTCAGACGGGCCGAAGTGCCGACACCTTCAGGCTTGATGTCGACATCCGTCACCTCGACGTCCTTCATTTTCCACAGGTGCCTGATGTCCAACGCGAAGTCGAACACTGTGTCGACCGGGGCGTCGATCGTGATGCTGCGTGTCAGTGTGGCCACGGTTCTAAACTCCCTCCATATGGACGGTCTCCCGTCTTCGTACTCCGACGCTAGGCAGGTGGCATGAAGGGCTCTAGAGGAGAAGGGCCCGGCCGGCCCAGGCATTGCAGGGGACCACACCGCGGTCCGGAGCAAACTCCGACGCCGGGCTACTCGCCCAGCGCCTTCTCCAGCCGGTCCAGCTTGCCGGTCAGTTCGCCGGTGTAGCCGGGGCGGATGTCGGCCTTGATGACCAGGGAGACGCGGCTGCCGAAGCGGCCCACGGCCTCGGTGGCACGCTTCACGACGTCGAACACCTCATCCCACTCCCCCTCGATCGTGGTGAACATGGAGTCCGTCCGGTTCGGCAGCCCTGATTCCCGGACGATCCGCACGGCCTCGGCGACGGCGTCGTGGACCGAGGCGTCGTCGGCGTCGGAGCCGGACGGAGCACCCGCGGGCCGGCCGGAAGGGGCGACAGAAAATGCAAGCAACATGGCTCCAGTCTGCCACGCCGGGCGAGGCCAGTTCGGGGCCGGATCCGCGGTCCGACACGTCACAAAGGGGCGTACCGGCCGGTAACAGGTTTCCTCCACCTCCGCGTTGCTACCCTGAGCAAATGAACCGGGGAGTAGACCGCAGGCCGCTCCGTGCGGACGCCGCGCGCAACGTCAACAAGATCATTGCCGCGGCCCGCCAGTGCTTCCGTGAACACGGCCCCGAGGTCCCCCTGCAGACCATCGCCGTCACCGCCGGGGTGGGGCCCGCCACGCTGTTCCGGAACTTCGCCGACAAAGAGGAACTCGTCCTCGCGGCCCTGCACCAGCAGCTGAAACTGCGGGTCAACCCGGTCATCGAAGAGGCCCTCGCCGGCAAGGACGCCGCGGAGGGTCTATTCCGGGTGGTCGACGCCCTGATGGGGGTCGCCAGCGACGAAGCCAACCTCCTCGGCGCGGTGGCCGGCCGCCGCGGTGTGCTCACCGGCATCACCGGGGACCTGATTGAGTCGATGGCCGTGCTGTTGGGCCGCGGCCAGGGCCAAGGCACGCTGCGCAGCGACATCTCCATGACCGACATGATCCGGCTGCTGGCCATGCTGATCGGCGTGGTGGACACCATGGAAGCCGGCTCGGACGCCTGGCGCCGCCCGGTGGCCCTGCTCGAAGACGCCATCCGAGACGAACGGCCCGACCGGCCGCTTCCACCCCAGTCGCTGCTGCCGGGAACCGTGTACGGCACCGCGTTCGGCGTCGGCTACGGCAAAACCTCCGGGACCACGTACCGTTGATCCCATGACATGGGAAACCGTGGCCGGCGTGATCGGCGGCCTGTTGCTGGTCTACGCCGCCCTGCTGGTGCTGCTGTGGGGCTACGCCCGGCGCCACCCCGGGACGGTCACCATGAAAGATGCCCTGCGGCTGCTGCCGGATCTGCTCCGGCTGATCCGGCGGCTGATCGCCGACCGCACCGTCGCGGCGGGGGTGCGAATCCGGCTGGCCCTCCTGCTGGCCTACCTGCTCTCCCCGATCGACCTCGTCCCCGACTTCCTGCCGGTGATCGGCTATGCCGACGACGTCGTCATCGTCGCCCTGGTGTTGCGCTCCGTGGTTGCCCGGGCGGGCGAGGAGGCCGTGGCGCGGCACTGGCCCGGCACCCCCGAGGGGCTGGGGCTGATCCTGAAGCTGGCGAGCCTCGGCGCCGCCCGGTGAGCTGGCCCACGCTCGGACGCCCTGCGGAATAGCGCCCGCGAAGCAGCCGTTGACGCTTGCATGAAGGCAATCACCTACAGCGAGTACGGCAGCCCGGACGTCCTCGAGTTGACGGAGCAGCCCCTGCCGAAGGTCGGGCCGGGCATGGTCCTGGTCAAGGTCAAGGCGGCGTCGGTGAACCCGGTGGACTGGAAGATCATGGCCGGCTACCTGGATGCAGCCATGGATCTGGAGTTCCCGGCGATCCCCGGGTGGGACGTGGCCGGCGTCGTCGAGTCGGTGGGCATCGACGCTCCGCACTTCAAGCCCGGCGATGAGGTCATCTCCTACGGCCGCAAAGACTACGTCCACGGCGGCAGCTTCGCCGAGTACATCGCCCTGCCGGAACGGCTCGTGGCGCGCAAGCCCGCGTCCCTGGGCTGGAACGAAGCCGCCGGCCTTCCGCTGGCGGGCCTGACGGCCTACCAGGTCCTCACCCGCCTTGGCCTCGCGGCCGGCGAGACGGTGCTCATCCACGGCGGCGCCGGCGGCGTCGGATCCCTGGGCATCCAGATTGCGACCGCCCTCGGCGCCCGGGTGATCGCGACCGCCTCGGAGAAGAACCACGCTTTCCTGCGCTCCCTCGGGGCCGAGCCGGTCAGCTACGGGGAAGGCCTCGCGGACCGGGTTCGCGCCCTCCGCCCCGAAGGCGTCGACGTCGTGGCGGACTTCGTGGGCGGGAACCTGGACGCCACGCTGGCGGTGCTGGCCCCCGGCGGCCGGCACGCCTCCATTGCGGACAGCGAGGTCGAGGAGCACGGCGGCACCTGGATGTGGGTCAATCCGGTGGGGGCCGACCTGCAGGAGCTCGCCAACCTGGTCGACGAGCGCGGGCTTCGGGTGGAAGTGGCGGACACCTTCCCGCTGGCGCGGGCCGCCGATGCCTTCCGGCTCAATATGGGTGGGCACACGCGCGGCAAGATTGTGGTTAAGGTCGACGGCGACGCCTGACGCCTGGCGGGCGGCCGGTCTGGCCGCCCGCAACGGCTGGGGCTGAACCGGTCAGCTGCCGCCTTGTTCTTCTGCCGGCTTTTCCTTGGCCTCATGAACGTGCTGGGCCGCCTCCTGCAGATGCTGCTGCAGTTTCTCTTCGGACTCGCGGCGACGCCGGGCCATCTCGCGCAGCTCCCGGGTGGATTCGGTGCCGGGGGAAACGAAGTGTTCGTGCGGCTTGGAGTGGTGCGCCTTGGCGGCGTCCGGAGTCGAGTCCGGCGTCGAGTCCGGCGTCGCCGCGTCAGGGGCCGCCGGATCGGGCGCAGCGCTGTTCGGAGCATCATTGTGGGTCATCTTTCAATACTCCCATCGGACGTCCCGGCGCGCTAAGGGCTAAAGACCGTTGAACGGCCCGCCGCGCATTAGTTCCAGCCGAGCAGCCGCAGCCCGGCCGCCGCGCCCGCCCCGGCCAGGACCACCACCAGGAACGGCGCCCGGAACCACAGCGCAACGGCCGCCGCGGCGAGGGCGCCGAGCCGGGCGTCCAGCGCCAGGGACTGCCCGGACGCCACCGTGTTCAGGACCGTCAGCGACGCCAGCAGCCCGATGGTCATGGTCCCGGCAATCCGGGACATCCGGGGATTGCGCAGCATGCTGGCCGGAACGAGGTAGCCCACCAGCTTCCAGGCGTAGGCCAGTCCGCAGGAGAGCAGCAGCCACAGCCAGAGCGTCATGATCCCTCCCCCGGGCTCCGGCGGCTTTCATGGCCGCGGTGCTGGTCCGCATAGGGGTCCACATCCGGTTCCAGGCCCTCATCCGTGCGCCCATGGCTGAACCATCCCACCACCGCCGCCACGGCCGCGGCGACCAGGATCGGCACCCCGGCGGGCACCAAGGGCACAGCCAGGACCGTGGCCAGGGCGCAGACGACGGCGATCGCGACCGGTTCGCGGCCCTTGAGCCGCGGCCAACACAGACCAAGAAACGCCGCCACCGCCGCGCCGTCGAGCCCCCACTGCTTCGGGTCGCCGAGGGCGGACCCGGCCAGCGCCCCCACGGC
Organism: Pseudarthrobacter sp. B907; assembly: GCF_040137805.1. Classification (NCBI taxonomy): domain Bacteria; kingdom Bacillati; phylum Actinomycetota; class Actinomycetes; order Micrococcales; family Micrococcaceae; genus Pseudarthrobacter; species Pseudarthrobacter sp. B907. The sequence continues at coordinate 24,884 of NZ_JBEEQE010000009.1, read as the reverse complement.
GGTGAAGAGGTTCCACAGCACAAAGATGCCGATCCCGGCCGTCCAGAAGCCCCGGCGCTGCTCCGCCGGGTCGGTCTGGCCGGTGCTGGTGGCCGTCGATTCGTCGATGGTCACGTGCGCCGCGGCGAACCGGCGCCAGCCCCGTGGCTGGAGCAGCGCGTTGAGCTGCATGCCGTAGATGCCGTTGCGCATGCCCAACAGGGTGGCTGCGCTCATCGCCGCGATCCCGGAGCCGCCGCCAGCCACGACGCCGATAAAGGCGAACTGCGAGCCGCCGCTGAAGAGCAGCAGGCTCAGCGCCATGGTCTGCCAGAAGTCGAGCCCGGAGGTCACCGACAGTGCCCCGAAGGACACGCCGTAGAGGCCGGTGGCAATGCTGATGGAGAGCCCCACCCGGACGGCCGGGGATTGTGCCAGCCTCACCGCAGGCGCTTCGGGGCGGGCCGGGACAGGCTCCACGCCCACACGATCAGCGGGGCCTGCAGCGGCAGGCGCAGGCTGTGGACGCGCCGCTGAACCGGTGTGCCGGCGGGCCCGTAGGCCTTGCGGAGCGCGTGCAGGTGCCCGGCGAGGAAGGCGGTGAACAGGACGGTGACGCCGCCGGCGGCCGCGCGGCGGGTCTGCGGGATCAGCAGTCCGACGGCGGCGCCGGCCTCCAGCAGGCCGCTCGCCGCGATCCATTCCTCGCGGGACAGCACGGCGAGGGGCCCGTTGGGCCGGCTGCCGGAGTCATCGCGGCACAGGTAGTCCGGGACCACCGGGGCGAAAAAGCCGGGGTCGCGGAAGTGTTTTGCCGCGCTGGCCAGCAGCAGTCCGGCCAGGGCGGCCGCGGAGAGCGTCTGGGTTGCCCGGGGGGACCAGCGAAAAGGCATGGAACCATGCAACCACAGCGGCGGAGCGGCCGGTAACCGGAGCCGTAACCTGCGGTGCGGCCTGCGAAAACAGGACTTTCCGCAGGGGGTCCGCCAGGGCCGCCCGGGAGTACCGTGGTGACTATGAGCAGTGTCGTGGAGATGACCGGCGTCGTGAAGCGGTTCGGGGCCGTGACCGCCCTCAACGGCCTGGACTTCGAGGTGGCCGCCGGCGAGGTGCACGGCTTCCTGGGCCCCAACGGGTCCGGCAAGTCCACCACACTGCGGTTGCTGCTGGGCATGCTGCGGGCCAATGCCGGATCCATCCGGGTGCTTGGACTCGATCCCTGGCGCGACGTCGCGACGCTGCACCGCCGGCTGGCGTACGTACCCGGCGACGTGTCCTTGTGGCCCAACCTGACCGGCGGCGAGGTGATCGAACTGCTCGGCAGGCTGCAGGGCGGCCAGGACCGGGCACGGCGGGACCGGCTGCTGGAGCGATTCGAGCTGGATCCCACCAAAAAGGCCCGCACCTATTCCAAAGGCAACCGGCAGAAGGTGGCCCTGGTCGCCGCCCTGGCCACCGACGCCGAGTTGTTCCTGCTGGACGAGCCCACCAGCGGGCTGGATCCGCTGATGGAGGACACCTTCCGCGGCTGCGTCCGGGACCTGCGGGCGCAGGGGCGCACGGTGCTGCTCAGCAGCCACATCCTCAGCGAAGCCGAAGCGCTCTCGGACCGGGTCAGCATCATCAGGGCCGGCCGGGTGGTGGAGACCGGCCCGCTGGAGCAGCTGCGGCACCTGACCCGCACGTCCGTCACAGCCGACGTCGGCGCCGTGCCGGACGGGCTGGAGCTGCTGCCTGGAGTGCACGATGTGGTGGTCGCCAACCACCGGGTCAGCGCCCAGGTGGATCCGTCGGCGCTGGGCCCCTTCCTGCAGGCCCTGACCTCGGCCGGGCTGCGCTCGCTCACCAGCCAGCCGCCGACGCTGGAGGACCTGTTCCTGCGGCACTATGGATCGGGGAACGGCGGCTCCGGCGACGGCGCCGGGGGCTCCGTTGCGGCTGAGGCCGGCCATGCCTGAGACCCTGGCCGGCACCGGGATCCTCCTCCGGCTGGGGCTGCGGCGGGACCGGTGGCTGCTGCCGGTGTGGGTGCTCGGCTTCGCCGTCGTGGCCTATTCGACGGCGCTGGCCGGCGCGGACCTCTACCCGGACGTCGGCAGCCGCATTGAAGCCGCCAACGCCCTGAATGCCACCGCCGCGATGGTGGCGATGTTCGGGCGCATCTACGACCCGGCCTCCCTCGGGGCCCTGTCGCTGATCAAATACACCGCGTTTATGACCGCCATCCTCGCGGTCTTGATGGTCATCCTCATCATCCGGCACACCCGGGCCGATGAGGAAAGCGGACGCCTGGAGCTGCTCGGCGGCGGCCGGCTGGGACGCGACGCGGCGCTGGCGGCCGCCCTCAGCATCGGCTTCGGCGCGAGCCTGGGCGTGGGGCTCCTCTCGGCCGGCGCGCTGGCCGCCGGCGGGCTCCCGGGTGCCGGTTCGCTGGCCTTCGGCCTCGGCTGGGCCGCCACCGGGATGGCGTTCAGTGCCGTGGCTGGCGTCGCGGCGCAGCTGACCGCGAGCGCCCGCGCCGCCACCGGGCTGAGCGTCGGCGTCATCGCGGTCACCTACGGGCTGCGAGCCGTCGGGGACCTGGCCGAACCGGGGCCCTCGGTGCTGTCCTGGCTCTCGCCCATCGGCTGGAACCAACAGATCCGGGCGTTCGCCGGGGACCACTGGTGGGTGCTGGCGCTGCCGCTGGCACTTTGTGTCCTCCTGATCCCGGCCGCGTTTGGCCTCCGGTCCCGCCGGGATCTGGGCGCCGGGCTGCGCGACGAGCGGCCGGGTCCCGCGGTGGGTTCGGTCACGGGGGTCTGGGCCCTGGCGGTGCGCTTGCAGCACCGGGTGTGGCTGGCGTGGGCCGTGGCGTTTGTCGTCTTCGGGATCGTAATCGGGTCCTTGGTCGGCAACGTTGAGCAGATGCTGAGTTCCCCCAACGCCCAGGACCTGATCAAGCAGATCGGGGGCGCCTCAGCGCTGCAGGACGCCTTCCTGGCCGCTGAGATCAGCATCATGGGCCTGCTCGCCGCGGCGTACGGTGTGTCGGCAGTGAATCACCTGCGCGGCGAGGAAGCGACGGGCCACACCGAAGCCCTGCTGGGGACCGCCACCACGCGCATCCGCTGGGCCAGCAGCCACTTTGCCTTCGCGCTGGCCGGGATGGCGGTGCTGATGGCGCTGGCCGGGGTGTCGATCGGCGCCGGCGCTGCCGCGACGATGCAGGACCCGGGTCTGGTGGGTCGGTCCACCGTCGCCTCGCTCGCGCAGATCCCCGCGGCGTGGGTGCTGGCCGGGGTGGCACTGGCGGTCTTTGGCTGGGTGCCCCGGATGGCGGGTGCGGTCTGGGGAGTGCTTCTTGCCTTCGTGGCGCTGGGGGAGTTCGGCGTGCTGTGGAATGCCCCGGAATGGCTGATGGACCTCTCCCCGTTCCGGCATTCACCGCTGCTGCCGGTGGGTGCCGAGGCGGTGCCGGCGCTGGTGGCCCTGGCCGCCGCTGCTGCCGGGCTCGCAGCGCTGGGCTACCTCGGCTGGCGGCGCCGGGATCTGGCCGCCTAGCCGGGACCGCCTGGGACCGGGGCGGCAGGGCGCCGCCGTCAGGACGTGCGGTCCGACTCTTCCCCGGCGCTCAGCCGGTCGAGCAGGGGCCGGACGGTCAGCAGGTGCTGGGCGAGCGCGACTTCCGGCTGCCCGGGATGGGCTTCTACGAAGGCCCTCAGCTGCTCCCGTTCATGCGCTGTCCCGGCATCGGTAGCAGCCATCAACTCTTCGATGATGGCCATCGCCTGCCGCCGGATCTCCGGCACCGTGTCCCGGCGGCCGACAGTTTCAACGCTCCTGAGACGTGCCCGGCTAAGACGCCAAGGCCCAACGCCGGCGTGATCTCGGGCGGTGTTATGTTCCGGAATTGACGACGGATTAGTCGACATCTGGTGTCCTTTATTGCTGTCCCAGAAAACCGGGGACGGGGCCACGGCCAGACGCGCTCCCTGGGAGCGGGTGCTCGACGCGAAGGACTGTAACTCCAGTATACGCCGTGGGCGCAAGGCCCCTACAGCGAAGCAAGCAGCTGGGCGCGGACCTCCGCGGGGCGGTTGGTGGTGATCTCCTGGATGCCCAGTTCCCGGCAGAGTTCGACGTCGTCCGCCGAGTCCACCGTCCAGACCCGGAACCGGCGGCCCGAATCGAGCCAGCGCCGGACGGCGCGGGCGTGCCCGCGGACGTAGGAGATGCCGGGTCCGGCCAGGCCCACCTCGCAGTCGTCCAGAATCCGCTCGCCCTCGGTCTGGGCGGCCTTCATGACGTTGGCGAGAGCACCGCCGGTGAGCGCGCCGAGGCCCAGTTCCTCCCGGATTTCCTCCACGTTCACGTCGTCCACGAGCTGGCAGATGGCGGCGGCCGGCACGGACTGGAGCAGGTGCTTTACCGAGTCGGGGCTGAAGCTCATGAAGGAGACCCGGATGTTGTCCAGCATTGAGGTGGCCCGGTCCCAGCCCTCGGCCTCGAGCACGGCCAGGACCCGATCCTCGAGCTTGAGCTGGTACGGGCTGGGGTGCTTGAGTTCGATCGCCAGCCCGATCTCGCGGCCGGCCCCGCGCAGGATGTCCAGCAGCTCCGGGAGCGTCAGGAACTGCTCGGAGAGGGCACCGTATTCCTCGGGAATGCGGGCGCCTTTCCACGAGCTAAAGTCCAGCTGCCGCAGCTCCGCCAGGGTCCGCTCCGCAACCGGGCCGGTCCCGTCCGAGGTGCGGTCAAGATTGGCGTCGTGGAGCAGGACGGGGTGCTGGTCGCGGGTGAGGTGGATGTCGCATTCCACGCCGTCGGCGCCGTCGGCGATGGCCTGCAGGTACGCCGCGCGGGTGTGCTCGGCGAAAGCTGCGCTGGCGCCCCGGTGGGCGTAGACGAGCGGGCGGGCGGCGGAGGGCTCCTCGGTAATCATGCTGATACGTTAGCGGACGCCGGTTGCGGATGCGCGGCTAGGCTGGGGACATGCAGGTGAACACTGAACGACCCGCCCGCCCCGCCGTCCCGGCGGCCGGCGCCGGACACCGGCTCTCCGCCGCGGACGCCGAGAAAGCCGCGGCGCTGCGGAAGATGAAGCTGCTGGCGGTGTCGCTGCTGATCGGCATGGCGGTCATTTTCGTGGTGGCTTTCGCCCTGCAGAAGCAGTATCCGTGGCTTGAGTACGTCCGGGCCGCGGCCGAGGGCGGCATGGTGGGTGCCCTGGCGGACTGGTTCGCGGTCACGGCGCTGTTCAAGTACCCGCTGGGCCTGAAGATCCCGCATACCGCGATCATTCCCCGGCGGAAGGACCAGATCGGGGCGTCGCTGGGCGAATTCGTGGAAACCAACTTCCTCTCCGAGCAGGTGGTGAAGGAGAAGCTGGCCAGCGTGGACGTCGCGCGGAAGGTCGGCGCCTGGCTGTCCGGCCCGGGCGGCGCCGAGCGTGTGGCCAAGGAGGGCGCGGCCGTGATCCGCGGCGCGTTCACCGTGCTGAACGACGACGACGTCCAGGCCGTTATCGAGGGCATGGTCCGCCGGCACTTGGTGGCTCCGCCGTGGGGGCCGCCGGTGGGCCGGCTCGCCGAGCGCGTGTTCGACGACGGCCACCACCACGCGCTGGTGGACCTGCTGGTGGACCGCACCGTGGACTGGGTCCGGGACAACCACGAGACGGTCAACCGGCTGGTCACGGACCGCTCCCCCGCCTGGGTGCCCAACTTCGTGGACGGCCTGGTGGGCGACAAGGTCTACGTGGAGATCCTGAAGTTCACCCACGCCGTGCAGGCCGACCCGCAGCACCAGGTCCGGCTCGCGATCGACAAGTACCTCAAGGAACTGGCCCAGGACCTGCAGCACGATCCGGTCATGATCGCCCGCGCCGAGGGCGTCAAGGCGCAGGTGCTCGGCGACCCGGAGGTCCGCGAACTCGCCTCCCGGACGTGGGGCACGGTCAAGGCCGCGCTGCTCGCCGCCGTCGACGACCCGCACAGCGAGCTGACCGTCCGGTTCAAGGCCGCCGTGCACGACTTCGGCACGCGGCTGGTGGTCGATCCGGAACTGGCGGGCAAGGTGAACACCTGGATCGGCGACGCCGCGGGGTACCTCGTGAACAATTACCGCGCGGACATCGCCGGTGTCATCACCGATACCGTGGCCCGCTGGGACGCCGAGGAGACCTCGCAGAAGATCGAACTCCAGGTGGGCAAGGACCTGCAGTTCATCCGGATCAACGGCACCGTGGTGGGCGCCCTCGCAGGGCTCGCCATCTTCACCGCGGCGAATTTGGTGTTCGGCTGACCAACGCGCGAACGGACACTTGAGGGCCGCTAGGCGGGCGCGACCTTCGCCCGGGGCCGGCCGTGCAGGGCGAAAACCGTAAACGCCAGCGCCGCGAGCGCCGTGACCACAAGCAACAGCAGCCCGATCGAATAGCTGTGCGTCGCGGCGTCGTAGGTGGCGCCCATGACCAGCGGCGGGAAGTAGCCGCCCAGGCCGCCGGCGGCGCTGACCACCCCGCTGATGCTGCCCACCTTGCCCGCCGGGGCGAGCACCCCCACCCAGGCGAACACGCCGCCGGTGCCCAGGCCCAGGGCCGCCGCCATGGCGACGAACGTCAGCCCGGCGGGCACGTCGCCGTCGGGCTGCAGGTTCACCACCCAGGCCAGCACCGCGACGCCGGCGAGCGAAACCACCACCACGGGCTTGGGGCCGAACCGGTCCGCGACGACGCCGCCCACCGGCCGCGCCAGCACGGCGGCCAGTGCGAACCCGGCGGTGCGGGCACCGGCAGCGCTGGGATCAAAACTGTAGACATCGCGCAGATAGGTGGGCAGGTAGGTGGCGAACGACACGAATCCGCCGAAGACGACGGCGTAGAGGAAGCACATCTTCCAGGTGACCGGGGTCTTGGCCGCGTCCAGCAGCTTGGGCAGCACCGGCGCGTTGTTGCGGCTCCAGCCCGGTGATTCCTTCATCAGGAACCAGACCAGCGCGGCCATGACGGCCAGGACCCCTGCAATCAGCAGGTGCGTGGGGAAGTACCCGATCCAGGCGACCAGCCGCGGGTTCAGGAACGCCGCCAGCGCGGTGCCGCCCATCCCGGCGCCGAAGACCCCGGTGGCGAAGCCGCGCCGGGACGGTTCGTACCAGGCGCTGACGAAGGGGATGCCGACGGCGAAGACCGTTCCGGCGACGCCAAGGACCAGCCCGGCGCCCAGCACCAGCGGGAAGGATCGGATGGTGCCGCCGAGGGCCACCAGCAGGATCGGGACGATGGCCGCCAGCAGGACGAAGCTGAACATGGCGCGGCCGCCGTACTTGTCTGTCAGGGCGCCGACGACGATCCTCCCCAGCGAGCCGACGAACACCGGCATCGCGACCAGGATGCCCGTGGTGGCCGGGTTGAGCTGAAGGTTCTGGGTGTAAAACGCCCCCAGGGTGGCCACCGAATTCCACGCCCAGAACCCCGCCACGGAGGCGGCGGTGGCGAGCACCAGGTTGAGCGTCCGGCCACCCGGGGCGGCTGCGGACGGGGTAGCTCCGGCCATCGTGGTTTCCTTTCGATTCAGCGGGGCGGGGTCAGTAACGCCGGCACCTCACCGGTTCCGGGTGTCCCGGTCGCGGGTTCCGACGGCGGACCAGCCGCGGCGGGCGGTTGTGGTGGAATTTCGCGCGGCGGCGGCGCCGGCTTTGGCGCCGTCCCGGTCGCGGTCCCGCGAGCGGTAGACGATGTAGGGGCGGAAGAGGTAGTGGAACGGGGCAGTGAAGGCGTGCACCAGGCGGGTGAAGGGCCAGATCACGAAAAGCGCCATGCCCACCAGGGTGTGCAGGTGGAAGGAAAAGGGCGCCGTCGCCATCGCCGCGATGTCGGGCTGGAAGATGAACAGCGAGCGGAACCACGGGGCCACCGTCTCGCGGTAGTTGTGCCCGTGTTCGCCCTCGAAAACGCTCGCCAGGGTGGTCCAGAGGCCAAACACGATGGCCGCAGTGAGTACCACGTACATGGATTTGTCGTTCCGGGTGGTGGCCATGAACACGGGCCCGGTGGTGCGGCGCCGGTAGATCAGCAGGATGATTCCGCCCAGGGTTCCCACTCCGGCGATCCCGCCGACCAGCAGGGCGTTGAAATGATAGAACTCCTGGCTCATTCCCACGGCCTGGGTCCACGCCATCGGGATGACCAGGCCGAAGAAGTGCCCGGCGATGACGGCGAGCAGGCCGAAGTGGAACAGCGGCGAGGCGATCCGCAGCAGCCGGGATTCGTAGAGCTGGGAGGACCGCGTGGTCCAGCCGAATTGGTCATATTTGTACCGCCAGACCAGGCCGCCCACCAGCACGACGACCATCACGTAGGGCAGGACGCCCCAGAGCACGATGTCCAGCGCCGAGATCGCGGCGGTGGCTCCGGGCTCGGCTTCGGAGGCAAGCATGGTCAGGCCCCCTTCACGGGCAGCAGTCGAGGATCGTACGGGTCCAGGCCCACCGCTTCTGTGGGCGGGCCGTAGCCGGCCATCCGCATGACCGCCTGTTCATCCGCGGGCGACTTGCCGGGCAGCGTGGCGCAGATGGCCTGCAGGATGCGGGCGTGCGGCAGCTCGTCCCGGAGCAGCCCGAAGCGGAGCATCTCCAGGCTGGCCCGGTAGCGGCTCAGCAGTTCACGCCCGGCCGCCAGGTCCACTAGCGCGGCGTATTCCAGCACCATGGGCAGGTAGTCCGGCAGTTCCCCGTGGGTGTCCACCAGGATGTCGCTTTGCCGGTAGGTCTTCTTGAAGTTGCCCAGCACTTCGCCCCGCCGCCGGGTGTCCCCGTCGGTCCAGTAGGACAGGTGCAGGGCGTGGCGTTTGCCGAGGTCGAACTCGCGCACGTAGTGGGCCTGGAGTTCCATCGGCGGGGTGGATTCCAGCCGTTGCAGGACCTCGGCGAAGTCCGCGACGGCGCCGGGGAATTCGGCCAGCGCGGCCCGCATCAGCGGCACGCGCCCGAGGAGCTCCTCGTCCGGGTAGGACAGGCACCAGGCGGCGGCGAGATAGACGATCTGCTGGCGGCGGGTCACGGCTGGTCCTCCGCGGCCGCCAGAGTGCCCGGCTCGGGCGGCCTTTCCGGGAAGAGTCCCGCCGGTGCTCCGGTTCCGTCCCAGTTGAGCAGGTTCACCCGGCCCCGCAACGTTGTTTCGCCCGGCGCCGCGCCGGAGGTCTGCCGGTCGCGGAGGGCGTGGAAGGTTTCCACCGCCACCGGGACGGGCCTGCCGCTGGCCTCGCCGAAGGGCGAGGAGTCTTGCATGCCAGGGCCGCCGTCGAAGTCCAGCGAGCAGCCCATCTCCTCGAGGTCGTGGGCCTGTTCCACGTGGGCCTTGGGGATCACGTAGCGTTCCTCGTATTTCGCGATCGCCATCAGCCGGTACATCTCGTACATGGTCTGGCTGTCCATGCCCACGGCTTCGGGGATGGTGTCGTCCGGGTCGTTGCCGAGGCTGATCCCGCGCATGAAGGAACGCATGGCCGCCAGTTTCAGCAGCACCGCGGTGACCCGGTCCGTGTCCCCCGCGGTGAAGAGCTCGGCGAGGTACTCCACCGGGATGCGCAGCGCGTCGATGGCGCCGAACAGGTTGCCTGCGTCCTCGCCGTCGTGCCCCTGGTCCCGCAGCAGGTCCACCACGGGTGAGAGCGGCGGGACGTACCAGACCATCGGCATGGTCCGGTATTCGGGGTGCAGCGGCAGGGCCACCTTGTAGACCTTGGCCAGGGCGTAGACCGGCGAGCGCCGGGCGGCGTCGATCCAGTCCTCCGGGATGCCCTGGGCCCGGGCGTTGGCCTGCACTGCGGGATCGTTCGGGTCCAGCAGCACGTCCATCTGGGCGTCGTAGAGCTCTTGCGGGTCGGTGACGGCGGCCGCCGCGGTGACGGCGTCGGCGTCGTACAGAAACAGCCCGAGGTACCGCAGCCGGCCCACGCAGGTTTCCGAGCAGACCGTCGGTAGCCCCACCTCCACCCGCGGGTAGCAGAAGGTGCACTTCTCGGCCTTGCCGGTCTTGTGGTTGAAGTAGATCTTCTTGTACGGGCAGCCGGTGACGCACTGGCGCCAGCCGCGGCACTTGTCCTGGTCCACCAGCACGATCCCGTCCTCCACGCGCTTGTAGATGGCGCCGGAGGGGCAGGAGGCCATGCAGGAGGGGTTCAGGCAGTGCTCGCAGATCCGCGGCAGGTAGAACATAAAGGTCTGCTCGTAGGCGAACTTGATCTTGTCCTCGGATTCCCGCCGGACCTTTTCCACGATCGGGTCCAGGTGCCCGTTCTCCGAGGAGCCGCCCAGGTCATCGTCCCAGTTCGCGGACCAGGTGATCTTGGTGTCTTCCCCGGTGATCAGGGACTTGGGCCGGGCCACCGGGAAGTCGTCGCCCAGCGGCGCGTCCACGAGCGTTTTGTAGTCGTAGGTCCAGGGCTCGTAGTAGTCCTTGAGTTCGGGCTGGACCGGGCTGGCGAAGATCCCGAGGAGCTTCTTGACCCGGCCGCCGGCCTTGAGCACCAGCTTGCCGCGCTTGTTCAGCACCCAGCCGCCGTGCCACCTCTCCTGGTCCTCGTAGCGGCGCGGGTACCCCTGCCCTGGGCGGGTTTCGACGTTGTTGAACCAGACGTATTCGGTGCCGGCACGGTTGGTCCAGGCCTGTTTGCAGGTCACGGAGCAGGTGTGGCAGCCGATGCACTTGTCCAGGTTCATGACCATGCCCATTTGAGCCATAACACGCATCAGTACTGCACCTCCTGGGAACGGCGCCGGACGGTGGCCACCATGTCCCGCTGGTTTCCGGTGGGGCCGAGGTAATTGAACGCGTAGGCCAGCTGCGCGTAGCCGCCGATCAGATGCGAGGGCTTGACCAGCAGCCGGGTGACGGAGTTGTGGATGCCGCCGCGCCGGCCGGTGGCCTCGGACTTCGGCACGTCGATGGTGCGCTCCTGGGCGTGGTGGACGTAGACCACGCCGGCCGGCATCCGGTGGCTGACGATCGCGCGGGCCACCAGGACGCCGTTGATGTTTAGGCATTCCACCCAGTCGTTGTCCTTGACCTCGATGGCGTCCGCGTCGGCCGGGCTCATCCAGACCGTCGGGCCGCCGCGGGAAAGCGAGAGCATCAGCAGGTTGTCCTGGTACTCGGAGTGGATGGACCACTTGGAGTGCGGGGTCAGGTAGCGGACCACCACTTCCATGGATCCGTCCCGGCCCAGCTTGGGTTCGCCGAAGAGCCGGTGCATGTCCAGCGGCGGCCGGTAGATCGGCAGGGCCTCGCCGATGTCCCGGATCCAGTCGTGGTCGAGGAAGAAGTGCATCCGCCCGGTCAGGGTGTGGAACGGTTTGAGCCGTTCGATGTTGATGGTGAAGGGTGCGTAGCGTCGGCCGCCGGTTTCGGAGCCGGACCATTCCGGCGAGGTGATCACCGGGACCGGGCCGGCCTGGGTCTGGGCGAACGTGATGAACTTTTCCTCCGAGCCCTCGGAGAGGTCCGCGAGTTTCTTCCCGGTGCGGACTTCCAGGTCCTTGAAGCCCTGCACGGACAGCGCGCCGTTGGTGGTGCCGGAGAAGGCCAGGATGGCCTCGGCCATTTTCGCGTCGGTGTCGATTGCGGGGCGGCCGTCCGCGGCGCCGCCGAGCATCACCCCGTTGGAGCGGCTGAGCCTCTCCAGCGCGCCGGCGAGTTTGTAGGTGACGTTCTTGACCGTGAAGCCGAGTTTGTCGGCCAGCGGCCCGACGGCGGCCAGCTTGTCCGCGATGGCCGTGTAGTCCCGCTCCACCACGGAAAAGACGGGCATGTTCTGGCCCGGGACCGCGGGGATGGACGTGTCCCGCCAGTCCCGCACGGTCCCGCCGGGCTGGGCGAGCTGGCCGGGGGTGTCGTGCTGCAGCGGCACGCTGACCAGGTCCTTGCGGACACCCAGGTGCGTTTTGGCCTGCCGGGAGAACTCCTGGGCCAGCAGGTGGAACATGTCGAAGTCTGTTTTGGTCTCCCACGGCGGGTCGATCGCGGGGGTGAAGGCGTGCACGAACGGGTGCATGTCGGTGGAGGACAGGTCGTGCTTCTCGTACCAGGTGGCCGCGGGGAACACGACGTCGGACAGCAGCGTGGTGGAGGTCATCCGGAAGTCCGCGGAGACCAGCAGGTCCAGTTTCCCTTCCGGCGCCTGCTCGTGCCATTTCACGTCCTTAGGTTTGAGCCCTTCGGCGTGGTCCTTGCCCAGGACGTTGTTGTGCGTGCCCAGCAGGTTCCGCAGGAAGTACTCGTTGCCCTTGGCCGAGGAGCCGAACAGGTTGGAGCGCCACAGCACCAGGGTCCGCGGCCAGTTTTCCGGAGCGTCCACGTCCTCAATCGCGGGGTTCAGGGTCCGGTTCTTCAGCGCCTCCGCGATGTAGCCGGGGGTGTCCTGCGCGGTGCCGGCGGCGACGGCGGCCTCCGCCTCGTCGGCGACATCCAGCGGGTTGCGGTCGAACTGCGGGTAGAACGGCATCCAGCCCAGCCGGGCGGACTGGGCCATGGCGTCCGCGGTGTGCATCCCGTCCAGGGCCCCGGCGGAGAGCGGGGACTTCAGCGCATCCGCGGAGTAGCCGTCTTGCCGCCACTGGTCCGTGTGCATGTACCAGTAGCCGGTGCCGATCATGGTCCGGGGCGGCCGGGACCAGTCCAGCGCGTTCGCGAGGGATACCCAGCCGGTGGCCGGCCGGGTCTTTTCCTGGCCCACGTAGTGCGCCCAGCCGCCGCCGTTGCGGCCCATGCAGCCGGTCAGCATCACCAGCGCCAGCACGGCCCGGTAGGTGGCGTCGCCGTGGAACCACTGGCAGATCCCGGCGCCCATGATGATCATGGAGCGGCCCTTGGACTCTTCGGCGTTGCGGGCGAACTCGCGGGCCACCCGGATGCAGGCCTGCGCGGGAACGGAGGTGATCTCCTCCTGCCACGCCGGGGTGTAGGGCGTCCCGGCGTCGTCGTAGCCGGCGGCCCAGTCGCCCGGTAGCCCATCGCGGCCGACGCCGTACTGGGCCAGCATCAGGTCGAACACCGTGGTGACCAGCTGGCCTTCGAGCTCGATGACGGGAACACCGCGCTTCAGCACGCTGCCGTGGCCGCCGGCGTCCTCGAAGCACGGCAGCAGGATCTCGGCGCTGTCACCGGAGACTTCGCGCAGCGACAGGGCGGGGTCGATTCCCTCAAGGTCGAGGTTCCATTTGCCCTCGCCGCTGCCGGAGTAGCGGAACCCCAGCGAACCGTTGGGAACTGCCGGACGTCCGGCCTTCTTGTCGAACAACACCGTGCGGAACGCCGCGTCCTCGGCCAGGGATTCGGCCGGGAGGTCCTGGGCGGTGAGGAACTTGGCCGGGGTGAGGGTGCCGTCGTCGCGCCGTTCCAGCCGGACCAGGAACGGCAGGTCGGTATATTGACGGACGTAATCGGTGAAGAACGGCACCTCGCGCTCGACGAAGAACTCCTTGAGCATGACGTGCCCCATCGCCATGGCCAGCGCCGCGTCGGTCCCGGCCTGCGCGGGGAGCCATTCGTCGGCGAACTTGGTGTTGTCCGCGTAGTCCGGGCTGACCGTGACCACCTTGGTGCCGCGGTACCGCACCTCTGCCATCCAGTGCGCGTCCGGGGTGCGGGTGACGGGGACGTTGGAGCCCCACATCATCAGGTACCGTGCATCCCACCAGTCGCCGGATTCCGGGACGTCGGTCTGGTCGCCGAAGACCTGCGGGCTGGCCACGGGGAGGTCGGCGTACCAGTCGTAGAAGGACGTCATCACCCCGCCGATCAGCTGGATGAAGCGGGTCCCGACGGCGTGCGAGACCATGGACATCGCGGGGATCGGCGAGAACCCGGCGCAGCGGTCCGGGCCGTAGGTCTTGATGGTGTTGACGTGCGCGGCGGCCGCGATCTCGATCGCTTCCTGCCAGGAGACGCGGACCAGTCCGCCCTTGCCGCGGGCCTGCTGGTAGCGGCGGCGGCGCTCCGGGTCCCCCACGACGTCGGCGAAGGCCAGCACGGGGTCGCCCAGCCGGGACTTGGCCTCGCGGTACATCTCGACCAGCACACCCCGGGCGTAAGGGAACCGGACCCTGGTCGGGGAATATGTATACCAGGAGAAGGCCGCCCCGCGCGGGCATCCCCGCGGCTCGTATTCCGGGCTGTCCGGGCCCACGGACGGGTAGTCGGTCTGTTGCGATTCCCAGGTGATGATGCCGTCCTTGACGTACACCCTCCAGGAGCAGGATCCGGTGCAGTTCACCCCGTGCGTGGACCGGACCACCTTGTCGTGGCTCCAGCGGTCGCGGTAGAAGATGTCGCCCTTGCGGCCGCCTTCCCGGAACACCGCCCTGCCGTCGTCGGTTTGGTCCCATTTCGTGAAAAATCGGCCCAGCTTCAACATTGCATCCGAGGCGGGTCCGTCCAACCCCGCGGAGCCTCCGGCAGTCATGCCCCCAAGCTATGGGCCGGATTCCGGCGCCGATAGGGCCCTACGGCACTGGGCGGCCACCGGCTTGTGCGTGCCGGGCCGCGCGGCACCGGGTCAGAAACTGATTCCCTTGACGAGGGTGACGAGCTGGTCCTTGGTCTGCTCGGCCGTGGGACCGGTGGGGGAGATCAGGATTTGCGCGGTGAAGATGGCCATGTTCTGGCCGCGGGCCACCATGAGGGACAGGTACGTGAGCGGTACGTCGCTGGGCGGACGCATTGCTTTGGGACCGCCGGGATCCGTCCGCACGATCAGAATCGCCCGGTCTCCGACGCCCTGGACGTCCTGGCCGTCCGGCACCGGCCGGGACAGCAATGAAGCGCCGCCCGGATGCAATTCGATGGAAAACACCAGCGAGTCCGGCCCGGGCGTACCCGGGGCGCCGAAGGTGTACCGGCAGTTACCCTCGCCCGGGAGGACCTGCGCCTGCGTGGTCGCGTCGAACGCCTGTTTGACTGCGTCGGCGCTGACCAGGGCGCACACGGGATTGTCGGTGGTGACCTGCGGGCCGACGGGCGGCGCGGACGGGACACTGAGCGCGCTCCCGTTGCCCCAGCCACCATCGACGGCGGCCTGTGCGAGCGAGCGGGCCGTGGCGTTGCCGTCCGGGACGGGTATGCCGGACGTCATCGGCGGCGTCGCCACGATGCGCAGGTCCAGTGACTCGGTGCCGCGGACCGCCTTGAGGACCGTGTTGGCCGATGCCCCGCCAGGTTCGCCGCGGAACCACCCCGTCCACTGGAAGCACGCGAAATCGCCGATGCCCGCTACGGGCGAGCAGTCCGGCGTCTTCCTCGCCTCGGCAATCTCTGTTGCCGACGCGGGCGAGGTCAACGCCACGGACAGTGCGTTCATGCCCTGGTCGGATTTGCTCATGTAGCTGCACAGGTACGCG
This sequence comes from Pseudarthrobacter sp. B907, assembly GCF_040137805.1. Lineage (NCBI taxonomy): Bacteria > Bacillati > Actinomycetota > Actinomycetes > Micrococcales > Micrococcaceae > Pseudarthrobacter > Pseudarthrobacter sp. B907. The sequence continues at coordinate 9,530 of NZ_JBEEQE010000009.1, read as the reverse complement.
GGGCTCCCTGGCGGTTTGCCCGCCTGGTTCTGGCCCGTGCCGGCGAAGCTCGGATCCACCTTGGCTGCAATCTCCGGGGTAATAAGGTCGCAGGCCGGATTACTCGAACCTGACGACGGCGACCCTGTCGAGGCAGGCGTACCCCCTTGCGCGCAGGCGCCGAGGAGAAGCACCAGGGCCGCGGTGAGCGCAAGGAAGTGTCGAGACGAACCGATCCGATGGCGCATTGTCTCCCCCAGTCCGCGGAGACTGCCTCCGCGTTTCAGGGGCGGCTCCGATAACACCCACGCTAGGGACCGGCGCCTCGTGTCAACAGGGCCGACCGGCCCCGGGGCCCCACGTTGTAGCTTCGCCCGGACTAGGCGAAGGGCTCCAGCTCGACGCCGGCCTGCTCCAGGGCGGCGCGGACGGCGGCGGCCACCGCCACCGAGCCGGGGGTGTCGCCGTGCAGGCAGAGCGAGTGCGGGGTCAGCGTGACCACCGTGCCGTCCACCGCCAGCACCTCGCCCTTGAGGGCCAGGCGCAGCGCGCGCTCGACGATCTCGTCCGGGTCCTCGATCACCGATTCCTCCTCCAGACGCGGGACCAGGGTGCCGTCCGGGAGGTAGGCGCGGTCGGCGAAGGCTTCATGGAACACGGGGTTGCCGGCGTCCCGGGCAATCCCGAGCAGCGCGGAATGCTCCAGGCCCAGGATCGGCAGCCCGGGATCGTAGGCCTGGATGGCTGCGACCACGGCGGAGGCCTGTTCGGCGTCGTGAATGGTGCGGTCATAGAGGCCGCCATGCACCTTGACGTAGTCCACCGAGGCGCCCACCGCGTGGGCCACGCCGTCGAGCGCGCCGAGCTGGTAAAGGACGGCCCCGAACAGGTCGTCGAAGGTCATGTCCATGGCGCGGAGGCCGAAGCCGGCCAGGTCGGGGTAGCCCAGGTGCGCGCCGACTTTAACGTCGAGCTCGTAGGCCGCGCGGCAGGTATCCAGCATGGTGACGGGGTCGCCGGCGTGCAGTCCGCAGGCCACGCTGGCGCTCGTAACCAACGGGAACATCGCCGCGTCATCGCCCATGGTCCAGGAGCCGAAGGACTCGCCCAGGTCAGCGTTCAGGTCCACGGCTCAGCCTTCCGTTTCAGGGCCGGCGGCCGGGGCTTCCGGGGCCGTGTCTGCCGCGTCGGCCGCATCCGCGGGGCGGTCCGCGCCGCCGGGCTGCAGCTCGCCGGGGATGGTCGTGGGCATGGGGCCGAAGGCCTCCTTGGCGTTCGCGATCACGGCACGTCCCATCATCCGGTTGCCGACGCCGCCCACCACGGCGCCGACGCCGAAAGGCAGCGCCCGGCCCAGCAGCGCGGTGCCCTGGCGCTTGAGCAGGTTCCGCAGGAAAGCCTGCTGGATCCGCTGCCGCACGGAGCCGAAACCGATCAGCGGCGCGCGGCGCGCAAACAGCGACCCCCACGCCTGCGTCGGGCCCCTGCCCTGGCCGGCGGCCTGGCCGCTCAGGGAGCTCAGCAGCGCCGTGCCCTCCTCGCCGAGCATGATCGCCATGACCAGGGTGCTGGCCTTCTCCGGGTCCACCATCCGCACGCCGTGGAGTTCGGCCAGCGAGGTTGCGTACAGTGCGGTGGCCTCGAGGAACCCGACCGTCGCGACGGCGGAGAGACCCAGGGCGGCCACGGTGCCGACGCCGGGGATAACGGCCGATCCGCCGACCAGGGCGCCGCCGCCGGTGACGGCGGCCAGGTAATTGCGCTCCAGGATGGCGGCCAGCTGCGCCGCGGAGGCGTACGGGTGCTTGCGCTGCAGCCGCCGCAGGTTTGCGAGCACCAGCGGGCGCTGGATTTCCACCGCGCGCAGGAGCATGTTGTGGACGCCGGCCTTGGGCTTGCCGTCGGCGTCGAACATCGCGCTGTGGGCGGTCTTCTGGGCAATTTTCATTGCCGGGTTGCTGCGCTGGGCCATCGTCGCCTCTCCGGAAACCATAAGGGTGCTGAACTTCTTCCAGCCTTAACACTAGGCCACAGCCCGTCCGGCCGCTCCTGCGCAGCAGGGCAGCGCCGCCCAACCCGCCGGTTCAGGGCAGCTGGAGCACCCAGGATTCGGCGAGGGCGACGAAGGCCGAGGAGGACGGCCCCAGTGGGCCGGGGTAGACCGCCGGAGTTCCCGGCCATTCCACCCCGAATTCACTGAGCCGGCCGGTGCTGCAGGGCAGGTAGACGTTGCACAGGGCGGCACTGCCTTCGCCGAGCTGGAAGTTCGGCGCGGTGAACTGACGCCGGTCCAGGACCCCGTGGACGGCCAGTTCCGCCTTGTGGCCGGTGGCGCGGAACCCGGTCTCCGGGTCCACCTCCACCGTGAATTCGTCATGGGTATGCCCGACGCCGGTCAGCGGGAACCGGGCCGCCTCAGGGAAATAGCGGGTGAGCTCGGTGGCCAGGGTTTCCGCGAGGGCTTCGTTGGCCCCGTAGCTCCGCCAGCCCTGCGGGGTGGCCACCAGCAGGGCGCTGCCCGCACCCCAGCGGGACCAGTCGGCCTGCCAGAAGGTGGCGAAGCAGCTGGCCGGCTCACCGGGAACCTGGGCGCCGCCGGCGTCCGCGGGGTGCAGCGCCAAGCCCACGTTGATCCCCACGAATGCCAGGCTGCGCCGCCCCGTTGCGGTGGCCGTTTTCTCCATGAAAGGAGCCTAACGGGGCGGCAGCGGCCGCGGGCGGAAGGTCGTTGCTTCCGGCCGCGGCCGTGTCCTCGCGCGGTTTCCCGGCTGAAGCGGCTCCGCCTGGAGCCCGCCGCTTAGCGCGGGGTGCGGATGAGCTTCTTGTTGACGAACTCGTCCATGCCGAAGCGGCCCAGCTCACGCCCCACGCCGGAGCGCTTCACGCCGCCGAAGGGCATGTCAGCCTGGGTCTGGGCCACCGAGTTGATGAACACCATGCCGGTGTCCAGCTGGTCGGCGACGTCCTGGGCCTTCGCCGGGTCGGCGCTGAACACCGAGCCGCCCAGGCCGTAGGGCGAGCCGTTCGCCAGGTCGATCGCTTCCTCCACGCTGGCCACCTTGTAGATGACGGCGGCGGGGCCGAACAGCTCCTCGGAGAACGCGCGCATCTCCGGGGTGACGTCGGTCAGGACGGTGGGCTCCACGTAGGCACCGGGGCCGTCCACCTTGTGACCGCCCGTGCGCACGGTGGCACCCTTGTCCACGGCGTCCTGGATCTGCTCGACCAGGCCGTCCGCGGCGCTCTGGGAGGACAGCGGACCGAACCGGGTGTCCTCCTGCTGGGGATCGCCGGGCTTGATCCGGGCCATCCGCTCGGTGAACTTCTCCACGAAGGGCTCGTAAAGGTCCTCGAGGACGATAAACCGCTTGGACGCGGTGCAGGCCTGGCCGGCGTTGCCCATCCGGCCCCCGACGGCGGCCTTGACGGTGGCGTCCAGGTCATCGGAGTCGAGCACGATGAAGGGATCGCTGCCGCCCAGTTCGAGGACGTACTTCTTGAGATTGCGCCCGGCGACCTCGGCCACGGCCGCTCCGGCCCGCTCGCTGCCAGTCAGGGAGACGCCCTGGACCCGGGAGTCAGCGATGATCTCCGCCACCTGGTCGTTGTCCAGGAAGAGGTTGGTGTACGCGCCCTTCGGCAGGCCGGCGTCGTGGAAGATCGCCTCGATGGCGAGCGCCGACTGCGGGCAGCTGCCGGCGTGCTTGAGCAGGATGGTGTTGCCCAGCACCAGGTTGGGAGCGGCGAACCGGGCCACCTGGTAGTAGGGGTAGTTCCACGGCATGATGCCCAGCAGGGCCCCAATCGGGGTGGAGCGGACGACGGCGTCGCCGCCGCCCTTGACCTCCAGGGGCTCGTCCTTGAGGAATTCGGGGCCCTCGGTGGCGTAGTAGTCGTAAATCGAGGCGACCAGTTTGACCTCGCCGCGGGCCTCGACCACGGGCTTGCCCATTTCGGTGGCGATCAGTCGGGCCAACTCGTCCTGGCGTTCGCGATACAGCTCGGCGACGCGGGCGATAACCTTGGTGCGCTCCTCCACGGGCGCCTTGCGCCACTCGAGGAAGGCCTGCTGCGCCGCGGCGAGCGCCGTCTCGACCTCGTCAGCGGTTGCGAGCGGAAATTCCTTTTCCGTCTCTCCGGTCGCAGGGTTCACTGTCTTGTAGGCAGTCATTGGTCCACCATCTCCGTTTCTGGCTGGTTTGAGCCTGTTCGGGCGCGGGACCGCGGGCTGGCGCCGGGTTCGGCGCCACGGCGGTTCCCGCCCAGTGCGTGGGCCGGTCTGTTCCCAAGAGCAGGACCGGTCCCTTAGGCGCCAACCGGTGCCCACCCCGGACTATTCCAAGCGTGCCGCCTAGCTGCCCGGCACCGCTAGTTGACCGCGCGCACCACCGGGATCGACGCCGTCGGCGGTCCGCCCGGGAACACCGTCGGCGGGGGGCTCACGACGGCGTGCAGCGGCACCGTGACAGTGTCGGTGCCGACCGTGTACAGCTCCCCGCGGACGTCGACCTCCAGCGGCGCCCCGTCCGGGACTGTTAGCCGGAGCAGCGTGTGGTCCAGTTCGACGTGCAGCAGGCCGCCCCGGAGTTTCAGGTGGAAGTCCAGGGAGTCCCAGTCGGCGGGAAGCCGCGGGTCGAAGTGCGGCACGGCACCCTGGTCCCGCAGGCCGGCGAAGCCGCTGACCAGCGAGCTCCAGACCCCTCCGGTGGAGGCAATGTGCACACCGTCGATCGTGTTGCCGTGGGTGTCGTCAAGGTCGATGTAGAGGGCGTGGATGAAGTGCTCCAGCGCGGCCTCCCCGTGACCTACCTCGGCGGCCATGATGCCCTGCACACACGCGGAGAGGGTGGAGTCCCCGGTGGTGATGGGGTCGTAGAAGTCGAAGGCTCGGCGCTTTTCCTCCGCAGTGAAGTCCTGCCACTGCAGGAACATCGCCAGCACGGTGTCGGCCTGCTTGAGCACCTGGTGCCGATAGATCACCAAGGGATGGAAGTTCAGCAGCAGCGGGTACTTGGACCGTGGCGTGTCCCAGTCCCACGGCTCCAGCGTCATGAAGTCGTTGTCCTGCGAGTAGACCTGGAGGTCCTCGTCGTAGGGCAGCTGCATCCGGTTCGCGGCCTGCTCCCAGAACTCCCGCTCGGCGTCGTCGATCCCGGGGTGGTCCAGCGCCGCTGCGGCACGCAGATTAAACCGGGCCATAACGTTGGTGTAGAGGTTGTCGTTAACGACCGCGGTGTACTCGTCCGGGCCGGTGACACCGTGGATGTGGAACAGCCCGTCCTTGCCGAAGAAGCCCAGCGAGGCCCACATCCGTGCCGTCTCGATCAGCAGATCGGAGCCGAGGGTCTCCTTGAACTCCGTGTCGCCGCTGGCCCAGATGTACCGGTTCGTGGCGAAGGCGATCGCGGCGGCGATGTGGAACTGCGCCGTGCCGGCGGCGTAGTAGGCACTGGCCTCCAGGCCGTTGATGGTGCGCCACGGGAACAGTGCGCCGTCCACGCTGAGCTCCTTGGCGCGGACCCGGGCCTCGGGCAGCAGGTCGTGGCGGAATTCCAGGACCTGGCGGGCGTTTCCCGGGTTGGTGTAGGTCAGGTAGGGCAGCAGGTACACCTCCTGGTCCCAGAAGTAGTGCCCGTCGTAGCCGGAGCCGGAGACGCCCTTGGCCGGGATGCCGGCCACGTCGGCGCAGGCGGTGGCCTGTGCCAGCTGGAAAAGGTTCCAGCGGATGGCCTGCTGCAGCTCGACCTGGCCGCCCACCACAATGTCGCTGGTGGTCCAGTAGACGCGGTAGTGCGCCTCGCTCTGGGCGAAGATTTCGGCCACGGACAGCAGGGCGGCCTCGGCCGTGCCGGCGAGGTCCTCGTCCGCGGCCCGTCCCACCGCGTAGCTGACGCTTTTCTCCAGCACGAAGGGCGCGTCCGGGTTCACGGCGAGGACGTAGCGGACACTGCTGTCATCCTGGTCCACCTGGGTGTCGAACGGCTGGACACCGGCGGAAGTCCAGTGGTCCACGGCCATCCCGAGCCGCTGCTTGGACTCGGCGGCCTCCCATGAGAGCCGGAGCGAGCCGTCGCCGCCGTCGAGCCGGACCGGGAGCAGCACCCTCCCCGCGTGGCGGCCGGCGCGGCGCGGGTCGTGGGCCGAGTGGTCCTCCACCGGCTGGTCCTGCCGGTTCACCACGGCCGAGGTCACGTCCGCGGAGATTTCCCGGTCGGCCGCGACTTCCAGCGAAATGCCGAGGGCACCGCGAGCCTGGTACCCCACCGCACGGCGCTCCGTGGTGGTCACAGTGGCGCCGGAGCGGCACTGCCAGACGATCCGGCACTCGTAGACGCCGGTGGCGAAGTCCACGCTGCGCCGGTAGTCCAGCACCGTGGACTCCTCGAGGCTGAGCATTTCGCCGTCGATGATGACAACGAAGTTGTTGGCGTCCGGGACGTAGAGGATGCGCTGGCCGGTGCGGGCGAAGCCGTAGGCGTTTTCCGCGTGCTTGATGTCCCAGATCTCGTGGAAGCCGTTGATGAAGCTGCCCGGAAGTTCGGCGTCGGCGGCCGCCCAGTGGGCGCCGCGGATGCCAAGGTGGCCGTTGCCGAGGCTGAAGAGGGTCTCCAGCGTGCCGGCGTTGCCGGGCAGGTGGACGGTTTCCACGAGCTGCCAGGGGTCGTTGGGGAACCTGGCGCGGTCCGAGGTAATGAGAGCCATGGTGAATCCTTTTGGCGGTGGCGGTTGTGCGGGTGGGAGGTGGCGGCCGGCTAGAGCAGTTCGGCCAGATCGCCGACGACGATCGTGGCGCCCGCGTCGAGCAGGGTCTTCCGGCCCGCTCCGCGGTCGACGCCGATGACCGAGTGGAAGCTCCCCGCGCTTCCAGCCTGGACACCGGAGACGGCGTCTTCGACGACGATGCACTCCTCGCTGGGCAGGCCCAGCAGCTGTGCGGCGTATTCGTAGGTGGCCGGGCTGGGCTTGCCCGGCAGGCCTTCGGCGACCGCGACGACGCCGTCGACCACCACCGGGAAGTAGTCCGAGAGCCCGGCGGCTTTCAGCACCGGAAAGGCGTTGCGGGAGGAGGAGACGACGGCGAGCTTGAGTCCGCGCCCCAGAGCGGCCTCGATGAAACGGACCGAGCCCTCGTAGGGCGTTACGCCGCCGGCCGCCACGATGTCGTTGAAGACCTTGTTCTTGCGGTTGCCGAGGCCGTGCACGGTGTCGTGGGCCGGATCGTCGTCGGCCGGGCCCTCGGGCAGCACGATGTTGCGCGAGGCCAGGAAGTCACGGACGCCGTCGAAGCGGGGCTTGCCGTCGATATGGTCGAAGTAGTCGCTTTCGCGGTAGCCCGGCGCGTCCGGCACGCTCTGGAGGTACCCGTCGAAGAGTTCCTGCCACGCGCGTTCGTGCACCACCGCGGTGGGCGTCAGGACGCCGTCGAGGTCAAAGAGGATGGCGGAGGCGCCGGCGAGGACATCGGCCGCGGCGGTGCTGTTGGAAGTCTCGGCGCTGTTGAAAATCTCAGTCATGGAGCGAATGTCCTTTCAGACGGTGGCTGGAAAGTCTTGGCAAAAACGGGGCCGCCGCGGGACCGCGCCGGGCGGCGGTCCCGGGGCGCGCGGTGGCGGGCATCAGCGCCGGCGGCGGGTGCTCCGGCGCTCCACCAGCTTGGTCTCCAGCAGGTGGGCGGCGGGGGGATTCTGGTTTCCCGGGTGGTGGAGCCTCTCGACCAGCAGGTTGGCGGCGAACGCGCCCTGGTCGGCGACCGGCTGGGCGATGGTGGTCAGCCCCAGGAACCAGCTCATCTGATGATCGTCGATGCCGATGACGGAGACGTTTTTAGGTGCTGACAGGCCGAGATCCCGCAGTGCCATCAGCGCGCCGAACGCGGTTTCGTCGCAGCCGGCGAACACGGCGGACGGCATCCGGCGGTTCTCGATCAGCTCCGTCATGGCCCGGCGGCCACCCTCGATGCTGGATCCGGCGTCGAGCACCAGGTCGGGGTCGACGGTCAGCTCGTGCTCGGCGAGGGCCAGTTCGAAGCCGCGCCGCCGGGCGTCCGCGGTGTCCACGGAACGTCCCGCCGGCTCCCGTCCGGCCAGCATCGCCAGGTCCCAGTGGCCCAGTCCGAGCAGGTGGCCGGTGGCCTGCCGCGCGGCTTCCTGGTCGTCGATCCCCACGTTGTCCCATGGCACGGCGTGCATCCCCACGCTCGCGACGGCCAGGCCGGAGGCTTCCAGCGCCGCAATCTCACCGCGGTCCAGGGCGACGTTCAGCAGCAGGACACCGTCCACGCGCTGGGCCAGCCCTGCGAGGTCGCCGAAGAGTTTGCGCTGCACGCTGGGCCGGTTCCGCAGGCTGACCAGCACGGTGTCGTAGCCGCTGTCGGCGAGGACTTCCTCCGCGGCCTCGACCGCCTGCGCGAAGTACCAGGCGGTCGCGGTGGGAACAATGATGGCCACGAAGCCGGTGGTTCCGCCGGCTAGCCGGGCGGCAGCCGAGGACGCCTTGTAGCCGAGCTTGGCAGCCGCATCGGTGACTTTGGCCTGCGCTTTTTCAGAAACGTTGGGGAGGTGCCGGAGCGCCCGGGAGACGGTGCAAATGGAGAGCCCGGAAAGGGCGGCCACGTCCTGGATTGTCACGCGCGGAGCCTTAGTCATGCGACACGGGCCTGGACCTTTCTTCCCCCTGCAGTAGTGGGCCGGTTTTAAATTGGCCAAAGTAAACTGTAAACGCTTATAAATTGGGCGCGCAAGTGGCTGCAGATTTCCATCGAGTAGAAATATCCGACGGCGCCGGGCGCCGGGGCACGGCCCGGCTCAGCGCAGCACGTAGTGGCGCAGGAAGGCGCCGACGTCCACCAGTTCAGCCGCCGAGACCGAGTGGCCCATCCCGGGGTAGCTGCGCGCCGTGAGCTGGGTGTGCCGGTGCAGCCATTCCTCGGTGTGCGCCGTGGCGTCGTCGTTGATTACGGGGTCCGCCTTGTCCCGGCCCCAGAAGAACGGCGGCCGCGCGGCAAAGGACTCGCTCATGGCTAGCAGCTCGTTGTCCAGCACAAAGCCGGACAGCCCGACGACGGCGCGGAACCCCTCCGGCCGCAGCCGCAGCAGGGTGCTTGCCATGGCCATGCCCTGGGAGTAGCCGAGCAGGCTGACGCTGCTGTGCTGCCCCTTGACCGAGTCGATCCAGCTGAAGACCGAGGAGGTGGCGGAGATGACGTCGGCGAAGTCGTGGGTGAGGAAGTAGTCCAGCAGGAACCAGCCGTAGTCGTCGCCGATCACCTTGGGCGCGCGCGGGGCGGCGCAGGTGAACTCGGGCGGCAGGCCGGGGAAGAGTTTGGCCATCCGGGTCTCGTCCGTGCCGTAGCCGTGGAGCAACACCAGCAGCGGCGTGCCGGCGCGCTCGTGCTCGGGCCTGGACCAGGCGACAGTTTCCATGGGGACAGCCTAGCCAGCCGCCGCCTGCCCCGGTCCGCAGCGGTTTGCGCGGCGGCTCTGGATTTGCGCTGCGGATTCGGACGGCCGCACCCCGGGCCCGGAACTTGTCAACCTCCTTGAGACAGACCC
>NZ_JBEEQE010000008.1:0-181603 GCF_040137805.1 Pseudarthrobacter sp. B907 | reverse complement strand
CGCTATCTCTCCGCATCAGCGGCGGCGACTCGAACTACTCTACACACCAAGCAGACCCCAAACAAATCGGCCCCCACAGGTGTCCCGCGGCGTCATATTCCCCGGTGTTCCGCGGAATCCGGCGGCCGCATCGGTCCTCAACTAACCAGCCGCCCGGCGTCGGACCGTTGTGGAGTAGGTCACACCGGGCAGTGGCGGTGGAAGGCGTTCTGTCCCCGTGCCCTGCTACCTGTCCCCCAGCAGCGCCTGCACCTGGAGCAGGAACTTGAGGCCGCCGTCGGACAATTCCCGCTCCCGCAGCCAGAGTCGATCCCCGGGAAGCGTGAGCTGGAGGCTGCCCAGGGACTGCCGCACCGTGCGGTCGATGTCTTGTACCCACTCGGCCGGGATCGGGTCGCCGGAGCGCGTCACAAAGCCGGAGGCCTCGAGCGCCCTGATGATGACCTCGTCGCGGACGGCATAGGAAGGCTCAAATCCCTGGACGGACCAGTGCGCCGCCAGCCGGGTCATGAGTTTCACGGCGTCGTGCTGCGAGGCGCCGATGGCCTGCACCAGGAAGTCCCACAGCTTGTCCGGCTCGGCCAGGCCGAGCTTGCCCATCGACCCGAGCAGCAGCCTGCCGTTGCGCTTGCGCAGCAGTTTCCACGTGAGCAGCTGCAGGCGGAGGTCCATCACCTCGGGCGTGTTGATCTCCCGGTTGCCTTTGCCCACGGTTTCGTCGATCCAGCCGAGCTCTTCCATTGTGCGGCGGACCATTGCCGGCTTCAGGTAGCCGTCCTTCGTCAGTTCCAGCCCCTCCCCCGCGGCATTTTCCAGGAGCCACAGGACCGGGCGGAGTACGGCGCCCCGCTCCGCCGCGGTGACCGGCCGCGGCCACAGCTGCAGGCTGAGACGGCGGAGGCTCCGGTTGACGGCGTCGAGGTCAAAGGCGGTGACGTCGAACTTGGACGTCCACTCGCCGGTGACCCGGTAGAACCACATAGCCGCGTCGTGGTGCTCCGGGTGCTTCTCATTCGCGAGTACCTCCGCAAGTTGGCGGTACCCGCCAATCCCTCCGGAGTCCTCCACCGGTCCGCGGTTGGCACCCTCCACACAGCTGATGGTGCCCTCGGGGACCCACCCGGGCCCCACGAGTTCCACACGATGGTTCCAGGAGTCGCCGAAGTCGTATTCGTACTCAAACAACTCGGGCGACGGTCCCGCTGCATCCAGGAGTTCAAAAAGGACGACGCCGGACGCCGGCTCCGCGCCGGAGTCCTCCGCCGCCTCGTCGGGGCCAACAATGATGCGCCCTTCGCCGTGGCGGTCGACGCAGCGGATGCCGTAGAGGTGCTGGTCGTGCCAGCCGAAGGCCCGCTGGATGGCCTCGTGGAACTGCGGAACCGTGATGGTTTCCGGGACGAGGAGTCGCCGCCAGATCTCCGGCGCCGTGCCCTCGATGTTGATTCGGAGGTCAAAGGCGGGGACGGGGATCGGGAGACTCGGGTCCGCGGGCTGCATGTCGGCCATTGTTCCAGAGATACGGCCCCGCGCTCTCCCCAACCCGGCCGTGAACCCAGAAGGGGCCGCCCCCCGATGTTGCGCGGCCTACCCACCCGCCCAACCGCCGTTTAACGCTCCGGCTGCAGCGCTTTGCTCCACAACACCGCACCGTTGGCGTCGCGCAGGCTGGCGGTGAAGACGTCGTCGGCGCCGAGGTCCACGTGGCCGAAGAACTGGCTCTTGCCGCTGCGCGGGGATTCGTTGGCGTAGGCGCCGGTCTTGAAGAACGCCACTTCCGGGCCGAACGTCCCGTCCAGGGCGTTCGGGCCGAAGCTGCCGGCGTTGATGGGCCCGGCGACGAATTCCCAGAACGGATCGAAGTCGGTGAACCCGGCGCGCTCCGGGGAGTAGTGGTGCGCGGCGCAGTAGTGCACGTCGGCGGTCAGCCAGACCACGTTCTTAACCCGGTTGCGCTTGAACGCGGAGAGCACCCCGGCGAGCTCGAGTTCCTTGCCCAAGGGGGCGCCGGCGTCGCGGTTGGAGAGCGATTCCTCGTTGACGGGGCCGTCGGGGACCACCAGCCCCAGCGGCAGGTCGTTGGCGATCACCTTCCAGGTGGCCTTGGACTTGCTCACTTCGCGGATCAGCCAGTCGGCCTGCTCCTGGCCGAGGATGTGGGTCAGGTGCGTTTCCTTGCCGTCGGTGTTCGGGTCCTTGAAGCTGCGCATGTCCAGGCAGAAGATGTCCAGCTGCGGGCCGCGGCTGATCTTGCGGTAGATCCGGGCGGGCTCGAAGCCGGTGCCTCCGGCGCTGACGCCGGCGATCGGCTGGTACTCCTGCCAGGCCTGTCGGCCGCGGGCGGCGAGGACGTCCACGCGGCGTTCGGTGTAGCGGGTGTCGGTGAGGATCTGGCCGGGGTACCAGTTGTTGTGCGTCTCGTGGTCGTCCCACTGCGCGATTACCGGAACCTGCGCGTACAGGGCGCGGACGTTCTTGTCCATCATGTTGTAGCGGTGCCGGCCGCGGAAATCGTTGAGGGATTCGGCCACCTTGGAGACTTCCTCGGTCACGAGGTTGCGCCAGATTTGGCCGTCCGGTTCGGTCACCTGCGCGCTGATGGGACCGTCGGCGTAGATCGTGTCGCCGGAGTGGATAAAGAAGTCCGGGGCAGTGGCGTGCATGGCCGCGTAGCCGCGCATCCCGCCGATCTCCTCGTTGATGCCCCAGCCCTGGCCGGCGGTGTCGCCGCTCCAGACGAAGCTTTGGCCGCGGGCGGCGCGGCCGCTGCTGAGCTGCCCGGTGTCCGGGGCGGTGCTGAAGGAGCCCTGCGCGGTCTCGCCGGCGTTGCCGTCGGCGTCCTCGAAGTGCAGGCTGAGGGCGAAGCGGGTGCCGGCGGGCAGATGCTCGGCGTTGATCTTGGCGGTGAAATCGGTCGCCTCGGACGCGGCACTCCCGCGCAACACCCGCTGGAAGGCGCGGCCGCCGCGGAGTGGGGACCCGTCGTCGTCGACGGCCAGCAGGTTCGCCACCAGCGTCCCCGGGCCCGACGCGCGGGACCACAGCACGCCGGAGCCGGTGGTGGCATCGCCGGTAGCGATGCCCGACGGCAGGGTCAGGCGGTTGCGGACCAGCGCGACGCCGGCGGGCCGGGCGGCGCTGGCCGCACCGGCCGTTGCGGGGACGACGGCGGCGGCACCGGCGGCGGCCAGTGCGCCTTTGAGGACATTGCGGCGGGTGAAATCAGTCATGGTTTTCATCCTTGACTGCCCGCGTAAACCTGCGGTGGCGGAGGTGTGAACAGCGCCGGGCCAGTGGATTCGGGTGCGGCCAGCGGAGCCAGCAGGCGGGCGGTTGCTCTATCACGTATGGCTGTTCTGACGGCTCAGACCAGCCAAAGGTGATAGAGCATCCGGGCAGGAAGCCCTCAGCGGGAGGCGGCGTCGACGAAGGCGACCTGGCCGGCGTACTGCTGGTAGAGCTTGACCGCCTCGTCGACGTCGATGTTCCCGATATTGAGGGAGACGGCGAGGCCCTCGAGCTGGGCGTTCGACGTTTCGGCAGCGCTCACCCGGTCAGCGACGGCGCGGGAGGTGGCGAAGTTGGTGGCCAGGGCCGCGGCGACGGAGAGGATCACGGCGAGCAGGCACAGCACCCGCCAGACGATCGAGTCCTCGCTGAGCGCGAAGAGGCCGGCGACGGCGTCGGTGAACCCGGTGCCGCCCACCGCGGGGCCGGCGGTGAGCGCGGCGGCCAGGCCGCTGCCGACGATGCTGATGTTGGAGAGCCTGTTCCGGCGGGGTCGCTCGCGGGCCAGGTAGGCGCGGATGGCTTGCTGTTTTTCGTCGATCCGGGTGGACAGCCGTTGCCGGGCGTCTGGTGTTTCGCTCATGGTGTGTGCCAGCTTCCCTCGCCGATCACTGGGGTTCCGCGTGGTGGCGAACGCGGACAGCAACAGGATGCTCCCGCGCGTGTGCGGTGTCCAGTGGGCCGGTCCGGCACACCTGGGTTAAACAAAAGCAGGGCCCGTCCGAGGACGGGCCCTGCTCGAAACCTAACGGTCCCGGGTATCTAAGGAAATTAGATAGCCTGGATGTTGGTGGCCTGAGGACCCTTGGGGCCCTGCTCGGTTTCGAAGGAGACCTTCTGGTTCTCTTCGAGGGAGCGGAACCCGGAGGAGTTGATCGCGGAGTAGTGCGCGAAAACGTCCTGCGAGGAGTCATCGGGGGAAATGAAGCCGAAGCCCTTTTCAGCGTTAAACCATTTGACGGTACCAGTAGCCATTATTTTTGTCCTTCGTGAAGGTGGAGGAACTGTCCCGACTTTCGGGTCCTCCTGTTTGGGGTGCTCAAAACCGCTGCTTCAGAAGAACACGGACTTTCGACCGTGCGTACTGCCTGAACTACGAACTGCATAAACACAACAACAGGATCTACTCTACAGGACGGATGGACGGGCGGTTTACCACACGTCATAAGAAGGCATTCACGACGCCGTCCCGGTTGCGCCGTCGGGTGAGAACCGGCTCAGGTAGCCCAATCTTGAGCTGTGGACGTGGGCGGCCATACCCCGCTCCGCCTCCTGGGCGTTCCCGGCGTCAATGGCTGCCATGATGGTGCGGTGCTCGCTCCAGGAGCTCTTACCCCGGGAGTCGACGTCGGACGCGTAAAGCCATTCGATCTTCCCCGAGATCTGGCGCAACAGCGCCGTCAAGGAGGAGCTTCGGCTTAGCTCCGCGATGCCCAGATGGAAGCGGATATTGAGCTCGGGGAGCAAATCAATCCGTCCGTCTGCAATCGCCTGGTCGCCCGCTTCCAACAGTGCGGCCAACTCTTTGCGGTGTTCCCACCACACCGGGTCCGGCCCTCCCGCAGCGAACTGCGCGGCTGCATGGCGGGCGGCACGCCTCGCGGTGGCCGCTTCCAGGGCTTCCCGGATGGCGAAGAGGTCATCTGCGTCATCGACCGGGATGGCGGAGACCGTTGACCCGGCGAAGGGTTTCGACTCAACGAAGCCTTCCACCTCCAGCGCGCGCAGCGCCTCCCGTACCGGCACCCGGGAGATCCCATACTTGTGCGCCAACGCCGTTTCCGTGATCCGGCTGCCAGCCGGCAGCACGCCGAAGATGATGTCCCTGCGGATCTCGTCCTGGACGCGCTGCCGGGGGGCGTTGTCCGCGCTATCTAGCGAATGCTGCACCAGGAATCGCTCCAAGTAGTTCTCGGGTGTAGTCGGCGGACGGAGCCAGGAAGACCTGGTCCACGCTGCCCGATTCCACCACTTTTCCGGATTTCATGACCACCACATTGTGTGCGATCTGGCGGACCACGGCCAGATCGTGGGTAATGAAGAGGTAGCTCAGGCCCAGCCTATCCTGCAGATCTCCCAACAGATCCAGGATCTGTTCCTGCACCAGCACATCCAGCGCGGAGACGGCTTCATCGCAGATCAGGACCTCAGGCTCCAAGGCCAGCGCCCGGGCGATCGCCACACGCTGGCGCTGTCCGCCGGACAGCTCGCTGGGGCGGCGCTGGGCGACAGTGCGTGGCAGTGCCACCTGGTCCAGGAGTTCGCCCACCCGCTGCCGCCTGCTCGCCGGATTTCCGACGCCGAAAATCCGCAACGGTTCGTCGATCAGCCGCTCGATCGAGTAGGTCGGGTCCAGGGAGCCGAACGGGTCCTGGAAAACCGGCTGGACGATCCGGCGCAGGTCGCGCCGCTCGCGGACGTTGCTGGTGGCGAGGCTGCCGCCGTTGATGAGGGCCTCGCCCCCTGACGCGGTTTCGAGTCCCAGGACGATCCGGGCCACCGTGGTCTTCCCCGATCCCGATTCGCCGACGATCGCGGTGGTGGTGCCGCGGTCGACACTGAAGGAGACATCGTCCACTGCTTTGACCACTCCCCCGCGTTGGCCGCGCAGTTTGAACTCCTTGAAGAGGTTCCGGACGGTCAGCACCGGCGCGCCGGCAGCGGCGGGTTCCGCCGTCACCCCGGCGCCGGGCAGCAGGCTGGCCGACGGCGCCGCAGCCACCAGACGGGCGGTGTACTCCTCCTGCGGGTCGAACATGATCTCCTGCGGCGTGCCGGTTTCGACGATCCTGCCGTCAGCCATCACGATGATCCGGTCCGTGCGGTCAGCAGCCAGCCCCAGGTCGTGGGTGACGAAGAGCAGTGAGGTGCCGCGGGCGTCCACCAGCGTCTGCAGGTGGTTCAGGATCTGCCGCTGCACCGTCACGTCCAGCGCCGAGGTCGGCTCGTCGGCGATCAGCAGGTCCGGTTCGCCGGCGAGGGCGATCGCGATCAGCACCCGCTGGCGCATCCCGCCGGAGAACTCGTGCGGGTACTGCCCGTACCGGCGGCCGGCGTCGGGGATCCCGGCTTCCGCCATTAGTTCGACGGCGCGCTTCTTCACGGCGGCCCGGCCGCGCAGGCCGTTACTGACCAGGGCGTCCGCGATCTGCGCGCCGACCTTCATGGACGGGTTTAGGTTGGACATCGGGTCCTGGGGGACCAAGCCGATCCGGGTGCCGCGGATGGCGCGCATCTGCTTCCCGGTCAGGTCCGCCAGATCCGTGCCGTCGAGGAGAATGGAGCCCTGGGAGACCCGGCCGCTGCCCGGAAGCAGACCGAGGATCGCCCCGATCACGGTGGACTTGCCCGAACCGGACTGGCCGACAATAGCCACCCGTTCGCCCTTTTTGAGATCGAAGCTCACGCTTTCCAGCACCGGCGCGCCGCCGTAGCTGACCTCAAGGTTCCGGACGGAGAGCAGGGTCTTGTCTTGGTTGTTAGCGTCCGGCTGCATAGCCCTGCGCTCCTCTGGGGTTGGCGGCGGCCTTCAGCAGACCGGTTTCGGGATCGGAGACAACGCAGGAGAGCCGGCCAAGGGCCCAGTCTCCGGCGCGGGTAACAACGTGGCCGCGGCGTTCCAGCTCGTCGATGACGGGCTCGCCGAGCCGGTCCTCGACCACGGCACCGCCCGGGGTCCAGGTGCGCGGCCAGAATGACCCCGGGATTGAGGTGGTGTGCAGTGCGGGCGCGTCCACGGCTTCCTGCGGGGAGTATCCGCCCACCAGGGTCCGGAGCAGGTAGAGCAGCTGCCACTGGTCCTGCTGGTCGCCGCCCGGCGAGCCCAGCGCGGTGACCGGCTTGCCGTCCTTGAGGACCAGCGTGGGGGTCAGGGTGGTCCGCGGACGCTTGCCCGCGGCCAGGGTGGAAGGGGCGCCGTCTTCCAGCCAGGTCATCTGTAGCCGGGAGCCCAGGCAGAAACCCAGCTCCGGGATGGCGGGCGAGGACTGCAGCCAGCCGCCCGACGGGGTCGCCGAGATCATGTTGCCCCACCGGTCCACCACATCAATATGGCAGGTGTCGCCGCGGGTTTCCCCGCTGGGCATGACAGTGGGTTCGCCCACGCCGGCAAACAACAGCTCGCCCTCGCCGGTGCTCGACGGCGGCAGGTATTCGGTGCGCAGCGGCGGGATAAACGGCTCGTGGCCGGGGACGGTGCCGGGGCGGAACTTGTGCGATGCCCGGTCGGTGATCAGTTGGCGGCGCTGGGCGGCGTATTCCGGGCTCAGCAGGTAGTCCAGGGGCACAGTGTTGTCGCCGTAGTACGCCTCGCGGTCTGCAATCGCGAGTTTTTGTGCTTCCAGGATGGTGTGGGCGCCGAGGGCGGTGGAGGGATCCAGGTACTCGTCGGGGAAACCGTCGAGGATGGCCAGCGTCTGCAACAGTGCCGGGCCCTGGCCCCAGGGACCGGTCTTGGCGATGGTGTGTCCGCGGAATTCCAGCGTGGTGGCCGATTCGTAGGAGGCGCTGCAGGACGCGAAGTCCGCTTCGGTGATGACCGCAGCGTGGTCCGTTCCCGAGGAGTGCCGGTGCGGGGCAGCCAGGAACTCGACGGCGGCCTTGGCCACGAAGCCCTCGCTCCATTCCCGCCGGGCGGCGTCGATCCGGGCTTCCCGCGATCCGGTCCCTTCGGCGGCACCGCCGTCCCCGGGAGCGCTGTCCCCGGCGGCGACCAGCCGGTCCAGGACGTCGGCGTAGGCGACGTTCTTGACCAGATCGCCGCCGGCCGGAATCTTGCCGTCGGGCATCCAGAGGGCGGCCGACGTCGGCCAGTGTTCGGTGAAGAGGTCCTTGACGGTCTCGATGGTGGTCCCTACCCGGTCCACGATCGGGTGGCCGTCGCGGGCGTAGCCGGTCGCGAAGGCCAGCACGTCGGATAGTTCCCAGGTGCCGTGGTCGCGGAGCAGGAGGAGCCACGCGTCGAAGGCGGCGGGAACGGCGGCGGCCAGTCCCCCGGCGCCGGGCACCAGCTCCAGCCCTTCGGCCAGGTAGTGCTCGCGGTTCGCGGCGGCGGGCGCCGGGCCCTGCCCCATCAGGATCACGGGGTGGGACAGCGCGTCGGCGGTGACGAAGACGCCGGTCATGTCCCCGCCCGGACCGTTCAGGTGCGGCTCCACGACCTGCAGCACAAACGCGCCGGCGACGGCGGCGTCGAACGCGTTGCCGCCGCGTTCGAGCACCGCCTGGGCGGACGCCGTCGCGAGCCAGTGGGTGGAGGCGGTCATGCCGAAGGTGCCCTGCAGGGTGGGGCGGGTGGTGAAGGAAGCTGCGGGTGTGTACGTCACGGGCTACTTTCGGCTAGAGGTCGAGGGGTCCAGGGCGTCGCGCAGGGCGTCCCCGAAGAGGTTGAAGGCCAGGCAGATTACGGCGATGCCGATGCCCGGGATGATCGCCGCGGTGGGGGAACGGAAAATGTACTGCTGGGCGTCGGAGAGCATGATGCCCAGGCTCGGTGACGGCGGCTGGATCCCGAGGCCCAGGAAGGACAGCAGGGCCTCCCCGATCACGGCGACCGGCATGATGACGGTGGCCTGGACGATCAGGGCGGAGGCGGTGTTGGGCAGGACATGCCGGAAGATGATCCGGCCGCCGGAGGCGTCCATGGTTTTGGCGGCGAGCACAAAATCGCTTTCCTTGATCCGCAGGGTCTCACCGCGGACCACCCGGATCATGGCCGGGATGTGCGCGATGCCCAGGGCAACGGCGGCGTTGCCCAGGCTGGGTCCGCTGATGGCCACCAGTCCCACGGCGATGATCAGGAACGGAAAGGCCAGCGTGACGTCGGTCAGCCGGGAAATGATGACGTCCAGCCACTTCCAATAGCCCGCCAGCAGTCCCAGCGGGGCGCCGACCAGGACCGAGAGCAGCACGGAGAGCACCCCCACGATCAGCGAGGCGCGGATGCCGAAGACCAGGCGGGAGAAAATGTCACGGCCGAGATCGTCGGTGCCGAGCAGGAAGCCGACGGTGCCGGGCCTTTGGAACGGGGTGTTGAAGTGCACCTGCGCGGGATCGTAGGGCGCGATCAGCGGCGCGAGGAGGGCCGCGAGGATCACCAGGGCCAGCATGATGCCGCCGGTGAGGCCCAGCGGGTTGCTGCGCAGTGATTTCCAGATGCGTCCGCGGGAGGAGCCCAGTCCTGCTGAGTCCAGCGCTGCGGGACGGATTTCGGTGATGGCCATTTAGTTGCCTCCTACTCGGATTTTCGGGTTGATGACCGAGTACAGGATGTCCACCGCAAGATTGATCACGATGTAGCTCACGGTAATGATGAGCACCACGGCCTGTATGACGGGATAGTCGCGGGTGAAGACGGCGTCGAGGGTGAGCTTTCCGAAGCCCGGCAGCGCGAAGATCCGCTCCGTGACCACCGCTCCGGAGATCAGCCCGCCCAGCTGCAGGCCCACGATCGTAACCACCACAATCAGGGAGTTGCGCAGCCCGTACCGGAACAGCACCCGGCCTGCGCCGAGGCCTTTGGCGTTGGCGGTCCGGACGTAGTCGGTGCTCATGGTTTCGATCATGGACGCCCGGGTCTGCCGGAGGATCACCGCGGCCAGAGCGGTGCCCAGGATGATGGCCGGCAGCGTCAGGTAGTACAGGCCCCGGAGGGGATCCTGCCCGACATCGACGTATCCGGAGGCGGGGAACCAGCCGAGGTTGACGGCGAGGTAGAGGATCGCGAGCAGTCCCAGCCAGAAGCTGGGCACCGAGAGGCCCACCAAGGCCACGGCGTTGGAGACCCATTCGGGCCAGCGGCCGCGGAAGCGCTCAGAGACGACGCCGAGGAGAATACCGGCGACGACGGCGAGGACGATCGCGTACGCCGCGAGCCAGAGGGTGACCGGAAGCGTGGTGCCGACCAGGTCGGTGACCGGGGTGCCGGTGCGGGTGGACCGGCCAAGGTCGCCGTGCAGGAGCCGGCCGATGAAGCTGAGGTACTGCGCGGGCAGGGGCTGGTCCAGTCCGAGCTGGGCGCGGACGGCATTGAGCTGTTCGGGGCTGGCTTCCTCCCCGGCCATTGCGATGGCGGGGTCGCCGGGGAGCTGGCGGATGCCGATGAAGATCACCAGGGAGGCCAGGACCAGGGTGACCAGGGACTGCCAGAGTCGGGTCGAGAGATAGCGGATCATGGTGGGTCCTTACTTCTTCGTCACGAAGGCTGCGTTGCTGAGGTGGACGACGCCGTCGGCAAAGGTGTCGATGCCGGCCACCTTGGTGCTGTAGGCCGTGAGGCTGCGGACGCGGTAAAGGTAGATCACCGGGTTGTCGGCCTGGACCTGCTTCACCACCTGGCCGTAGAGCTGTGCGCGGGCGGCCTGGTCCGTCGCGCTGGACGCCTCGGCGAGGAGCTTGTCCACCTGGGGGTTGCTGTAGCCGGAGTAATTGTTGCCGGCGCCGGTGGCGAGGAAGTTGAACATGTTGCCGTGCGGGTCCACGCGGCCGGACCAGCCGAGCTGGAGGGCGGCGAAGCTGCCGCGGGTCTGGACGTCCAGCAGGGTGGAGTATTCCACGGGCCGGATGGTCAGGGCGAAGCCTGCGTCCGCCACGGCGGCCTGCAGCGCCTGCGCGTAGCGCAGCGCATCAGGAGAGTTGCTGACCTGCAGCTCCACCGGATACGGGGTCTGCACTCCCGCTTCCTGCAGCAGTGCCTTGGCCTTGGCCGGGTTGAATTCCGGGCAGGCCTTGCTCAGGTCCGACGCGAAGGGGCTGGACGGCGCGATCGGCGAACAGGCGGGCTCGTACCAGTTGTTGAAGACGGTGTTCACCAGGGCCGCGCGGTCCACGGACATGGAAAGGGCCATCCGGACCTTGGCGTCCTTGGCCGTGGGGGTGTTGATCTCGCCCACGGGTTTGCCGACGCCGGCGGTATTGCCCAGGTTGAGGGTCAGGCCCTGGTAGCCCAGCGATCCCACCTGCAGGATGCCGACGCCGTCCTCCTTAGAGAGGGCGTCCACGTCCTGCGGCGAGACGGAGTCCGCTACCTGGACGGCGCCGGAGCGCAGGTTCGCTGCCCGGATGTTCGAATCCGTCATGATCCGGTAGGTGATGGTGTCCAGGTGGACGTTCTTGGCGTCGTAGTAGAGCGGGTCCCGTTCGACCTTGATGGAGGTCTGCGGCACCCGGCCGGCGAACTTGAAAGGACCCACGCACACCGGGTGGTCACCGAAGGAGGCGCCGGCCTCGGCCACGGCCTTGGGTGAGAGCACCATGCCGGCACGGTCCGCGAGGGCCGCGGTGATCGGGGCGAACGGCTTCTTGTAGTTAATCCGCAGCGTGGTGTCGTTGAGGGTCTGCACGCTGGCGATCGGCCCCAGCTCGCTCTTTCGCGCCGAGCCCTTCAGGGTCAGCCCGCGCTCGATCGTCAGCCGGGCGGCGTCGGCGTTGAACGGGGTGCCGTCGGCGAAGGTGGCGCCGGTCCGGACCGGGATGGTGACGGCCAGGCCGTCCGCGCTCACCTGGGGCAGCGCGGTGGCCAACTGCGGAACGATCTTGCCCTTGTCGTCAATGTCGTACAGCTTCTGGCACATCGTCTGCATGACGTAGCGGGTGTAGAGGGACGACGACGTCGTGGGGTCCAGGCGGTCGGGCTCTGCGGAGAGCGCCATCACCAGCGCCCCGCCCTCCTGGATTTTTTGGTTTCCAATCGGCGCGGACATCACGTCCGTGCGGGTGACCGCTGCGGGCAGGGCCTGGATCGGCTGGCAGCCGGTGGCAGCAACGGCAACGNACCAGCGCCCCGCCCTCCTGGATTTTTTGGTTTCCAATCGGCGCGGACATCACGTCCGTGCGGGTGACCGCTGCGGGCAGGGCCTGGATCGGCTGGCAGCCGGTGGCAGCAACGGCAACGATGGCGATGCTTCCCACCAGGGCGGCTGCCCGGGCGTGGCGCCGGCCGGTGGCCGGCGCGGCGGTGGTGCGGAACGAGAGTGACATGCGGATCCAAATCATCGGGTCGAAGACGACGTCAGTATTGAATACAATCTGTGTATG
Organism: Pseudarthrobacter sp. B907; assembly: GCF_040137805.1. Lineage (NCBI taxonomy): Bacteria > Bacillati > Actinomycetota > Actinomycetes > Micrococcales > Micrococcaceae > Pseudarthrobacter > Pseudarthrobacter sp. B907. The sequence goes on along the minus strand of NZ_JBEEQE010000008.1, from coordinate 169,282 downwards.
GATACTACATTCGTATACTTTTGTTTCAAGGATGTATCGGAGATATTTCTGTGAATCGCCAAAAATTTTTGGTCCGTACGGACCGCCTGCATCTGGTCCTGATGCTGATGCTGACGTTCTCCACCGGGGTGGTGGATGCGGTGGGCTATCTGGGGCTGGACCGGGTTTTTACCGGCAACATGACCGGGAACGTGGTGCTGCTGGGCATGGCCGTCGTGGGCGGCACGGGCCTGCCCGTCCTGCGCCCGGCCCTCGCGCTGGCTTTATTTATGCTGGGAGCAGCGCTGGCGGGACGGGTGCTGCGGCGCGGAGGCGAGGGCTGGACCCTCAGGACCTCCGCGAATTTCCTCGCGGTGGCCCTAGGCCTCTGGGCACTGACCGTGTTCGTGGCTTCGGCGCCAGTGCATGCCGAACAGCTCTTCGGCAACATGACCACCTCGGCGATGGCCCTGGTGATGGGGATCCAGGCCGCGACGGCCAAGAAACTCAAGGTTGCCGAGATCACTACGGTGGTGGTCACCTCCACCATTACCGGGCTCGCTGCGGACTCCCGTCTGGCCGGCGGCAGCGGTGTCCACTGGGTCCGCCGGGCGCTGGCGATTGTGTTGATCCTGCTGGGTGCACTGACCGGTTCAGCGGCCCTGCTGGCGGGGTTGTGGCTGGGGCTCGGGGTGGCCGCTGTGATTGCCTCGGTTGTGGTGGGGGTTGGGCATGCGCGATACAGGAAGGACGCGCGGGCAGCCTTGGCGGAGGTCGAGGAGACCGCCGGGGTTGGGGCCGGGGTGGGAAACTAGCCGTTCGAGACTGGGCGCCGCCTCAGCCGCGGTGTCCCGACGTCGCCGCCGTCATGGCCGGGGCCGGCGTCTCCGCCTCCCGCCCGACGCCCGGCCCGGCCGGGCTTTCCACACTGGCCTCTGCCACAGTGGCGTCGCCGGCCCGCAGGCGGACCCGCCGCTCCACCGCACGCCCGGCGGCGATCGAGAGCCGGTGGGCCGGCCGCTCCACGTAGCGGTAGAACAGCTCGGCGGCCACGAGCGAGGCTGCGACGGAGACCGCGAGCGCCAGCGGCAGCGAGACGTGCCTCAGCAAGGTGACGCCGGCAAGGGTGATCGGCAGGTGCACCAGGTAGAGGCTGAAGGAGACGCGGCCCAGCCATTGCGCGGCGGCGGTGTCCCCGAGCTTCTTCGCCGAGCCGCACAGAAGGAACACCAGGACGATCAGCGTCGCGCCGACGGTGACCACAGCCTCGACGCCGAGGATCGGCTGGTCCCGGCTGAACCATTCTGCGTTGGCCAGGAACAGGCCGGCGGCGGCGACCAGCAGCCAGACGAGGCGCGGCCAGGACCGGGTAAGCTCGCGGATCCGGTCCCGTTCGGCGCCCAGGATCGCCCCGATGGCAAAGATCGGGAGATAGGTCAGCCAGTCGAGGTGCTGCACCGCACCCAGCATGGCCAAGGCGAAGGCGATGCCGAGCTTCAGGTGCCAGAGGCTCCGCCAGCGGACGGCGAAGGCGACATAGGCCGGAAGCAGGAGGGAGAACGCGACCTCGTATTTGAGCGTCCACAGGGGTGTGTTGATGGTGCTCGCGTTAAGCAGGAGCGCGGCGTCCTTGAGGACCTGGCCCAGGTTCGGGTCGGTCACATACATGTCCGCCCAGACGCTCTGCAGCGGCGACACCGTGCGGGGAATAAGGGCAATCAACGCAACGGCCACAGCCAGGGATGCCCAGGCGGGAAGGTAGAGGCGGAGCAGCCGCTTGGCGTAGTACGGCGCCCAGGTCCTGGCGGCTCCCGCCTTGGTGAACGGCAGGATCAGCACGAAGCCGGAGAGCACAAAAAAGACGTGCACCGCCGGGGTGCCGTTCCAGAGGATATGCAGCGGGGAGAACACCGCCCAAGCCTCGGAATTGCTGAGCCCCGCGGTCCGGTCGCCGGCCACCACCCGCCCGATGTCGGGGAGCGTGGACAGCGCATGGCAGGCAACCACCACCAGGGCGGCAAGCCCCCTCAGGCCGTCCAACTGCGTGACTCGGGTTTGACCAGACTGATTCCGCATCAACCCCATGTTACCAGTTCGTTACATTCGGGTGGGTGGCGGTGTCTTCATCCGCCCAACCGCAGAGCGGCGCCGGCCGACGTCATCCGAGCCGACGTCGTCCGGGCCGCCGTGCAGTGTTGGAGCCGTTCCAGTCCTAGGACTAGGCGCCAATATTTGCAGTGCTGGACTCGGCGATCCTTTTGATCGCGGCGAGCGTCCTCGGAATGCCGTCGAGCGCCTGCTGGGTGCGGTCCGCGATTTGGGCGTCTGCCCCGTCGCCGAATTTCTCACCGAACATGGCGATCCCCTCCGGCAGGAATTCCCACGATTCGCTCAGGACGGTTCCGCCGTCGTCCGGGGTGAGGGTGAAGCCCCAGCGGACATACTTGCCGCCCACCACCCAGGCGAACTCGCGGCCGCGCTCGGCAGCCACCACCTGCGACCGGGTCTCCCAGGACCGCGTCGGGAGCTCGTTCCGGCCGGTGAACCAAGCACCGACGTGGCCGGCGCTGTCCTCGTCGTCCCACCAGCATGACGTACAAACCGGGCTCCACTCGCCGGTGCGGGTGATATCTGAGACAAGGTCGTAAAGCGTCTCGGCTGATGCGTTGACCGTGACCGACTCCTGGTACTGGCGGATGCTGCTCTGATTCATGGGTCCATCCTTACAGACTGCTCCCTCTTCCGGGCGGCGGACGGTTCGCGGGCGTCCTACCCGCGGCCTGTACCGCGCACTTTCGAGGGCATATCCTGCAGAAAGACCCGTTCAATGGCCACCAATTCCCGGAGGAACACCATGGAAATGCCGAAAGCGTCCGACGCCGACAAGGAGCACTTCCGCGCTGTGGTGCCGGAGATTCCCGAGGTGGTTATCAAGCCGATGTTCGGGAACCTCGGGGCGTTCGTGAACGGCAACATGTTCGCCGGCCTGTTCGGTCCCACCATCGGTGTGAAGCTCTCCGCGGCGGACAAGGCGACGCTCGAAAGCACCGAGCGGACCGTGCCGTTCGGGCCGGCCGAGCGCCCCATGGGCGGCTACACCGGACTCCCGGAGATCTGGAACTCCGAGGGCGACGGCGATGTGGCGCGCGCCAGGGCCTGGGTGGAGAAGGCGTTCGAGCACGTGGCCGGCCTGCCGCCGAAGGCGCCCAAAGCCCCGAAGGCTCCCAGGGTTTCGAAGAAGTAGCCATGCCCTCCTCCGGTGCAGGACCAGTCCAGGAGGTCGACACCCTGGTGATCGGTGGGGGGCAGGCCGGGCTGGCGACCAGCTACTGGTTGAGCCGGCACGGCGTCGACCATCAACTGCTGGAACGGCGGCCGGAACTGGGCGGCGCCTGGCAGGACCGCTGGGATTCGTTCTATCTGAACACCCCGAACTTTGCGTTCCTGCTGCCGGAGCTGAGCTACGACGGTCCCCAGCCGGACGCCTTCCTCCCCCGCGACGAGGTGATCGGGCTCTTCCGTGACTACGCCGCGCGGATCAAGGCTCCGGTCCGGCTCGGCACGGAGGTGTCCCGGGTCGGCGTCGTCGACGGCGGCTTCACGGTCGAGACCAACCAGGGACATTGGCTCGCACTGAACGTGGTCCTCGCGAACGGCGCCTTCCAGCGTCCGCGGATCCCGGCGTCGGCCGCCACGCTCCCCCCGGCACATCCTTCAGCTGCACAGCCACGACTACCGCAACGCGCAGCAACTTCCCGACGGCGCCGTGCTGGTGGTGGGCACCGGGCAGTCCGGCGGCCAGATTACCGAGAACCTGCTCGACGCCGGCCGGGAGGTCCACCTGTCCGTCTCCACCTGCCCCGAGGCACCGCGTCGGTACCGCGGCCAGGACGTTTTCCACTGGATCCTGCAGCTCAACCTTCACGGCCCCGAGTTCGGCATCAACGGCCTCCAGGTGGACCAGCTGCCCTCACCGGCCGCGCGCTTCATGTGCAACCCGCTGATCTCCGGCAACGGCGGCGGCCACAGCATCCACCTCCGGGACCTCGGCCGCCGAGGCGTCCGCCTGCACGGCCGGGTCGAGGGAACGGACGACGACGATCTTGTCTTCAGCGATGACCTCCCCGAACGCCTCGCTCTGGTGGAGGCCGGGTTCGGTGAGCGGCTGGGACGGATGGCCGACGCCTACATCGCCGCGGCAGGCATCGACGCCCCGCCCGCGGAGCCCTTGCCAGCGGACGACTGGCTGCCGGCAGAACCGGGGTCGCGGCTCAATCTGGAGGCCGAGGGCGTCACCACGGTGATCTGGTGCACCGGCTACGGCTTGGACTTCAGTTTCCTCGACGTGCCGGTGCTCGACGAGTGGAACTACCCGCGGCACGGCAGCGGCGTCACCAAGGTTCCGGGCCTCTACGCCGTGGGCCTCCCCTGGCTCACGAAGCACCTGTCCGCCACGCTGTCCGTGGTGGGCGACGACGCGGAGTTCGTGGCGGGGCACATCGCCGGGCGGTGACGGGGCGTTCTACGTCCTGTAGGCCACGGGTCCGGCGGCGCAGACCTGTGCCTGAAGCTCGGCGTCCCGGAAGGCCTTGTCCCAGTCGTCCTTGTCGCCGGCGACGAACCACCGGCGCTGGACCGACCACCGGGGCAAATAGGCCGGTGCCGGGGCCGGGACGGGGCGTGGGATGGAGCGGGGGACGGGTGGAGGTTGTGGTGGAGCCTGGCTGCCGGGGCGGCTCGCGGGGCGACGCGGTGCCGGGTGCGTACATGTTTGACGAGCGCCACGGTCACCAAGCGGGGACCGGAACGTGGCGGCACCGGGCAGGACCGTTGGGCCCCCTCTACCAATAAGCCCAAAGCTCTTCCCGCCTGCTGCACGCCGCATATGTAATCTCCCGTTCCCGGGCACCAGTGGTATGTCGAGGAAGCTGGTCCATGCCAAGCCTGAGCCGCGGGAACGACATATGACCATATAATCGGGAGAGTTTTGAGGCCGACTGCGCTGGGCGACGGCCACCTCTGGGGGTTTCATATGACGGTCGATGCCGAAGTCAACGCACAGGACGCCCGCATTCAAGTCTTGAGACTCATCGATTTCCTCTCCGAGTATGACGCCCAGCGCAACAAGCCCGTGCGTAACATCTCGGACTACCGGCTCTTCCGGCTGACCGAAAACGACCTACCGACGCACAGCGCGGTACAAGTGCACGCAGCGGAACCCGAATGGCTCAGCATCGACTTCGTCGATTTGCCGCCAGCACCCCGTGTGCCCGAGGAACTCATGGAATACATCGCCGGCGGGCGCCCCGTGTCCGCTGTAGCCAGGCCGGATGTGACGGTCCCGTTGCCGGAGTTCCAGACCTTGAGCTCGCAGGGTGGTGATGAAAACGAGCACGTTCAGGAATTCAGCGAGGAGGAGCAACAGGTCCAGCTCGAGCAGTACGAGCAACTCGTCTGCGATGCTGAGGGATGGATCCAAGGCCAGTGGGAACCATGGTCTGCCGAACATGCCCGAGCATCGAGTGTTAAGCGCCGCCACCGAAATCTTTTTGAGCAGCGCGAGCGACTCATGCTGGACCGTGAGTCCGTAGAACTCGTCTGGGGATTCGGTCGCGCACGATGGGCTATTGAGGGTTACGTCCTGGACCACCCGTTGATCACGGTCCCGGTTGAGATCTCCTTGGATCCGAAGTCACAGAGGTTGGCCGTGACTCCAGCAGGACAGGCCGAGGTCGAAATCCGCTACCTGGCAGGGCTCGACATTCACGATCGACAGTCGATTACCAGCGCGCGGCAGACGACTGCCGAGCTGGAGCTGGATCCGTGGGATGTGAAGGAGATGTCAGAGCTCCTCCTGCGCCTAACAAGATCGATTGACGACAACGGCGTCCTCGAAGCGTCAGCCGGGACGCCAGCTTCGACGTTGGTTGCAGATCAAAGCTGGACCCTGTTCCTGCGCCCCCGAGTGCCCGATTCTCAGGGTTTTCTGGATGAGATGCGAGCGATTTACCTTGCTGACGGCATCATTCCGGAGCCGCTGCGCGACGTCGTGTCGCACGCGGGTGGCGAGTCTCAGGGCGCTGAGATCCAGACGAACCCCGATAACTTCGCCCGGCGCGCACCCGCTGACCCATTGCTGCTCCCGTTGGCCACAAACGAAGAACAAAAAAGAATTCTCGAACTCGCGCAGATCCATCCAGGCGTCACCGTTCAAGGTCCCCCGGGTACGGGCAAGTCGCACACCATTGCAAACCTGATCAGCCACTACGTCGCCTACGGGCAGCGTGTACTGGTGGTGGCGGAAAAGGAACAAGCGCTGAAAGTCCTCTCCGACAAGATTCCTTCAGGCATTCGTGATCTGACTGTGTCGGTCCTGGGAGCTGACGAGGAAAGCCGGAAATCCCTGGAAAAGGCTGTGACCACGATTCAGGGGACGGTTGGCACCCTGGACACGCGCGGGGCCGACGAGACCATCGAGCGGCTTCGTTTGGACCTCGATGCCGCTAACCGCGGTATTGCTGCCACGACAACTGACATGCTGCGGGCCCGACAGGCAGAGATCGAAAGGGCGCCCGGCTCCTGGATTGTGGGCGAAAATCCCTCACCCCAGCTTGCAGCCGAATGGGTCCAACAGAACACCGAATCGTTTGCACACATCCCGGACACCCTCGAGCTTTCGGCCCCGATTCCTTTCTCGGCAGCTGAATACGCGGGCTATCTAGAACTTCTGAACTCCGTGGGAATCAAACAGGCCAGACGGGCCCTGACGATCCTTCCACCCCTCGCGGAGATTCCGACAGCAGCTGAGCTGGCGAACCTGTTCAAGGCGGCAGCCGAGAGCCAAGGCCGGGCAGCTGCAGTACGATCCATGTTCACGAGCTGGTCGCTTTTCACCGCCGCCTCGCGCGACATCATCACCGCCGTGCAAGCCCAAACCGCGGAGTACTGCGAGGCACTCAGTGGTATCGAAGCGTCGCCTTACGCCGCCAAGCTCGCCAGCCTCGACGACGAGCTCCTCAGACAAGAACTGACCGACTACTTCAAGGCTTTGACCGATCTGAGGCATCAGGCGATCCAACACCGGCGCGCGCTGATGTCATCCGTCGTTGAGCTGGAGGTGCCTGCCACTCAGGACGGTCTCAATCGAATTATTGATGCGCAAAAGCATCTGTCGACTACCGGGAAGCTCGGTCTATTTGATCGTCAGCACAAGAAGACCCTGTCGATATTCACCATTGACGGGCGTGTACCTTCGACGAGAGATGAGGCATCGCTTTGCATTGCGGCAACTCTCTTGGACCTGACACGGCAACACATCAGCAGATTGTTCGTCAATCAATCACCCAGCGCGCTTCAGGTAACCTTGACCGCGCGGCCCGAGGACGACGTCGCGAACGAACTTCGGCAACTTGAAGACCTACTCGGGCTGCCAGCTCGACGTCATCAGCTTTCAACCCAGCTCCGTTCGGTAGGCATCCGAACCTCAGCACTCAGCAGTGCTGAACAGTCGGGATGCCTGGTCCGGGACATGGATGAGGCAAGGCAGCACTTTGACGCTGTTGAATCCGTTACACGGATCGAATCTCTCGAAACGATGTTGAAGGCTGGTGGAAACCGGCTAGACGCGTCCCCTTTGTGGGTCCAACTGCTAGAAGCTCTCCAAATCCAAGACGTCGAACGCTGGAGCCGATTGCTCGATGAGACTACGCGTGTGACGGCTTTGGTGGAACCTGCCAGCAGGCTCATGGAGCTGCACAACGCGGTCATTGGTGCCGCTCCTAAGTGGGCAGCGGCCCTCTCGTCTGCTCCGGACAAAGCACCTGCGGCGGAAACGATCAACGGTGCTTGGCAATGGCGACAGCTTGATTGTTGGGTAGCGTCGACCACGTCGCAGGCTTCTCCCGCAGAGCTGCAGTCACGAATCGACGAGCACGTACGGCAGCGACAGCGTACAGTGGCCGAGCTTGTCGAAGCTCTCGCCTGGCGAAGGCTGGCGGACAACCTTGGACCCAAGCAACGACAGGCACTTCAGGGGTATCTGAAAGCCGTCACCCGGTACGGGAAGACGGGCGGCAAGTACGCCCAGCGATGGATCCGGGAAATGCGCGAGGCGCTCAACGACTCCAAAGACGCGGTGCCAGTCTGGATCATGACAACGTCCCGTGCACTCACCAGCTTCCGGCCCGCGGCCATTCCGCCCTTTGACGTGCTGATCGTGGATGAAGCCTCACAGATCGGATTCGAGGCACTCCCCTTGCTATCCCTGGCCAAGAAAGCCATCGTGGTGGGTGATGACAAGCAGACCAGTCCGGAACACGTTGGACTGGACCGTCAGAAAATTTTCGACATTATGGATGACCACCTTGCGGAGGTTCCGAAATACCGCACGCTCTTTGATCCGGATAACAGCCTGTACGATCTGGCAACACAGAAGTTCGCGACACCTGTCATGCTGTCCGAACACTTCCGATGCCTGCCCGAGATCATTGCTTTCTCCAATACACAGGCCTACAACCGGCGGATCGTTCCCCTCCGCGATCAGGCACCGCGCCCGGGCTGGGTGCCGCTCGGCGTTCTGCGGGTCATGGACGGATATCGCATGGGCGATGTCAATGAGCCGGAAGCTTTGCAAGCGGCTAACCTCATCGCCGACATGTGCGACGACGAGCAATATGACGGTATGACTTTCGGCGTCGTAACCCTTTTGGGCTCGAGCCAGGCGAAGCTGATCTGGGAGAAACTCTACGATCGCCTCGGTCCCGAACAACTGGAGGAACGAAAGATCCGCTGTGGCGAGGCCGCCAACTTCCAGGGCGACGAGCGAGATGTGATAGTCATCTCTACGGTTGTGGCCATCGATCCGAGTCAATCGACGACTCGGTTCGGTGCAATGACAAGTGTCAAGGATCTGCGCAAGATCAACGTCGCGGCGTCGCGGGCCCGGAACCAAATGTGGGTGGTCACCTCTGTCGATCCCGAAATGCTTCCCAACGGTGATCTTCGTGCTGCCTTGATCCGTCACTGCGCCTCCTATGTGGCTGAAGCCCCAGCACAAGAAGAGCTCCTGGATGCCTGCGAATCTGTTTTTGAGAGAAGAGTCGTCAGCGCGTTGCTGGGCCGAGGGTACCGGGCCGTCGAGGTACAGAAGACAGTCGGGCGTTACCGCCTGGACATTGTCGTCTCCGGGCCGGAACGCCGCCTTGCCATCGAGTGCGACGGCGACCGCTGGCATGGTCCGGATGTCTGGCACCAGGACCGTGCACGGCAGGAAGTCCTCGAGCGGGCCGGCTGGACGTTTGAACGTATTCGCGGCTCCGCCTTCTTCCGAGACCCGGATGCTGCCATGGTGTCTGTCTGGAGCCACCTGGACTCTCTGGGCATCCCTACCGGAGGCGGTTGGATGGAGGGACCGAAAAGTTCCGTGGTCCGTGAAGTCACCATGGCGGATCTGCCCGGCGCATCCGACGAATCTGAATCGAGTGCTGCAAATTCGAGTGTCTATGAGGACCCAGATTTTGATTGGGATGAATTTCTCGAGTCTCTCGACGCACCGTCGCCCTTTCAGGCAGGCCCAGGCGAAGTCCCCGCCCCCGAGGCCCCGGCGGAAGGTACGACTCCTTCATCTGAAGAAGAACCAACGGTCGGGGTCCAAGCCGAGGTGGTCCCCGAACCGCTGACCGAAGACGACGACGACACTAGCGCTCGGCTCTTCGGCCAAGAAGCGGAGCCGTCAACCGAGTACGTGAACCTTGCCCTGTACACGCCGTGGCCGCTGGTCCCGAAGCCTCCTGTTAACGATCGCAACATTCAGCACATCCAGCAGGGCTTGGTAGAGATTCTCCGCCACGAAGGACCGATGATAGCGCGCCAGGTGTACCTGAGGTATCAACAAGCGGCAGGAGGCCAACGCGTCGGGAAGAGCCTCCAGAGCATTTTCAACGTAGCCGCGAGCCGAGCCCTGCGCGCCGGAGCCATAGCCAGGCTCGACGACGGCGTTCAAGGAGTCGTCGGTTCCACTCTTTACATCCCCGGCCAAGACCCAGTGCAAGTCCGGCAGCTCGGACCCCGAACCATCTTCGAAGTTCCACCGTCCGAGCTGACCACGCTCTTCGAGTTGATCACCGAGCGAGGCGTTCCCGAGTGGGATCTGGATAGAGAAGTGCTCAACGCTCTTGGCCTGAAGCGACTTACCAAGCGGACCGCCGACTATCTGCAAGAGTGTCGAAGCTACACATGGAAGATTACATAGATGGTCGCGCATCTCTGCATCAGGGATGACCAAAACTGGAACGTTGTCGATTCGACCAATCAGGAGTCACATTGAAACTATCCACAATTCTTGACCAGATCGACAGCCAAGATATGGCTCTACCGGAGTTTCAGCGGGGCTATGTCTGGAACAGGCAGCAGGTGCGCAGCCTCTTCACGTCGCTCTATAAGGGCTACCCCATTGGCGGTTTCATGACTTGGAACACAGCCGTAGCTACGGCACGAACGCGAGGCGGCGAAATTGACCGAGATGGCAGCGTCAAACTCCTCCTCGACGGTCAGCAGCGGGCCACAACTCTCTACGGCGTGATGCGCGGCGTGCCCCCAAAATTCTTTGAGGGGAATGCCCAAGCTTTCACCGATCTCTACTTCAACGTATACGAGGAGGTCTTTGAGTTCTACGCGCCAGTCAAGATGAAGGACAATCCCGGATGGATCAACGTCTCTGAGCTGATGGTCAAAAACGTTGAAAACTACTTGTCTTCTCACCCTGACATTGCGAAACTCGGGCCTGCCGAAATGCTCAGAGTTATGGCCCGCATAACTAAACTCGCCGATGTTCAGCACCGTGACGTTCACATTGAGGAAGTCAGCGGGTCTGACAAGACCATCGATGTCGTCGTCGACATTTTCAATCGCGTGAACTCGGGTGGGACCAAACTCTCTAAGGGTGATTTGGCATTGGCCAAGATATGCGCTTCGTGGCCGGAGGCCCGCGCCGAGATGAATGGACACCGCTCCAAGTGGGAGGCAGCCGGCTACCGGTTTACGCTCGAGTGGCTCCTACGCAACGTGAACGCGGTCGTCACCGGTGAGGCGCTTTTCACAGCGCTGGCTCCCGTCGCCGAAGAGGACATTCGGAAGGGGCTTAAGGAAACTGCCGGACTCGTGTCGGTCGCTTTGGACGTTATCGCCGCCCGACTTGGACTCGATTTCGACCGCGTTTTCCCGGCCAGGTTTGCCGTACCGATTATCGCCAGGTATCTCCACAACAACAACGGACGATTCCCGAACGCTGTCGAGCGAGACCGAATTCTGACGTGGTACATTCACGCGGCCATGTGGGGGCGCTTCGCTGGTTCCACTGAGTCCTACCTCAACGTCGACCTGAGAGCCGTGGACGAGAATGGGATTGAAGGCCTGATGACGCAAATGCTTCGTTCGCGCGGAGATCTGACCGTCAGAGAGGCAGATTTCGGAGGCAACACCATCGGTGCCCGCTTCTACCCGATGCTCTACATGCTAACTCGGACGCAGGGGGCCAAGGACTTCACTACCGGCATAGCGCTCTCCGCCCATATGCTCGGGCGAAACTCTTCCCTCCAGGTCCACCACATCTTCCCCAAGGCGAGACTCTACGAGGCCGGGTACACGAAGGAGGAGGTCAATGCGGTCGCAAACTATTGCTTCCTCACGCAAGATGCGAATCTCGATATCACAGACCGCGACCCCGCCGAGTACTTTCACTCCGTCGAATCAGCCTTCCCGGGAGCACTGGCCAGCCAATGGATTCCGCAAGACAGGAGTCTCTGGTCGATCGCCAAGTACCGAGACTTTCTGGCGGCTCGCCGTCAGCTGCTGGCCAATGCCATGAACCTCGTCCTGGACGATCTCTGGCACGGCACCAGCTCTGCCGATCTGGAGCGGACCACCCCCGCCTATGACGTCTCGACAAGCAAGTCTAAAGAGGTACAGGCGCTCGTCAGCGATCTAGCTGACATGGGATTCGCATTAGGCGAAATCGATGCCGAAGTCCGCGATCCGGAATCGGGAGATCTTGTATGCGTCGCTGAAGCGAAGTGGGCTGATGGGCTGCAACCCGGCATGACCCCACCGGTCGTATTGGAGTTGGACGGAAATGCCGACGAGCTAAACCAGCTTGCCAGCCTTGGCTATCTCGTCTTCACGGATCTGGAAGCTGTTCGGCAGCATGCCAAGGACACCGCTCTCACCCCAGCCGTCTAGTCTGCTATTCAGCTCGAGGCAGGGTCCTTCGCGTCCGCTGACAACCTCCCCAGGTTCTGGGCACCAATCTGCCTGGAACTCGTGGCAGAATTGAACCCTGCAAAATCGACGAGGAAGCGCCGTGAACGACCCTACTTTTGACATCTTTGATCAGCCCGTAGCGCCACCGGCTCTGCTAACCGACACTCCAATCCGCGACGCCCAAGTGAACCAGCTTCGGCAGGCGTTCGCCGCGGCGGGAATCGAATCAATGGACGATCGCCGGGCAATAATAGAGAGTTGCATCGTTCGTCCGGTGGCGTCAGTGAGAGAGCTGCTGGCAAAGGACGTTCGTCCGATCCTCCGGCGAATCGAAGAGCGGAGCCTACCGCCCAAAGAGACTTCTGGCTCGGCATGGGACAACCGTGAGGAAGACACCTGGATCGACAAGCTCTAGCCGGGAAAATGCACTAGTGCAGGACTAGCACTGTGACGCTGCGTCGTTGCAGTCAACCGGTCGGAAGGTCGATAGGATCGAACGAGCTTCGAGTAATACATAGAGCCGGCCCGGCTGCACAAGTCTGTGCTGCCGTGTCTACAAGGTCGCGTTCCAGGGGGTAAGCGTTGGATTGGGATTCCAATCATTGGTTTGAACTCGGCGATGCAGCGACCCCTGCGGAGCGTGCCGCGCTAGACAAGTTCAAGTCTCTGCTGCCCAACGATTCGGTCACTTTCGCGTGGTCGAATTTGACGTTCATCGATGCCACGGGCCGCACCAATGAAGTCGACGTACTGCTCTTGACGCAGCAGGGGCTGTTCGTCGTTGAGCTCAAGGGCTGGCACGGAACGTTAACTGGTGACCAACAGAACTGGACTCTGACGAGCGCCATGGGCGCCAGGAGCGTCCGCCCCAATCCCTTCATCTTAACGGACAGTAAAGCCAAGCGCTTGGCCGGACTGCTCAGGCTGACAGCTCCCAACACTGCGGCCGCTAAGAACGTGCCGTTTGTCCGGCCGTTGGTCGTCCTCCACGGCCAGGACTCAGTAGTTCAGCTCGACGAACTCGGCGCCACAGGAGTCTGGGCGCTCGACGGCTACAAGGTAGCAGGGCTCAAGAACCGTTCCGTCAGCGATTTCCTGAAAGCGCCGGTCACCAATCAATACGACCTTATCGACTTCAACCGCGCGAAGAAGATCCTGGCGCTGATTCAAGCGGCCGGTCTCAAACCGACCCCAAAGTCCCGCTTCGTCGGGCAGTACTCCCTGGAAAAGGCCGATCCCCTGGGCGAAGGGCCCCACTGGCAGGACGTTCGGGCCGTCCACCCGGCTATCAAAGCCATCCGTCGCATCCGCTTGTTCGACCTTCCCCCCGGCGCATCCGCTGAGGTCCGGAATGAAATCGAACTCTCAGCGAAGCGCGAATATGCGCTCACCCACGGGATATCGCACAGCGGAATAACAACACCGCTGGACTACCTGGCGACGGATTCCGGACCGGCTTTGGTCTTTGATCACGACGACGGCGAAATCGCCTTGGGCGATTTCATCCAGCGGCGCTCCGGCGAGCTCGGCATCGATGAGAAGATCAGCCTTATCCGTGAAATTGGCGAAATCCTCCAGTTCGCTCATTCCCGGCGCCTGGCTCATCGTGCTCTGACGCCCCGACAGGTCTTCGTCCGGGAATCCAAATCGGGCCTTCATGTATCCATACGTGACTGGTTCACAGGGTCGAAGTCCCTCAGCTCCACTTCGGCCGCCCGGACGCAGTCGAAGACGTCCCTCGGCAACGTCGAGCCGCAAAACCTCATAAGTGCTGAGGGCTGGGTCTACCTGGCACCCGAGACCCTGACCGCCCGTTCTGAGCTACCGCCCATCCCCTTGGATGTTTACGGACTCGGTGCGCTGTCGTTCCTCATCCTCAGCGGGCGTCCTCCGGCGACTAGCTTGGCGGAACTCCAGGAAATCTTTGCCAATCACTCCGGCCTGGACCTCGGCGCCATCGGCGCGTTGGAGGGGCCGTTCGTTGAGCTGGTCCTCGCGGCGACAAAACAGGCGGAGGCCGACCGAACACCGAGCATTGATACCTTCCTCAAAGAGCTGGATGCTGCCGTTGAGATGTTAACTCGGCCGGACCCAAACAACCGTCCCAAGGCCAGCACGCCGCAGGAAGCCTCTACCGGCCAGATGATCGGAGACCGTTTCGAGGTGAAGGGTCGACGCGGAAGTGGGTCCACCGGAACCGTGTTCCAGGTGGACGACTACGAAACGGGCCGAGAAGGACTGATCCTCAAGGTTTCCAGGGATGACGCTGCTGCGGTGCGCCTCCGCGAGGAAGCCGATGTGCTCGCATCGTTGGACAGCCCCAGGTTGGTCCGTCTGATCGAAGGGCCGCTCAAAGTTGACGGTCAAACGGCGTTGCTCTTGACGGATGCCGGAGACGAGACCTTGGCCCTTAGGATTCAGTCGGAGGGCCGGGCCACGATTGAACAGCTGGAGAGTTACGGTGCCGATCTCTTTGCCTCCGTGGCATATCTCGATTCGCTGGGGATCTACCACCGCGATATTAAACCGGCCAACCTGGGAATTGTTCGGGATTCCTCTACGCGGAAGCCCCGACTGGTCCTGTTCGACCTGTCGCTGGCGCGCGAACCGCTTGCCATGATCGGGTCCGGCACGCGAGGCTACCTGGATCCCTACCTCGGTCCGCCGAAGCGCAGGCAATACGACAAAGCGGCGGAGCTCTACGCCGTGGCTGTCACACTCTTTGAGATGGCCACAGGATCACTGCCCTGGTGGCGCGACGGGGATGCAGGACCCAGCAGCTCTTCCGACGAAGTCGTCCTGGTGCCGCAGTCCTTCGAGTCGGCCATCGCCGGTCAACTGGCGGACTTCTTCCGGTCTGCATTGGCTCCCGTGGTCTCTGCACGCTTCTCTGATATCCACTCGATGGCCTCTGGCTGGTCCGCGGTCTTCCGCTCGCTGGACGAGGCCACGGACGGAGACGACGCCGATGACGCTTCCCGCGAGGACGCGTCGTCGGCAGCGGTGCTTGATACCCCGCTTGCCGACGCCGGCCTGACTGCCCGCGCGCTTTCCGCCCTTAACAGGCTCGGAGTTGCCACTGTCGGCGAGCTCGTTGGCACCTCACCGATGCAGGTCAACTCAATTCGCGGGCAAGGCGAAAAGACTCGGAAGGAAATCCAACGCCGTATCCGGGAATGGAAGTCCCGGCTGTTGACCGCTGGGACAGCAGCTGCTCCTCGAACACCAGGGAATCTCGACAGAAGCATCGACACCCTTCTCGGGAGCCTGGTGCCTGCGCCGAACAAAGCGAACGGGACCGAGGTTTTCGTCCTTCGCTTGCTCCTCGGCATCCGGACCCCGCGCCCAGGCGGGGACCCGGCCGAGCTCATCGCCTCAGACGCAGCATGGCCTACAATCTCCCAAGTGGCGGGGCTGAGCGGTGTCAGCAGCGGCAGGGTGTCTCAGATTGTTGCCGCGGCCGCCACCCGCTGGCAGCGAGGCCAAGCCCTAGCCGACGCCAAGAATGAGGTACAAGGCATCCTGACGGCCGAAGGCGGCGTCGCCGAACTCACCGAGCTTGCCTCGGCGCTCTTGATTTCCCACGGCTCGTCCTCGACCGGGAACGACCGTACGCGGCTGGCGCAAGGACTCGTCCGCGCCGTCGTCGAGCTGGAGACGAGATCATCCAATGCCATCTGGGCCCAGCGGCGGCTCGGCCCCAGCGGACGGATCCTGATCGCGGCACCGGTCGTTACCGAAGGCGGACAATCCACCGATCCCGAGTCATTGTTGGTGCTCGCCCAGGCTTTGGCTGCAAAAGTGGATTCCCTCATCGATTCGAAGGATGAGACGTTCAACTTGCTGCCTGCCGCTGCTGTCCGGCCAGCCTTGCGTGAGTTGGACAAAGATGTGGCACTCCCTGACGACAGAATTCTGCGTCTGGCCGTCGCTGCGTCCCGAAACTGTGCCCTGTCGGGACGTGGTGAGCTCTACGCGAAGTCGCTGCCGGCGGAGAAGGCTCTCGAATTCACGCTTCGGGACGTCGTCGTGCGTGAGCTTAGCGAATCGAGCGCGCAGAAACGTGTGACCTCGCGCTTTCCGACCGTCAGGGAATTGCCGCCGCGCCCCGGTCTGGACAGACTCATCGAGGCAGCCATGCCCGGCATGCGGTGGCGGGACGGAAGCTATACGAGGCTGGAGCGGTCCGATTTTGGCTCCGCGGCCGGGTCCACGACGCACACTAAGCTGTCGTCCGCGCAAATTCTCGATATAGAGCGGCAGCTGGCCCAGTCACTTTCCAGGAAATCTGCGGTCACTCTCGGCGTCCGCCCCAAGGACTTCATCAACACGGCCAAGTCCTTGTCTGAGCTTTTCGGGTTGAAGCGCGTGGACGTTTCGGCGGAGGTTCTCAAAGCCGTCCGCTCGACAGCCCGGTCCAAGAACGTTGATTGGGATGTTGTTCTCTTGGCAGACGCCAAAGCTGCTTCACCGTCGGATCATGCCAACTTGGCCCAGCTGGTGCGAATGGCTGTCGCGCCGCTATGGTCGGGGCTGGCGGCAGATCCCGAGCCCCTGCTGCTGACCAACATCGGACCTCTGATCAAGTTTGGTTTTGGCGCCGAGGTGGCCCAGCTTTTTGACATGTCAGTAGCGCGCCCAGCCGCGCGTTGGGTCATGGCACCTAAGCGTGGATCAGCAAACGCACCCTCTTCCGACGGTCATGTCCCCCCTATGGGCCCGGACGGATTTGTTGATGTTTCCCCGGGACTCGCCTCGGCCCTTAATAAACGTGCAAGCACTATGTCGTCCGGAAAGGACATCCCGTGATCGATTCCAAGCTTCTTCTCGCAGATCTTAAGAAGCAAGTAAAGCTTCTGGAGTCCGATCTCCGCAGCGAGGCTACGAACCCTTCCGGGGACGAATCTGAAAGATGGGCCAAGGAGCTCCGCGAAGAGCACTTGCACGCCCGCGAGCACGCGCGCACGGCCCGCACCTTCGATGACTGGCTCGACGGCGAAGTATCCCAGGCCGCAGTGGCCTGGATCGTCGCCAGCGTCTTCATCCGCTTTTGTGAGGACAACGCTCTTCTGAACGATCTTTGGATTGCCGGGCCAGCTGATCGCGTCCAACGCGCCTCCGAGGCCGAGATGGCTCACTACGCCAGCAGACCTACCGACAACGCCCGGGACTGGCTCCGGACAGCGTTTGGCGCCCTGGCAGACCTGCCTGCCGGACGGGCACTTGTTGACCGACAGCACAATCTCGTTTGGCGGGCACCCATCAGTGCCGAGTCAGCCAGCGCGCTACTGAAGTTCTGGCGCCAAACGGACGACGACGGCACGCTCGTTCACGAGTTCACGGATCCAGATTTCGGAACGCGATTCCTGGGAGACCTCTACCAGGATCTGTCCGACTACGCTAAGAAGACGTTTGCGCTGCTGCAGACCCCCGACTTCATCGAAGAGTTCATCCTCGACCAGACACTCACTCCAGCCATTAATGAGTTTGGCATCGTCGGGCTCAAATTGATTGACCCAACCTGTGGAAGCGGACACTTCCTGCTCGGAGCTTTTGAGCGCCTCCACCACGAATGGGAAACCGACAACCCTGGCCTTTCCAAGCGTCAGCGGGTCCAGAACGCTCTGGATTCGATCCACGGTGTCGACTTGAACCCTTTCGCGGTGGCAATCGCCAGATTCCGACTTACTGTGGCTGCTCTTCGTGCGTGCGGCGAGTCGTCACTGGTCACAGCGCCAGCTTTCGCCTACCACTTGGCTGTGGGGGACTCGCTGATCGGCGAACAAGGGCGCCAAGGTGACCTCTTCGAAGACTCCCAGGAGCCGTACGCGTACGCCTCCGAGGACTTCGCCGACTACAAGGGAATCCTCACGCCGGGCACCTACCACGTCGTGGTTGGAAACCCTCCATACATCACTGTTAAGGACAAGGCCCTCAATGAGTGGTACCGCCAGGCATATGAGACTTGCGCCGGCAAGTACGCCCTCTCCGTCCCGTTTATGGAGCTCTTCTTCCGCCTCGCGATCCGGGGGTCCTCCGAGACCGCCGCGGGCCACGTAGGACAGATCACGTCCAATTCCTTTATGAAGCGGGAATTTGGTAAGAAGCTGATCCAGGACTTACTTTCCGGAAAGACCGTCTCGAACCCTGTCGATCTCACGCACATCATCGACACCTCCGGGGCCTACATTCCCGGTCACGGCACCCCCACAGTGATTCTCGTGGGGCGAAGGCGCGCACCTATTGGAGGTAAGCTGCGCGCAGTCTTGGGAGTTCGGGGCGAGCCTGGCCAGCCGATAGAACCGTCCAAGGGGCTGGTCTGGAGCGAGATTGTGGATCATGTCGGCGACGAAGCGTTCAGTGGCAAGTTTGTGACCGTGGCCAGTCCAGAGCGAGCCGTGTTCCATTCCTATCCGTGGTCGCTTTCTGGTGGCGCCTCGTCGGAGACTCTGCAAAGAATTGAGATTTCAGCCTCCGTCCTCTTGTCTTCTGTAGTGGATTCAATTGGATTTGCCGCGATTACTGGCGATGACGACGTTTACGTTCGTCGGCGGAGGACCGGTCCTTTGCGTGGCTCTAATGCAGCAACCCGGCGATTCGTAGAGGGCGATCAAGTTCGTGACTTCCAACTAAAGGGAGCCGATCTCGCAGTCTTCCCCTATCCGGCCGCGGAGGCCATGGCAGCGGAAACGGTCTTCTGGCCCTTCCGAACTAACCTACGCAACGGCTTGGCTTTTGGCCGAACTAGGGAAGACCAGGGAAAGTGGTGGGGAGAATACATCCTCCCCCATTGGCCCAGGCTCGACGCCTCGATGCTCATTGCCTTCGCGTTCGTGGCGACACACAACCACTTCGTCTTGGACCGCGGCGGCAAGGTCTTCAACCGTTCGGCCCCAGTGATCAAGTTACCTGCCGACGCAACAGAAGAACAGCATCTCGGTCTCCTCGCCATTCTCAATTCGTCAACAGCCTGCTTCTGGCTCAAACAGGTTTGCCACAACAAAGGTAATGGAGGCATCGGCGGAGGCATCGGCGACGAGGACTGGGAGCCTCGGTATGAGTTCACGGGCACAAAACTTCAAGATTTTCCTCTGCCCGCAAATCGCCTCACCGCACGCGGACGAACACTCGACGCCCTGGCGTCGGCTCTTGGAGACAACTCGGCTCAGTCAACAGTTCGGAAATTCTCCCGCGATCACTCTGGAATATCGCTTGCCAGCGAACTGGCAATAGCTAGAGAATCCTGGCAGGCAACAAATCAACGGATGATTTTCGAACAAGAGGAACTTGATTGGCAGGCCTACAGCGCCTACGGGCTGGTAGCCGCCGACCTGACCTATAAGGGAACCCACATCAACGGTCTTGACCGAGGCACCAGGACCTTCGAGTTGCTGCTCGCGCAGCGACAGGCAGCTGGTATCGAAGAAACTGCATGGTTTGCGCGCCACGACACGACTCCTCAGACTTCGATCCCCGCCACATGGCCCGGGGACTACAAGGACTTGGTCGAGCGCCGTCTCCAGGAGATTAAAAGCAATCCCCAAATCAACCTGCTCGAACGCCCGGAGTTCAAACGCCGCTGGGCCACAGAAGCCTGGGATACCCAGCAGCACAAGGCGCTGAGTGAACTCGTCCTGGACCGGCTGGAAGCAGCGACACTCTGGTCGGACCCCCAAGGTTCCGCCTGCAAGTCGGTGGCCCAGTTGGCGGACATTGCTCGGCACGACGCTGTCCTCATAGAAGCACTTCAGGTTCTGGCCGGATCCTCCCACATCGAGCTCGTACCTGCCTGACATCGCTGCTGTCGGAGGAGGCTGTGCCGTACCTGGCTCAGCTCCGCTATAAGGAATCCGGCCTGACGCACTTCCGCGGCTGGCAAGCTGTGTGGGAGTTGCAGCGACGTGAGGACGCCGGAGAAAAGGTCGACATCCCCGTACCGCCCAAATACAAGCCGGTCGACTTCCAGAAGACCAGCTTCTGGCAGGCGCGCGGAAAGCTTGATGTCCCCAAGGAACGGTTCATCTCCTACCCTGGCCTCCTGCGCGGCGGCGATACCACGCCCGTGTTCGGTTGGGCAGGCTGGGACCACGCAGCTGCTGCCCTGGCGCTTGCCAGGGCCATCGCCGAGCTCGACGCAGAAGGTGCTGTGCAGGAGCAGCTGACACCCCTGCTGGCAGGCCTCCACGAACTCGAACCATGGGTGACTCAATGGCACGCGGACGTGGACCCGGCGATCGGCTCAAGCCCCGCTTCAGCCATCACCGGGATGTTGGATGGATACCTGTCGCGGCTGGCGTTGACGCGAGCGGACCTGAAGCAGTGGCGGCCTGCCGCGTCCACGGCGCGTGGGCGCCGTCGTAATATCGCAAGCAACGAAGATCAGGAGACTCAGGCATGAACACGAGCATCAGCCTGCTGAAAGACGTCATTGATATTCCCACGCACGTTGACGCGGCGGACTATGTTCTTCAGCTTCACAGCGGTGTGGAGGCCGCCGAAAAGACTCTCGGCGAATACGTTGTGACGGATTCCCTTGCGAAGTCCTTCGATGATGCGTTGGGGCTCGTCGAACGCTCCGTCGTGAGCGGGCGCAGCAACGGCGCATTTGTCCACGGTTCGTTCGGTGCGGGTAAGAGCCACTTCATGGCCGTGTTGCACCTGTTGTTGGCCGGGAATCTCCGTGCCCGCCAGCTAGCTAATCTCCAGTCCAGCGTCGCTGCACGTCAGGGCCTCCTGTCAAAGAAACTCCTGGCCGTCGATTACCACCTGCTCGGGGCAGAGAACTTCGAAAGCGCGTTGTTTCGGGGCTATCTGGATCAGACCCGAAAGCTTCATCCCGAAGCGCCCGCCGCCGTTCTGCACCGCAGCGACGAGCTTTTCACCGACGCTGCCAACATGAGGAAAGAGCTCGGAGACGGGCACTTCTTCCGGATTCTCAACAGCAACTCGAAGACCAGCAGCGGCTGGGGTGACTTCGCTGCCAGCTGGGACGGGGAGAGGTTCGACGCAGCCTTGCTGGATCCTGTCGGGAGCGCTGACCGCAACCGGCTGGCCCAGGACCTGATAGCCACGCTTTTTAAGAGCTACGAGAACACCGGCCGATGGCTGGACATCAGCAGCGGGCTCCGGGCCATGACCGAGCACGCCCACGGGCTTGGCTACGACGGAGTCGTATTGTTCCTGGACGAGCTCGTCCTCTGGCTTGCTCAGCATCTCGGGAACAATGACTTCATTCAGTCGGAAACATCCAAGGTAGCCAAGCTCGTGGAAACAGGAGCAGGTTCTCTCACTATTCCTCTGATCTCATTCGTCGCGCGGCAGCGCGATCTCAAGGACTTCCTCGGAAGTACGGCGATTGGGGCCGAACGCGAAGCCATTGGCCAAAGCTTTTCATGGTGGGAGGACCGGTTCGAGGCGATAACCCTCAAAGCGGCGGACCTCCCCCGGATCGTAAACCAACGGCTTCTGCAGCCGATGTCCGATGAAGGGTCCCGTGCTCTCGCTAACGCAACGGCGAGTGTGAAGGCCAATCCTGGGGCAATGCGGCACTTGTTGTCGGATGAAGCCGGGTCCAGTGCCGTGGACTTTGAACTTGTCTACCCGTTCTCGCCCGCGCTCATTGACGCTCTTGTAGCGTTGTCCTCGCTGCTGCAGCGTGAAAGAACCGCCCTCAAGGTCATGGGCGAGCTACTCAGTGCGGGACGCGAGCAGCTGCTGGTGACAGACGTCATCCCGGTCGGCGATCTGTTCGAATCCGTGGTGTTGAGCGACAAGAAGCCTCTCAGCTCAGACATCGAGAAGCTCTTTCAGATTGCTGCCGATTTCTACCTCAACAAGCTGCGTCCGTACCTTCTCTCGAAACACGGACTCACGGAAACGGAGGCGGCGGCAGTCCCCCGGACGCACGCCTTCGTTGCGGAAGATCGACTTGCCAAGACGCTCCTGGTGGCCGAGATCGTCCCCGGGACGCCCTCCTTGCAGAACCTCACAGCAGCAAAGCTGGCAGCGTTGAACTATGGCACCATCAAGAGCTTTATTCCGGGGCAGGAAGCCACTGCAGTGCTCCAAAAGGTCCGGGACTGGTCCGGTGAGTTCGGCGAAATCAACGTTGCCGGTTCTTCTTCAGACCCGGTCCTCAGTGTCAGCCTCTCGGGCGTGGACTATGACTCCGTGGTTGACCGGGTGCAAAACGAGGACACCGAAGGAGCCCGGCAGGCGGTGCTGCGCAACCTGGTGAGTGAGTTTATCGGCCTCCCGCCCGCCGTCGGACTGATGTCGACCCGCGAGTTCACGCACGTGTGGCGCGGAACCAAGCGGTCAGTTGACGTCGTTTTCGGAAACATCCGCGATGCGTCTGCCCTCCCAGACGATGCCCTACGGGCAGATGGTGATCGTTGGAAAGTCGTCATCGACGTCCCCTTCGACTCGGGGAACCACAGCGCCCAGGAGGACTTGAATCGGCTGGCACAGCTCCGGGACGCCGGGCTGGAATCCCGAACCATTGCTTGGGTTCCCCATTTCCTCTCGGCGGCACGGCTAAACGACGTCGGCCGACTCGTCCTACTGGAGCATCTCCTCAAAGGCTCTGGCGAGCAATTCGAAGCGAACGCCAGCAACTTGCCCGTATCCGACCGACCGATCGCAAAACGTCAGCTGGAAAGCCAACGCGCCAACATCAAGGAACGTCTCAAGGGCGCACTCCTTCAGGCCTACGGCATTGACACAGCGACGGCCGACGACGTGGACGCCGTCATCACTGCGGATTCGGTATTCACAAGCCTGTTCCCCGGACTCGAGATTCAACTGCCGGTGGCGGCCGATCTGCGCGGCGGTCTCAACCTCGCGTTGGGCCAAGCCCTGACTTATCTGCACCCGAAACACCCGCTATTCGAGCCGAGCGAAACAGAAATCAGGAAGACGGAACTCTTGGTCGTGGCATCCCTGGTTGAGGACTGCATCTCCAAAGGCGGCCGCCTGGACGGAATTGAACGATCCAAAGCTGCGACGCTTCGCCGCGTCGCCATGCCCCTTCACCTCGGTGAGCCGAGGGAAAGCGTCTACTCGCTGAACTCATCCAACTTTGGATGGATGGAGAACTTCACCAAGTGGGCGGCCGCCGAACCACTTGACGTCAACATACCGAACCTCCGCTCACATCTTGAGGACTATGGGGTGTCGACCGAAGTGGGTGATCTCCTGATTCTGGCTTGGTCCTTACTCGAGGACCGGCAATGGTTCCGTGCCCAGGCCCCGCTGCCGTCTGCACCCACCGTCGGCAGCATCACGTCCGACATGTCGCTCAGGACGCCTGACCTCCCATCCGCAGAGGATTGGACGACTGCAAACCGCCGGGCACCACTTGTCTTTGGGATTCCCGCCGAGCCCCGTCTGAGCGCCCAAGGCGTGAGCCGGCTGGCACGTCAGATCCGGCAGGCAGCATCAGACGCCCGGGCGAATGCTCACCGGCTCGTCGAAGAGCTTCAGCGGCACGCCAAAACCCTGGGGCTCAACGCGGCAACCCCTCGGCCGTCCGGCGACCGGCTGAGAACTGCTGAAGGGGCTTCGGTCTTGACCGCTGCCCTGGCAAGTGAAGCGAATGACACTTCGCTGATTCGGGCCTTCGCTGCAGCTGCTATCCCCGATGAGCCGCAGGCCCTAGGAACGTCCCTTGCCAGTGCGAGTGCGGTCTTGACCGCTCTCCGTGCTGCAGAGTGGAAGATGCTGAATCAGCTCACAGAACGATCTGAGTCCGAATGGGTCCGCGTTCTGGAAACCATGCAGACGGCAACAGCGGCGGACGAACTGCATGCCCCGCTGGCGCCGGCAATTGCTGGAGCCCAGGCGGCTGCCCTTAACATCCTTATGCGCCAGCCACCCGTAAGCCCTCCGGCTACCACGGCGCGGCCGGAGCAGGTCGAACCGACCCGCTCTGAGGATCGGGAACAGACTCCCGAGCCACACAAACCCGCGACCGAACCGTCCAAACCAGTCGATTCCAACGATGAGGGGACTCTGGCCAAGATCAATGCGGTCGATCTCATCTTGAATGGCATAAACGCGGACCTCGGCCAATTCGAGCTGGAGCTCAAACGGGCGATGAATCAGAACCCTGGTAAGACCGTTCATGTGAAGTGGTGGATTGAGTGACCGTCTCTGACACTGGATCACCCCTACGGGTAGCCTCACCGCAGATCATTGAGGAATACGCTCAGCGGCTGGCGCGGTCCCCGGAAGAAGGGCGCCTCATGCTCATTGCCGCGCGCCCGGTGTGGCAGGGGCCCCCTACTATCCAAGCTCCTGGCGTGGCAATCCGGATCCGTACGGCAGTGTCGCAGCTTGCAGCACTGGAAGCCATTGCAGACCTGCCTGACAGCGATGGCCTGATTATTCTCACAGACGTAACGGAGGAGGACCTGGGGGACGCAGTCACGATTCCTGCGCGGGGTCAGCGGGTCATTCATCTGGACGAGTGGTCGACGGTTCCTGAGCTCTTCAGCGCGGTATCGTTCGACTCCCAGCTGCGCGAGTACGGCAACTGGCTCCCCCAAAGCCTCATCTCCCTCCGCCCGGCAGGGGGCTGGCCGAAAGCACCCTCCGGAATAGTCACTGTGGATCTGGCGATGGGCGGCCTCCTCGCAGCTGCACTCGGACTTGACGTCAACGACGCGATCGACGAAACACGCCTTCTCATGGCTTTGGATCTCCCGGAACCACGGGCCAGGTGGACAGGCGTCAGCGCTGAACTCAGAGCCGCGCTAGTTGCATGGGCCGGCCGAAGCTTAGGCGACGCGGCCAAGCTCGCGCTGGTTGCATCTTCCGGAAGCAAGATCTCTGTCCTGGCCTTCGGAATCGCGCTGGACGTTCTGTGGCCTGACGCTGCAGGCGTCGGTCAGCCGGCGGCGGATCAAATCGCTGCAAGAACCCGTGCAGAACGATTCTTCGGTGGTTCTCCGATCGCCTCTGGAGAAGCACGCGCGTTCGCCTCGGTTACACGGCAGGCACTGCTTCGAATGAGCCTCTCAGGAGACTCACTAGTCGCCGCCGTGATGCAACAAGCCGAAACGTGGCTCGCGGACATCGGCTGGGCTGAGGGCGCCTCAAGATCCGATCTGCTCCCCGCCGGATTCACCGCAAGAGCAGGACAACTGGCGGATGCTCTGACGGGGACTGACTTCGCTTCCCTGGATTTGCCGCGTATCGAAGGCATGCTCGGGGACCTTTTGGGCCACCAGCTCGCGGCTGGCGCCACAGGAGAAGTTTTGGCCGCTCGTATGGTGGTTCGGCTCATCCGCTGGTTGTCTTCGGACGAGCCAGCGACGCAGACGCTCAATGATTGCGTCTCGCTCCACGTGACCGACGGCAGCTGGGTGGACCGGGCTGCCGCGGCTGTCTGGGCTGGATCCAATTTCGAAGCCAATGCCGCAGCCTACGCCGCAGTCCTGGACATGGTCCAAGAGCGCCGGCGTCTGCGGGACCTGCAATTAGCCCGGAGAATCGCCGACGAGTTAGCAGGGCCGCCTGTTGACACCGCGCCCGGGACGGAGGACATCCTTCCTCAAGTCGCCCACCCGCTCGCTGCAACGACGAGCTGCCTGCTAATCGTTCTCGACGGCATGAGCGCGGCCACCGCGAATTCGATCGTCGAAGACGTGGTTCATTCAGGGTGGCAGGAATTGGTCGCAGACCACGAAGGGAATGGCCACACACGGCGGGGTGTTTTGTCCGTCATTCCGTCCGTGACGACTTTCTCCAGGACGTCGCTGTTTGCCGGTCAACTTCAGGCCGGCCAGCAAGCAGACGAGAAGCGCCTTTTCGGGGCGCCGTTGTTCCACAAGGACGATCTCCGTGCGCCGGCCGGCGCACGATTGCCCAGCGATCTGATCGCGGGCCTCAACGACCACCGAAAGCCGATGGTCGGCGTCGTTCTCAACACCATTGACGATGCACTCGCGAAACACGATCCAGGCGGAACAACCTGGGCGCTGAACAACATCCAACACCTGGGGGATCTTCTACAGGCAGCCGCCGTGGCTGGACGGACGTTGATCCTGACATCCGATCACGGGCACGTCGTCGAACGTGGTAGCGAGTACCGGCCCGTGGCAGAGGCAGGGGCCCGGTGGCGTCCAACAAGCTCCGGACCGCCAGCTGCCGATGAGGTGCAGCTCTCGGGAAGACGGGTGCTGGCACCCGGTCGCTCTGCGGTGCTACCGATTGTTGAGGACCTCCGGTATTCACAGAAGCAGGCCGGCTATCACGGGGGCTGCACACTGGCAGAAATGATAGTCCCCGTAGTGGTTCTTAACCGTGCAGGGGCCCCCGCTCCCAAGGGTTGGCGCGCCGCTCCGCCCCAGATGCCCAGCTGGTGGAACGACCCCGTCCGCACGCAAGTTGCAGGCGACGAACAGACTCGCCCGAGAGCTTCCAGGAAGGCCAGGTCTGCAGGGCCGCGACAGGAACAACCTCTCTTCCAATTCGGGCTGGAGTCGGCGGCTGAACCCGCGACCGCGGCGCCCGGGGCCTGGATTCCAGAGCTCATCCGCAGCGAAATGTACGGGCAGCAGAGGACCCGCGCCGGACGCCGAGCGCTCTCAGACTCTCGCGTTGGCGACCTCCTCTCTGTCCTCGCGAAATACAGCGGGCGAATCCACAGGGACTCGCTAGCAAGCGCCGGTGGAGTATCCGTGGCGGAACTGACTAGTGAGTTGGCAGCGCTGCGGCGCCTTCTCAACGTCGAAGGCTATCAAGTCCTGACTCAGGACAGCGACGGTGTCACAGTCGTTCTGGATGGTGGTCTGATGGCTGAACAATTCGGTCTCGGAGCTATCCGATGATTGACATCAGCCCGCGCCGACGCCGCGAAGTCGTCGATGCTTTGCGCCGAGGCACAGTCCCGCAGCAGGGTCTTGATGTGCTGGCGGTGGGGCTGGAGAAGTTTGACCTCGCCATCGCACAGGAGCTCGAATCCGTGGCCTCGGGCGGTGCCGCCTTCAAGGCGGTCCGCGGCGAATACGGATCGGGAAAGACCTTTTTTGCCCGCTGGCTCATCGAAGCGGCCAAGAAACGGGGGTTCGCAACTGCCGAGATTCAAGTCTCCGAGACGGAGACACCCCTTCACCGGCTGGAGACCGTCTACCGTCGCGTGACCGAGAACCTCGCGACATCCGAGTTCACACCGAGCGCCCTGCGAGAGATCGTAGATGGGTGGTTTTTTGCCCTCGAGCAGGATGTGGTGGCGGCCGGTTCCGCCTCCCGCGACGACTCCGAGGCATTTGACGCTGCGGTCTTGACACTGATGGAACGCCGGCTGGAAGCCGTCACGCGCACGGCCCCAGCTTTTTCGGCAGTCCTACGTGGCTACCGCGAAGCACTCAGCACCGCTGACGCGGGTCAGGCAGAAGGCCTTCTTGGATGGCTGGGCGGCCAGCCGCATGTCGCAGCCTCGGTCCGACGGACGGCAGGGATTAGAGGCGAGCTTGACCACTTCGGGGCCCTGGGCTCGCTCCAGGGGCTGCTCACAGTGCTCAGGGATAGCGAATACAAGGGCCTGGTTATCGTTCTGGACGAAGTGGAAACACTCCAACGGGTCCGCTCGGATGTTCGCGAGAAGTCATTGAATGCACTCCGACAACTTGTGGATGAAGTGGATGCGGGGCGCTTTCCCGGCTTGTACATCCTCATTACCGGTACGCCAGCGTTCTACGACGGCTCTCAGGGCATGCAGCGGCTACAGCCGCTCGCCCAGCGTTTGGCCGTTGATTTCAGCACCGACAGTCGCTTTGACAACCCCCGCGCAGCCCAAATCAGGCTTGCCGGGTTCAGCCAGGAGTCTCTGGTAGAACTGGGAACCAGAGTCCGGGACATCTACGCCCAGGGCAGTGACACACCGGAACGAATTATGTCAATTGTGGACGACGCTTATGTTCAGCTGCTTGCCCGGTCCATCTCAGGGGAGCTCGGAGGGCGGACCGGAGTGGCCCCGAGGCTCTTTGTCAAGAAGCTCGTGGGTGATGTCCTCGATCGCGTCGACCAGTTTCCAGATTTCGATCCGCGGAGGGACTATTCGCTCACGGTGGGAGCCGGCGAGCTTAGTGAATCAGAACGGGCTGCTTCGAAGATGGGTGACCTGCGCGACCGGTCCGTTGACGACGTCGACCTCGAAATCTGATCGTGAGTGACCCGACGGGCCTGAACGAAGCTCTCGAGTACCACCTTGTGAACTCACTGGGTTGGACTGCTTTGCGGCCGCTCCAGCGAGCCGCAGTGCAGCCGATTCGTTCAGGATCCGACTGCTTGCTGCTCGCCCCGACTGCAGGCGGCAAGACTGAGGCTGCCATCTTTCCGCTGCTGTCCGACTTGATCGACCAGGATTGGAGCGGTCTTTCCATCCTCTACGTCACACCGCTCCGGGCCCTATTGAACAATCTCCAACCGCGCATTAACTCTTATTCTTCGTGGGTTGGCCGGCGCGCGGAACTCTGGCACGGGGACATAGGTCCGTCGGAGCGCAACCGCATTCTCAGCAATCCACCAGAGATCCTGCTGACGACGCCGGAATCGCTGGAATCCATGCTGGTGTCCCGACGCGTAGATCACCACTCCTTCTTCGCGAACATCCGGGCGATAGTTGTCGACGAAGTCCACGCATTCGCTGGAGATGACAGGGGATGGCATGTTCTTTCCGTCTTGGAACGTGTGCAGCGAATTGCCGGCAGACCGATCCAGCGCGTCGGGTTGTCAGCGACCGTTGGTAATCCACAGCAGATTCTGGACTGGCTGCAGGGGTCGGCCGTGTCCCAGGGGAAGCCCGCCGTGGTTGTTTCAGAAGAAGCCACGCAGACTCCTGACGTGGACATTGTGCTCGATTACGTCGGATCCATCGAGAACGCGGCTCAGGTCATTTCTCAACTGCACCGCGGAGAAAAGCGGCTCGCGTTCTGCGTCTCGCGGTCAGATTGCGAAGAACTGGCCTACGCATTGCGGCAGCGTGGCGTCACTGCCTTCGTCTCGCACGCTTCTCTGTCAGCCGACGAACGCAGGCTTAGCGAACGGGCTTTCGCGGAAAGTCGAGACTGTGTGATCGTTGCGACTTCCACGCTTGAGCTCGGGATCGACGTAGGCGACCTGGACCGCGTCATCCAAATGGATTCCACATGGACTGTTTCCTCATTTCTCCAGAGGCTGGGACGCACGGGGCGACGCGCGGGTGCGCGGCTCAATGCGCTGTTCCTGACCACCAACTACGACACACTACTTCGGGCGTCCGCTGTCCTGTTGCTCTGGAAGCGGGGCTTCGTGGAGGCCGTTGAACCACCGGCCGCTCCTAACCATATTGCTGCCCAGCAGCTCCTGGCCTTGGCTTTGCAGGAGGGGCAATTCGCCCCGGATGCATTGCAGAGTTGGTGGGGCGATCTGCCGGTCATGGACCAGGCGGAGGAAATTCTGAAGTTCCTCCGGGCCGAAGAGTTCCTGGCGGAGGACGGAGGACTTTTGTTTATCGGTCCTCAGGCGGAGAAGAAATTCGGTCGCCGCTACTTCATGGATCTTCTCAGTGCTTTCACTGCGGCGCCCGAACTGACCGTGATCGCGGGCCAACGCGAGATCGGTTCAGTTGCGCCAATTGGTTTGGTAGCGGCTGGTCCGGAGGGTGCTGCCCGGAAGCTGCTGCTTTCTGGTCGTTCGTGGCTGGTAGAGGCTGTGGATTGGGACAGGCATATTGTCCGCGTCAGCGAAATGACTGAGAAGGGTAGTTCGCGATGGCAATGTGGAAGCATCGCTGAGTCCTACGAGATGATGCAGGCCATGCGGGAGGTCCTGCTGGGCGCCACGCCCGACGTGCAAATCTCTAAGCGTGTCCAAGAGCACCTGCCACTGCTTCGAGCTGGTCACTCGGGAACCGTCGAAGAGTCCAGTCTGGTCCTTCAGCGTGCCGAAGAGACCCAAGTGTTTTGGACCTGGGCTGGGTTGAAAGCCAACCTCACCCTGCTGGCTGCGCTTGAGCTCAACGATGCGCGAGCCGATAACGCCATGGTCCGGCTTCCAGCATCCGTGACCGTTGCCGATATCCGTAACGCAGGGAGCCGCGTTGGCGACTCGCTGCCGTTTGTACCGCCGCAGATGATTCAGGGGCTGAAATTCTCTGCGGCGCTTCCACTGTCGTTGGCACAATCCACCCTGTCGAAACGTTTGAGCAACTCTAATGCGGCGGCCGCTATTGCCTCGTCCTCCATGACCGTGTCCTCCGGCACGGAAAGTATTGACCAAGAATGACCTGACGACGCCCAGTTCGGCCGTAAGTCAGCACACCGTCGGCCCGGCTGGTGGAATCTGCAGTGGACGTCGCCGTCGGTCCCCTACGTCGAGCATTCCGGTGCTTTAGCTGAGACGACAGCCGGTTCGTCTTCTCCCCTACACAAGATCACGACTGCCATTTTCATGTTTGGTGACCCTGCCTGGGTTTTGAGGCAGGCAAGACACTGCCACCCTTTGTGTTTCGAGCTCGCAACAGATGCCATCAATTCCCCCATGGAAGTTGGATATTCAAATACCGTCGCCTACACCGACGTTAGGACTTCAGGCCCGGCGTCGCCGGTCCAGGGAGCCCGATGCAAAGCAGCTGCAAAGACGCACACGGGCTAGAGAAAACTCGACATACTAGCGTCGCTTGCCAGTGCCTGGAGGTGACGATGGCGCAGCCCGAACACTTTCGGTGCCAAACTCAGGCAAACCGTAGTTCGGCCGAAACGGGCGGCGTATGCGGACCCGCTCCGCCTCCCGGCCGCCGCCCGTGCAACGCGGACCGGACTTCCACCTGTGTGCTGGGACGAGCGTCGACCCAGTAAGCAGCTGCTTCTCTTGCCCGCAGGAAGGGCATCGACCCATCCTTATCGGCTTGTCCGGTTCAGGTTCGATGACCACGGGTTTCATTTGTGCCTCGACCGCGGAGAACGACCATCCGGATGCCGAACAGTAGCGGCCTCGTGGACTCGTGTGATTCGGGATTCTGGCCATGTCAGCAAGCACGCCGAGGTGTTTTTCACACATTGGGCATTCCCGGCCATTTGAATTCACTGCGCCACCGCAGCAGCCGTCGCAAACACATCCGCCGGCATCGGCCGGTGCAGCTTCCACGTGATCGCGATCGGCTTCTCCCCCGTGTGCTGCACATAGTCCACCTGGCCAAGGCATGTGTACGGAACGGTCAGGCCGGTCTCGTCCTCTGAAGTATCCCGAGTGAAGATGAGGATCTTCGAGCCGTGCGCTGCCCGGTCCAGGTACCGCTTCCCCGTCGGGCTTCCCGGCGAGGTCGCGTTCTGTGATTCCCAGTGGAAAAGCTCCGGACTGATGGCATAGTCCTTGTACATCGTCGTAGCTGAGTGCTTCTTGTCGTCCTTGTTGAGCGTGACGAAGAAGGCGTCCGTGGACGTCGCGGGACACCATGCAACGCCTTCGCGGTGCTGAACTTTTTTGCCGAGCTCCAACGATCCGTACTGCAGCGCCGCCAGGACCTCTTCGCGCCGGTAGGTGGCGTGTGAGAGAAGCGGAACGTGCTGAAGCCCCGCACCCAATCCCTTAGCAGCGTGCTTGGACGCGGCCACGCCGAGCTGCACGATCTGGCGGATCTCGCGGCAGACAAACTGGTAGCCGCGCAGGTAGTCCAGGCCGGCGTCGTACGACGGGAAGCCACCCCCGTCGTCCCACACCGTGTAGAACAGCATGCGGGCGAACGTCTGCTCCCGCCTGCCCAGCTCCGCGTAGCGGGGCGCGTCGGCGCCGACGAGCATCGAGTACGCCGCGGCGCGTTCCGGATCATCCACATGGATCAGCGCGGCCATCCGGCCGAGGAGCTTCTTCTCGTCGGCGTCGGAGAGCTCTCGAATCCGGCCGCTAAGGACCGTCTCCAGCGGCGAAAACCCTTCAATCAAACCGGCCTGGCGAAGGTAGCCGGTCCACGAATCCTTGGTGGACCGGTAGATCGACTTCACGTCGTTCCCGGACCGCGCCAGGTAGGCCTCCAGCTCCGTCTCCGCGTAGGAGGCGATGTCCCGGACCAGCTGGGCGCGGTTGAACCGCAACTGCGCCTTGATGTTGTCCAGCACGACCTTCTGCGCCACCCGGTCCAGCACAATCTGGGAGCCCGACGGCAGGTACGGGAATTCGTCCTCAACAGCCTTCTCCAGTTCCTTGCGCCCGTAACCGGTGAGCGCCCGGTAGCGCAGATCGAAGCGGAACTCACGGCGCTGCTGCCCGATGAAGTCCATGACCGTCAGCACCGCCTTGCCCTCGGCGCGGCGCAGCCCGCGCCCCAGTTGCTGGAGGAAGATCGTGGCGCTCTGCGTGGGCCGGAGCATCAGGATGGTGTCCACCTGCGGCAGGTCCAGGCCCTCGTTGAATAGGTCGACGGCGAAGATGCAGTTGATCTCGCGTGCGGCGAGACGATTCAGCGCCGCCGCCCGGTCGGCGTCGTCGGTGCTGCCGTCAACCGCGACGGAGGCGATCCCGGCGCGGTTGAAGACCTCCGCCATGTAGTGGGCGTGCTGGACCGAGACGCAGAAGCCGATTGCCCGCATCTGCCCGGTGCTGGTGACCTTGTCACGGAGTTCGCGGATCACCTTGGCGGCGCGGGCGTCGTTGCCGGTATAGAGGTTGTTCAGCTGCGCGGTGTCGTAGTTGCCGCGCTTCCATTCCAGCTGGCTGAGGTCGACGTCGTCGGAGACACCGAAGTAGTGGAACGGCACCAGCAGATCCGCGTCTAGGGCGTCCCAGAGGCGCAGTTCACTGGCGGTGCGGCCGTCGAAGAACTGCTGGGCGACGTCGACGCCGTCGCCGCGTTCCGGCGTCGCGGTCAGTCCGAGGAACTGCTGCGGCCGCAGGTGGTCCCGCAGCCGGCGGTAGGTGGGCGCCATGGCGTGGTGGAATTCGTCGATGACCACGACGTCGAAGAAATCCGGCTCCAACTGCTCGATGCCGAGGGAGGCCAGCGACTGGACCGAGGCGAAGATGTGCTTCCACTGCTGCGGTTTGTGCTCTCCGACGTAGAGTTCGCCGAAGGCGCCGTCCTGCATGACGTCGCGGTAGGTTCGCATGGCCTGCTTGAGGATTTCCTGGCGGTGGGCGACAAAGAGCAGCTTCAGGTCCTTGCCCGCCGCTTCGCAGAGGCGCTTGTAGTCCAGGGCGGCGATGACGGTCTTGCCGGTGCCAGTGGCTGCGACGACAAGGTTATGGTTGAAGCCCTTGAGCCGTTCGGCTTCAAGGTCTTCGAGCATCTCCTCCTGGTGGAGGAAGGGCTGGAGTTCGAGGCCGGTGGCTGCCCCGGGGACCGCGGTGCGTCGTCCGCCGTTGCGTTCCAGGGCGGCGTCCAGTTTTTCGCCGTCGCGTTCGGGATCGTAGCTCTGGAAGGCGCGCTGCTCCCAGTAGCTGTCGAAGGTGACCTCGAACTTTTGCAGCAGGGTGGGCGTACCGACGGAGCTCAGCCGGACGTTCCATTCCAGGCCATCCAGGAGCGCGGCCTGGCTGAGGTTGGAGCTGCCGACGTAGGCGGTGTCGAAGCCGGAGTTGCGGCGGAACAGCCAGGCCTTGGCGTGCAGGCGGGTGGCCTGGGTTTCGTAGTTGATCTTCACCTCGGCGCCGTAGCGATTGACGAGTTCGTCGATGGCGCGGCGTTCGGTGGCCCCCATGTAAGTGGTGGTGATGACCCTTAGGCGGGCGCCGCGCTCCTTGAGTTGCTGCAGAGCTGGTTCGAGGAGCCGCAGTCCGGTCCAGCGGACGAAGGCGCAGAGCAGGTCGACGGTGTTGGCTGATTCGATCTCCGTCCTGAGCTCCGCCGCGAGGTTGGGATCGTCCTTGCTGTTGGTGAGCAGTGCGGAGTCGCTTAGTTTCGTGGTGGGACGGCGGAGGTTGCGACGCTTGAGGGTGTCCGGGCGGTGGAGCGAATGGAGTTGGGTGGGACCATCGGCGATGCGGTCTCCGGTGTTCAGTTCCTGGAGGAGCTTGTTGGCGAGGACCACGCGGTCGGCGGGTCTGACCGCGGCCAAGGCCCGCCGGACGGCGTCTGCTACGTGGCGGGAGAGGATGTCCGGGGAGTCTTCGTCTTCTATGTCTGCGAAGACGGGCTGGAGGTCGGCTTCACGGCCCAGATGGACTCCAAGGGCATCCGTGTTAAGAAGTTCGTACAAGCCCTCGGGCAGTTGCTCCGCGGCCACTCCCCCAACGAAATTAGTCACTGCGCCAGGCTACTTCACCACACCGTTCACCTGCGCATCTCTGGACGGGCTATTATTGCGCGCCCCAGACACCGCTGAAGTGGCGGCGCAAGCCCACTTTCCTCGGCCTGAGAGTCGTGAAGGTCACGGCAGGCTCAGACTCGACCCGAAACAGTGAACGGAATATCAACCTCCTCGGAAGCCGGCCCGTCACCCTGCACGGCGACGGATGTGGACGATCCCTGTTCACGGTTTCCCGAAGCTCCCGCAGAACATTGCCGTCCTCCGCAAATTCTCCTCAAGGTTCAGAAGACACCTCGCAGGCGACCAACCCGACCATACCGGGTTAATCAAAGTATCCATGCCATGCTTCATCCTGGGCCCGACACAGAGTCAAACAATGAAGAGCCGCTACAGGAAAATACCTCACCCGTCATTCGGGTATTGTGTGCGATTGCCCCCGTTCGATGCGTCCATTGGCCGGGAGGGAACCGTCGGGGACGAGTGATACCACCCGATTCCCACCTGACCACTGACTCGTTGGCTCAAAACGCCTCCGAACTTTGCGCATCCGAATCACACACTGGGGCTAACAGGCAGCAACATATTGGGGGATACATGTTTGTATTGATCGTGGTTGGCGCAAATCTTGTCTTTTTATGCACAGCGAGTCAACGATGGTCAACCATGTCTGACACAAACGAAAGCTGGGGCGTTCGAGCGTCCACTTTGCTTAGACACAGTGTCTTCACTGCTGCTGTGCACCTGTTGCTTGTTGCTGGCTTGCAGCAAGCAGGGTGGATGCCGGACTCGACAGCCACCGTCACGTTCCTCGCGTGGACCGCGGTCGTCGGCGTGTTCGCCTTAGCTCGCTGGTCCATCGGCAACCAGACAATGCGCAGCGGCCATGCGAACCTCCCGGCATTGATGTTGCAGCAGAACAGTAAGCGCCTTCGCAACCTGATACGTCATGTCATGGCTGTGTACCACCTCGGAGCAGATCCAGAATGGAAACCAGCTAGATCTCACCAATGGGTCTCGCGACGCTGGCGTCTGGTCTTTTGGGCAGCGGCAGTGGGGTTGGCCATTATGGCTGTCAGAGGACTGCCTTCGCAGAGCGAGGCTTTGGGGATCACGACGATAAATTTTGTGGTTCTCCTGGGCAGTTCTGCTCTCGTATCGATTTGCGTGCCAGCTTTCATTACTTGGCTAGCCTTTGGGCTGGTTCTAGGCTCCGGATCAGGTAGAGGCGCTTTATCCAAGGCTGGCGATTTGGCGGGGCGTGGAGTGGTGGCCGGGGCGATAACCGGCGTCCTGACCGTAGCGTCATCTATTGTCCTCCCGGTGGATCCGACCATCGAAAAATTCTTGTCGACCGACTTCATCATCAATTGTTCGGTTCTTGGATCCATGGTCGGGTTCGGAATCGCAGGCTTCATTCTCATATGGAATTCAGCGTCCACTACGGCGAACGGCTGGTTTGGAAGCATTAGCGTGAACAT
This sequence comes from Pseudarthrobacter sp. B907, assembly GCF_040137805.1. Classification (NCBI taxonomy): domain Bacteria; kingdom Bacillati; phylum Actinomycetota; class Actinomycetes; order Micrococcales; family Micrococcaceae; genus Pseudarthrobacter; species Pseudarthrobacter sp. B907. Next base: position 133,344 of record NZ_JBEEQE010000008.1, on the reverse strand, counting down.
TGCTCTCCCCGTGGCGACCTACGTAACGGCGGCTGCCTTGAGCCCCTCAGCCGTCATGTTGGCGCTGAGCGGTCGCTTGACCAGGGGGCTCTCCCTGCCCGATAACCCTGAAACGTACATGAGCGATGCCGGCTTTGATTGGCGTGTCACATTGATTGGCCAGGAACAATTAATCGCTGCAATGGTCCCAGATCGGATAGAGATAACCACCGCCGTCGCAATTATCTGCTTCCTCAATTTGCTCTTACGCTTGCTGTCGGCGCACCTTTCGACCGGAGCGCCTCAATATAGGGAAGGGGCTGCTCGGGCTTTGGCCAACCGGCGGGTTGGGGCCAAAAGCAGTAGAAGTAGCATTTGAGATGAAGGCCCTCCCGTTCGACCTCGAGGAAGCCGCGATGATCGACGGCTGCACCAAGTGGCAGGCGTTCCGCCGCGTGCTGCTGCCGCTCGCCGCGCCCGGCGTGTTCACCACCGCGATCCTGACCTTCATCCACAACTGGAACGAATTCATCATCGCGCTGTCCATGATCAACGACCCCAAGATCCAGACCGCCACGGTGGCGATCTCCAAGTTCACCGGCGCCACCGAATTCCAGGCGCCGTTCGGCGAGCAGATGGCCGCCGGCGTGATCGTCACCGTGCCGCTGGTGATCATGGTGCTGGTCTTCCAGCGCAGGATCGTCGAAGGCCTCACCGCGGGCACCGGCAAATGAGCCCTGCTTTGGTTGAAGAGACCGTCCTGGCCCCGGCCGCCTGGTGGGAATCAGCGGCGATCTACCAGGTCTATCCGCGCTCCTTCGCGGACGGCGACGGCGACGGCGTGGGCGACCTCGCCGGGCTGAACGCCCGGCTGCCGTACATCGCAGCGCTCGGGGTCGACGGCATCTGGATGACCCCGTTCCAGCCGTCCCCGCAGGTGGATCAGGGCTACGACGTGAGCGACTACTGCTGCGTGGACCCGCTGTTCGGCACCATGGAACAGTTCGATGCTTTGCTGGAACTGGCGCATTCGCTGGGGCTGCGGGTGCTGCTCGACGTCGTCCCCAACCACTGCTCCTCGGAGCACCCGCTGTTCCAGGCTGCTTTGGCGGCCGGGCCGGGTGCCCCGGAACGGGACATGTTCCACTTTGTCGAAGGGATCGACGCCGACACCCCGCCGAACAACTGGCAGAGCGTGTTCGGCGGCCGGGCCTGGAGCCGGGCGAATCCTTCGTCCGAGACAGATCTCGACTGGTACCTGCACCTCTTCTCCGCCGGGCAGCCGGACTGGAACTGGCGGAACCCTGCGGTGGGCGACTACTTCGACGGCGTGCTGCGATTTTGGTTCGACAAGGGCGTGGACGGCCTCCGGATCGACGTCGCGCATGCACTCTTCAAGGCCGAGGGTCTGCCGGATTCGCCGTCGGAGGGCGGGGTGGTGGACGGGCTTCGGTCCAATCCGCAGGTCTCCGACCAGGAAGAAGTCCACGAGGTTTACCGCCGGTGGCGCACCCTCGCGGAGCAGTATGAACCGCACCGCCTGCTGGTGGGCGAGGTGAACCTGGAACCGGCCCGAGCCGCACGGTTCACCCGCAGCGACCAGATGCAGCAGGCCTTCGCGTTCGCGTTCGTGAAGCTCGGCTGGGACCCGGAGGCGTGGGCCGCCGTCGGGAACGAGCTCGAGGCTGCCCGCCAACTGCACGGCGCGACCCCCACCTGGGCGCTGGAAAACCACGACATTGTCCGGTCCGTGAAGCGCTTTGGCGGCGGCAACGTGGGCGCCCTGCGGGCCCGGGCCGCGCTGGTGGCGCTACTGGGCCTGCCCGGCCCGGCGTACATCTACCAGGGCCAGGAACTCGGGCTACCCGAGGTTGATGTCCCGCTGGCGGCCAGGGTTGATCCCATGTGGGCCCGCGGCGGAGTGTGCCGCGACGGCGCCCGCATTCCCCTGCCCTGGACCGAGGACCCCGCGTTGAGCCACGGATTCTCGCTGGCCGGGACGGCGGACGAGCCGTGGCTCCCGGTCCCCGCGGGCTGGGGCCGCCACGCCGTCGAGCTGCAGGAACAGGACTCGGAGTCCGTGCTGAATCTGACCAAGGCTGCCCTAACGCTGCGTCGGAAGCTGTGGAGCGACGAGGCCTTCACCGCGGACGACGGCGGCACTTGGCGTGTCGAGGCGGGGAACCTGCTGATCTGCGAACGCAGCGCGGACTTCTTCGTCGCCGTCGCGATGGGGTCTGAACCCGTGAAGCTCCCGGCCGGAACGGTGCTGCTCAGCGCCATCCCGCTGGACGAGGACGGCTGGTTGCAGCCCAACAACGCCGCGTGGGTGCTGCAGGACTGACTCACACCCGTTGCGCTATCACCTATGGCTGTTCCCAGCCCTTGAGAAGGACCATAGGTGATAGCGCATCCGGGACGCTGGGTGACGCCGTCGCGCCTACCCGCGTTGGGCGATATTGATGATGTTGCCCTCGCTGTCCAGGAACCAGGCGGCCTTCCCCCACTCGGCGGTGGCAACCCCGTTCTCTGTCTTCAGGCCGGGAAAGTCGTAATCCTCAAAGACGACGCCGCGGCCTCGCAGCTCCGCCATCTCGGCTTCGAGGTTGTCCGTTTCCCAGCCCATCTGGGTGTTCTTGGCTGAACCCGCGTTGTCTGTCTGGTACACGAGGAAGCGGGTTCCCTGGCCGCAGCTGTACATCAGGCTGCCCTCCTCCATTGATTCGGAGGGTTCGATACCCAGCTTGTCCCGGTAGAAATCCTTCGCCCTGTTGATGTCCTTCGCGGGCAGGACGGCCATGATGTTTGAATCCGCGAGCATGATGATTCCCTTCAGTGCGTCAACGACGGCGCTGGCGTCGCCCCCCTGGTGTCGGTCTCCGGAACCCTTGTCCGGAGCCCGTGACCGCCCCTCGCGCCGAACCGGGGCGGCCACCTGGGACCTCTTCAACGCCGCGCCACCCATCACCGGCGCAAGGGGCCCCCGAAGCTTATGGGGCCATTATGGACCGGCGGACCCTGCGGAAATAGAGGGCGCTGGCCGGCGGCCGCACCGTGCCGCCCGGGTGCTGCGGGATCAGCCCTGGCCGTGGCAAAGTTGCCGGCATGGCAACCTTTGATCAGTCCAGTGACCTCCAGGGTGCACACTTCACCGACGTGGACCTGCGGGGCGCCCGGTTCGTCCGCTCCGACCTGTCCGGCGCGGTGCTGCGCGCGGTCGACGTGACCGGGGCGGACATCGACGCACCGTGGTTGGCCGACGGCGGCGGCGCCCTGCGCGTCAACGGCGTCGACGTCGTCCCCTTGGTCGAGGCAGAACTCAACCGCCGCTTTCCCGGCCGCGCCCAACGCCGCGCCGGTGATCCGGAGGGGCTGCGTGCCGCGTGGGCCGTACTGGAGCGGACCTGGCGATCAACGGTGGAGCGGGTCGCGGCGATGCCGGCCGGCACGGTCGACATCTCGGTGGACGGCGAGTGGTCGTTCGCCCAGACCCTGCGCCACCTGGTCATGGCCACGGACACGTGGCTTCGGAAAGCAATCCTGGAGATCGACGAGCCGTATCACCCGATCGGCCAACCCAACGCCGAGTACGAGACCGACGGTTACGATCTGGCAGTCTTCGCGAGTGTCCCGCCGTCGTATGCCGAGGTGCTCGAGGTCCGCGCCCAGAGGGCCGCCAGGGTGCGCGACTTCCTCGCCGCTGTCACCGAGGCGGAGCTGTCCGCGTCCCGCCGGAACCCGTGGGGTCCCGAGCACGCGGTGACCGTTCGCTCGTGCCTGCACACCATCCTCAACGAGGAGTGGGAGCACCACCGCTACGCCGTCCGTGACCTGGATGTCATTCAGGCGGGCTTCACCGGCTAGGAGGCCTCGGCGTCGGCCGCACCGGGGGCGGGTTCGCGGCCGGTCACGGTTTTGATGATGGTCCAGCCGACGGCGGTGATCGGAACCGCCAGCAGGGCCCCGATCACACCGGCCAGCATGGTCCCGGCGGCCAGGGCCAGCAGGATGGCGAGGCCGTGGATGGACAGCACCTTGCCCATCAGGACCGGCTGCAGGAAGTGGTGTTCGAGCTGGTTCACGCCGACGACGACCGCGAGCACGATGAGGGCCGAGACCGGGCCGTTGGAGATCAGCGCCACGGCGACGGCCAGCGTCCCGGCGGCGGTGGAACCGACAATCGGGATGAATCCGCCGATGAACACGAAGACGCCGAGGGGCAGTGCGAGCGGGACACCCAGGATGGCGAGGGCCACCCCGACGATGAGCCCGTTGGAGGCTGCGACGAGGGCGGTACCGCGGACATAACCGCCCAGGACGACGGCGGACCGGTCCGCGGCAAGGTGTGCGGTGGCGCGGTGGGCGGCGGGCAGGAAGCCGATGAGGAAGTCCCGGATCTTTGACCCGTCTTTGAGCAGGAAGAACAGGGTGACAGCCATGAGGATCATGGCCACCAGGATCTCCCCGACCGTCCGCACCCCGGTGAGCGCCTCGGAGCCGAAGGAACTGGAGGTGAAGAACTTCTGCACGGATTCACGGGTTGTATTGATCTGCTCGTCGCTGACCGGGATCGGGCCGGTGTTCAGGAAGGTGTGCAGCTGGTCGACGCCGGCCACGGCCTTTTGGCTCAGTTCCTTCCACTGGCTGCGGACCAGGAACACGATGCCCGTGACGACGCCGCCGAACACGGCAACGATCGCAAGGAACGAGGCAGCAACGGCCAGGGCCCGCGGGAAACCGTGGCCCGCGAGCCAGCGGACCAGTGGCGCGATAGCCGCAGCGAGGATCACGGCGATCGTGGCGGGAATGATGACCAGCGGAACCCGGGTGAGGGTCCACAGGACGGCCCAGGCTAAGGCGGCCACAGCAAGGACCTGGAGGGACCGGATGCTGGCGCGACCGAGGCTGTCGGTCCAGATCGCCGGCAGCCCGGCGCGGGTATCAGGCATGTGTTGTCCTCTTTCGCTTGGCGCTGCGGGGCGGCAGTCGCCGCACCACAATCGGCCCTCCGATCATATGTGCGGAGCCTGGATGGTCGGGCCCACGGCGGCTCAAGGCACAATGGACGAATGCCCCTCACAACCTTTGCCCTCATCCGCCATGGCCAGACCGACTGGAATGCGCAGCGCCGGCTGCAGGGTTCCACCGACATTCCGCTGAACGACGTCGGCCGCGGCCAGGCGCGCGACGCCGTCGCGGTGCTGGCGGCGCACGAGTGGGACGCCGTCGTCTCCTCGCCACTAAGCCGTGCCGCGGAGACCGCCGAGCTGATCGCGGCCGGGCTGGGGCTCAGGGTGGCCAGGCGCGTCCCGGAACTCACCGAGCGCTCCTTCGGGCCGGCCGAGGGCCTGCAGGCGGGACCGGAGCTGGAGGCCTTGCGCATCCCCGGCGGTTTCCGCGGCGCCGAGAGCGACGACGACGCCGCGGACCGCGGGGTGGGCGCACTGGAAGCGCTGGCGGACGAGTTCCGCGGCGGCCGCGTCCTGGTGGTGGCGCACGGTTCGCTGCTCCGGGTGAGCCTCAGCCGGGTAGTGGGCCGTCCGCTGCCGAGCATCGACAATGCCGCGCTCAACCTGGCCCACCATCACGACGTCGACGGCTGGCAGCTCGAATACCTCAACGGCGAGCGGCTCCCGGCCGACGTAAGCGTCTGAGCCCGAGCATCGGACGCCGACGCCTCCGGCTACGGCCGCCCGGTCACCCGCTCCCCCAGCAGCGGCGCGAAGAACGTCCCTAGCTCCGCCGTCGCCGTCAACGGCAAAACGGTGGCCGCGTACTGGTCCGGGCGGACTACCACGATGACGCCGCCGCGGTCCAGGCCGCGCTGCTCGAAGATGTCCGCCCGCGGATCCGCGGCGTAGACCTTCTCAAGGTAGTTGAGCTGGAACGGGCCCACCTGCGGCTTGAACACGGCCGGTACGGCGCTGATGTCCACGCTGGTGTGGTCCTGCTGGTAGATGACCCTGAGGTCGAACCATGCATCACGGTCCAAGCCCTCGGGGGTGGCGGCCAACGGCGAGTCCGGCGCATTTGCCAGCCAGTCGGCCAGGGCCGTGGTGGGCGACGGCGCGCCGGCCGCAGCCCCGTCCGCGAAGACGTAGATCCGCCACCGGCCGTCGGCCGTGGCCTGGTGGCCCAGGTGCAGCGGGTTGGTGTCACAGACCCGCACCACGGGCGCGGACTTGAAGCGCTTGCCGATGGGGAAACCCGTGGCCAGCTCCTGGTGCGCCGGCTCGCCGATCAGCATGGACGGGGCGTACTGGGTCATAAAGCCTGCCGGGAACTCGGCGGTGCTGACGTAGAAGTCCTCGAGCTGGGAGGGGCTGTCGAACTCCTCCGGCTTCTTCGCCATCAGCGTCGACCATTCCTTGTCGAAGTCGATGAGGTTCTTCGCGACAACCTGCCGCTCGGCCGAGTACGTGGCCAGCAGGCTCTCCGGGCTGCGGCCCTCCAGCACGTGCCCGAGCTTCCAGCCGATGTTGAAGCCGTCCTGCATGGAGACGTTCATGCCCTGCCCGGCCTTGGCGCTGTGGGTGTGGCAGGCGTCGCCGGTGATGAACACCCGCGGGGTGCGGGTGCCGCGGTCCTCCGGGCGGACGTCGTCGAACCGGTCGGTGAGCCGGTGGCCCACCTCGTAGACGCTGTGCCAGGCGACGTTGCGGACGTCGAGGGTGTAGGGGTGGATGATGGCGTTGGCCTTGGCGATGATCTGGTCGATGCTGGTGCTGCGCACCGCGCCGGCGTCGGTCTCCGGGACCACGCCCAGGTCCACGTACATCCGGAACAAGTGGCCGCCCTCGCGCGGGATCAGCAGGATGCTGCCGCCGCTGCCCGAGGTGATGGCGCATTTGGTCCGGATGTCCGGGAAGTCGGTGTTGGCCAGCACGTCCATCACCCCCCAGGCGTGGTTGGCCTTGTCGCCGGCCATGGTGCAGCCGATCGAGTCCCGCACCTTGCTCCGGGCGCCGTCCGCGCCCACGACGTATTTGGCCCGGACGGTGCGCTCGGCGCCGGCGTCGGGTCCGGAGGTGTGCGCGAGCGTCACGGTGACGGGGTACTCCCCCTCGCCGACTTCCAGGGTCTTGAATTCGTAGCCGTAGTCCGGCGTCATCCGCGTGGGGGCGTTGGCCATGACCTCGGCGAAGTAGTCCAGGACGCGGGCCTGGTTGACGATCAGGTGCGGGAACTCGCTGATCCCGGCCGGGTCGTCGAGGGTGCGGGCGGCGCGGACAATGCGGGACGGATCCTTGGGGTCCGGCTTCCAGAACGCCATCTCGGTGATGCGGTACGCCTCGGCTATGATCCGCTCGGCGAAGCCGAAGGCCTGGAACGTCTCCACGCTGCGGGCCTGGATGCCGTCCGCCTGGCCGATCGCTAGCCGGCCGGGCCGGCGCTCCACGATTCGCGTGGTGACGCCGGGGAACTGGGAGAGCTGGGCAGCCGCGACCATGCCGGCGGGACCGGTGCCGACAATCAGGACGTCGACGACGTCGGGAAGTTCGGCGGGCCGGTCAATGCCGACGTCGGCAGCGGGCTGAACCCGCGGGTCCCCGGATACGTAACCGTGGTGGTGGAAATGCACGGGCTGTCCTCACTTCTTTGTAGGGTTGGCTGCCGCCGTGTGTTCGATAATAGAACTTCCTGTTCGATTATCGAATCGCTGCCTTGACTATAGGCGTCGCGTGAGGGTGCGGGCAACTTTTCTGTGGTTCCGCTCACACACTGGACCCAGCTCTTCCACTCGTCAAGATGTCCCGGCGCCGGCCTATGCCGGCCGGCGCTCCCGCCACAGCAGCGACACCACAAACACCACCGCGCCGAGGCCCAGCATGACAAAGACCATCAGCCCCCAGTTCGCCTGGGTCACGCCGGTGCCATAGAAGATGCCGATCAGGACGGTCGCGGTGATCGCGCCCAGGTAACGGCAGGTCTGGTAGATCCCGGCCGCCACCCCCCGCTCCTCCAGCCGGGTGGACAGGTACATGCCCTGGCTCGAGGCGATGCTGACCACGCAATAAGGCACGCCCAGTAGCGCCGTCATCGCCAGCACCAGCGGAGCGGCCAGCGATGCGGTCAGCAGCCACATGGTGCCCGACGCCGCGATTAGCAGTACGACGCCGGCGATCAGCACCCGCCGCACGCCGAACCGGTCGATGGCGCGGACCGCGAAGGGTGTCCCGACCACCGAGATGGCGGCGAGCGGCAGCATCAGCAGGCCCACGATGCCCGGGTCGTACCCGCCGGCGGTCTGCAGCAGCTGCGGCAGGCCGAAGAACGCGAAGTAGTAAACGCCGTTGAACAGCGCGAAGCCCAGGTAGACCAGCAGCAGCGGCCGGTTGCGGCCGAGCAGCCGCAGGTCCAGGAAGGGCGGGCTGAAGCGCAGCTCCCGCAGGGCGAACAGCGCTGCGAGCAGCAAGCCTGCGCCGAGCAGCCACCACCGGTAGGCCGGCAGCACGTTGAGCAGCGCCATCATCACCAGCACGAGGGCGCAGATGAACGCGCCGATGCCGGGCAGGTCCGAGTCGCGCAGCAATTCCGACACCCGGCCGCGTTCGCGTTCCTTGTCCGCCGGGGCGAACCGCCGGACCACCAGGATCGCCGCCAGGGCGAGCGGGACGTTGATCAGGAACAGCGCCTCCCAGCCCACCAGGCTCACCAGCAGGCCGCCCACCACCGGCCCGACGGCGGCCGCGGAGGTGTTGGCCATCTGGATCCGGCCCAGCGGTCGGGTGGAATTGACGTTCGCCTGCCGCGCCAGGGCCGCCACCATCACCACGGCGCTGGGGTACGCCGTCGCGGTCCCGAGGGCCATAAACGCCCGCGCCACGCAGAGCAGCGCGAAGTTCGGCGCCAACGGGGCCAGCGCGCACGTCACCGCCACCAGTGCCATGCCGAGCAGGAACAGCCGGCGCGGTCCGAAGCGGTCGGCGAGCCGTCCCATCAGCGGCTGGCCCGCCGCGGAGGTGAGGTAGAAGGAGGTGACCACCCAGGTGACCGTGGCGACGTCGAGCGCGAAATCCGCGCGCAGCACCACCAGCGCCACGGCGATCATCGAGGAGTTCAGCGGGTTCAGCGCCGTGCCGAGGCTGAGCCCTGCGATGGCGACGCCGGTCCGGGAAGAGTTGCTCACGGCAACAGTCTGTCCTACGGCGGTGGCCCGGACCGAACCCGTGGCCAGCCCCGGGCGGGTTGGCGCGTCACACAGCAGGCCGGCGGCAGCCCGTTATTGCCCCGGCGCCCGGTACGACGGCGTCTTCTTGACGGCCTCGTCGATGTCCTCGACCGACATCAGCGGCTTCAGGCGCACGTTGACGCTGCCGGTGGAATTGATCATCAGCGAGAGAGCCGCGGCGTCGGCGTCGCTCGGGGCCTCGAGGACGCCCAGGACGTCGGTGTCCCCGAAGGCGTAATAGAAACACTCGAGGGTTCCGCCAACGGACTTGAGCGCGTCCACCAGGGCGTCGCGGCGCTTGCTGCCGCCCTCGCGCATGAGTCCCTTGATTCCTTCGCCCAGGTAATTGGCTTCAAACAGATATTTGCTCATGGTCTTTCCTGTCCCGTGATTCCAGGACGCAGGCATCCGGGGGTGGGCATGGCACCCCCATGAGGGAGGATCCTGGAGCCGGTCCCCGGAATGGGGCCGCCGAACCACAGCGTAGGCCCACACCTGCGCACTGACAACAGCTTCCGGAAAGTCCGGCGGGCGGGCCGCCCCTGGCTCAGCCCCTGGCCTTCGCCACCGTCATCAGGATGGCCGAATCCTCTTCCGCCATCAGGCTGTGCAAACCGTCCGGCACGATCAGCAGGTCACCGGCCTTCCCCTGCCACGATTCGTTGCCCGCCTGCAGCCGGACACAGCCCCGAATCACGTAGACCGTCGCATCCCCCGGATTCTGGTGCTCGCTCAGCTGGGTCCCCGCTTTGAAGGCCATCACGGTCTGGCGGAGCACCTTCTCGTGGCCGCCGTAGACGGTGTCGGCGGCCCGCCCGCTGCCGGCCGCGAGCGCCGCGGTGACCTGCTGACGGGCCAGGGCATCGATCGATATCTTCTGCATGCGGGCCACCCTACCCACCGCTGCGGTCCGTGCCGAGGGCCATTTGTCCCGGCCCGCGCAACGCGCTTCTTGTAACCCCCGCCTGCGCCTACGCTGAACTCAGGGGCCAGCACCGGCCGCCATCGCCCTCGAGATCGCGAAAGGGAAGCGCCCTATGAGCGAGGCCATCGGCCCGGGCCGGGAAGCAGTCGAATCGCCCGACGACGACGCCCTCCGCACCCTCGCCGCCACCGCCTTCGGCCTTCCCGAACTGCGCGACGGGCAACTCGCGGGCATGCGCGCCCTCGCCGCCGGCCAGGACGTCCTCGCGGTAATGCCCACCGGCTACGGGAAGTCGGCCCTCTACCAGGTCCCCGCCCTGCTCCTGCACCGGCAGCTGAAGCGGCCCACCGTCGTCGTTTCCCCGCTGATTTCCCTGCAGGAAGACCAACTGGACGGCCTCGCGGAAGCGCTCGGCCCGGACCACGCCGTCGCCGTCAATTCCTCGCACAGCGCCTCCGATCAGGAGCGCGCCTGGCAGTCGGCGGAGCGCGGCGACGCCGTCTTCCTGTTCCTCGCCCCGGAACAGCTGGCGAAGGCCGGCACGGTGAACCGGATCGCGGCCCTCCACCCCGCCTTGTTTGTGGTGGACGAGGCGCACTGCGTCTCCACCTGGGGCCACGACTTCCGGCCCGACTACCTCCGGCTCGGCGAGGTCCGCGAGCGCCTGGGCAACCCGAGGACGGCGGCCCTGACCGCCACCGCTGCTCCCCCGGTCCGTGAGGAAATCCTGGATCGCCTGAGGCTGACGCATCCCCTGGTCCTGGTCCGGGGCTTCGACCGCCCCAACATCAGCCTCGACGTCGTCCGGCACCACGAGGACAAGGAGAAGCGCCGCGCGGTGGTGCGGCAGGCCGCCGCGCTAGTCGGCGAACTGCACGGCCCGGGCCTGGTCTACGCCGCCAAGCGCAAGGACACGGAGAAGTACGCCGCGAAGCTATCGCAGAAGGGACTGCGCGCCGCCGCCTACCACGCGGGCCGGACACCGACGGAGCGGGAGGAGGTCCACCGGCAGTTCCTCGCCGGCGGACTCGACGCAGTGGTGGCCACCACCGCGTTCGGCATGGGAATCGACAAGCCGGATGTCCGGTTCGTGCTCCACGCGGACATCCCGGAGTCGCTGGACAGCTACTACCAGCAGATCGGCCGGGCCGGACGCGACGGCCTGCCCGCACAGGCCGTACTGCACTACCGGTCCGAGGACCTGGGCCTGCGCCGCTACTTCGCCACCCACCGCCCGGACGAGTCCGCGCTGCTCGCCGTCCTTGCTGTCCTGCGCGACGCCGGCGGTTCCGTGCCGACGGCAGACCTGGCCGCCGCCACGGGTTACCCGCGGCGCCGGCTCACCGGGCTGCTGAACCAGCTGCAGGACACCGGCGGCGTCTCCGTGGCGGACGGCCGGATCCGCCTGGACCCCGACGCCGATCCCGCACAGCTGGTGGAACGCGCCGTCGCCCTCGCCGCGGCGCGCGAACGCGTGGACAAGTCCCGCATCGCCATGATGCGCAGCTACGCCGAGACGCACCGCTGCCGGCGCCAGTTCCTGCTGGGCTACTTCGGCGAGGACCTCCCCGCCCCGTGCGGGAACTGCGACAACTGCGCGGACGGGTCGGCGTCCCGGGCGCACGACGTCGGGGCTGCCGCGGCCGCGTCGGCCGGCGCAGGCCCGGCCGACGCCGCGGCGTTCCCGCTGAACTCGGCGGTGGAGCATGCCCTCTGGGGCCCGGGTCTGGTGATGCGGCACGACGACGGGCTGATCACGGTGCTGTTCGAGCGCGAGGGTTACAAAACCCTGTCCCGGAAGGCGGTGCTGGCGAGCGGGCTGCTCACGCCGGCGCCGGGAGCCGGACCCGCGCTCAGTACACCACCCGGAAGTTGCTGAACGCCCCGGTGGCCGGGGTGATCCATTCGTCTACATGATCCACCCGCCCGGGCGCGTCCGGCGAGCGCAGCCAGCTCCGGAACTGCAGCACCACCGCCTGCGGTCCCTCCACAACGACGGCGACCGAACCGTCGTCGTTGTTCCTGACGGTTCCGCATAAGGAGAGTTCCTCGGCCTTGAGCACCGTCCAGTACCGGAACCCGACGGCCTGCACCACGCCCTCCACCCGGGCCGTGAGCCGGACGGCGGTTCCGGTGTCTGCGGCTCCGGACCCCTCAGCGATTTCAGCCATGCCTCCAATGTAGTCCCGGCCCCGGGTCGCCCACATCCGGGCCTTTCGCCCCTTTCAGCCACCGCGGGCGCCCAAGGAGGGTGGAGGGAGACCTCCGGAACTGTGCGCTGCGGACACCCCGCCTCGCCCACCGGAACGCCTGAAAGGAAAAGACAATGGCAGGACAATTCGAGATCTTCACCGACGCAGAATCGAACGTCCGGTTCCGGCTGCTGGGGGCTGACGGCACAGTGCTCGCTGTCTCAAAGGCTTTCGAGGACAAACGTTCCGCGGCGGACGGCATCATGGCGGTCCGCGAGTGCGCCGGCACCGGGCTGATCCGGGAGACGCATTCCACCCCCTGGGGCGGCACCACCTGGACCAAGAGCAGCCAGGTGCCCCACGGCCACACCCGGAGGCGGAGGCACTTCCCGGCAGTGTGAGCATCGTGTGAGGCTCCCGCCCGGTTGGACCACTGGTCCGGCCGGGCGGCGTCGTTAACCCGCGGTTTTCGCCGGCCGCAGCGAGGTGATCATGGTCCGGAGCTGCCGATACTCCGCCGTGTCCCTGTACAGCTTCGCCTTCTCCAGGTACGGCAGCGCCGGATCCCCCGGCGTGGTGTTGTTTGCCGGGTTGTAGGTGCCGCCGAACAGCGCCCCGCTCGGCGGCCACAGGAACAGGTGGAACATGGGGCAGGCCAGCGCCCCGGTCTCCTCGGGCATCATGGTGATCCCGTACCCGGCCGTGGTGGACTGCGTGGGCCCGGGCTCGGTGCCGTCGCCGCGGGACTCAAAGACATAGCGCGGCGCCCCGCGGTCAGCGGTGCCCGGCTCCACCAGCCCCTGGAGGGTCTGGGAATCGTAGACCTGATAGGGGTACTGGGAAGCGCATTCCGCGCCGGTGACAATGTTGGTGCGCAGCTGGGCCATCGCCTTCCCCGCCGCATTGGTGACGTCCACGAACGCCCCGCCGAGCTTGCCGCCGGGATCCCGGGCCGTCCAGTCCGGCGGATAGTCGAAGGACAGCCCGTCCGACGTCGTGAAGGTCTGCCAGTCCGACGGCGTCACGGTCGCCTGGACTCCGGTCGCCGGCGCTCCGCTCCCCGGCGCCGGGGTGCTGGCGGCGGGTGAGCCGCTACTAGGTGAGGCGGGCGCCGTCGGACTATCCGGTGCTGCCGGGGCGCCGCAGCCGCCGAGAAACACGGCCAGTCCCAGGGCGGCCGCCGCCGCCCGAACCCGCGTCACCTGGCCGCTACTTTCCCGCCGGCCGCAGGGACATGATCATCTGCTTGGCCCACTGGTACTCGGGGGTGTCCTTGTACACCTCGGGGCTGTCCACGTGCATGGGACCGCCCGGTGTGGTGTCGAACGGGTCGTAGACGCCGCCAAACGAGGCGCCGCTGGGCGGCCAGTTGAAGAAGTGCGTCATGGGGCATGCCTCGGTCCCAATGGGTTCCGGCTCGGAGGTCAGGCCGTAGGCGAAAATGGTGGCCTTCGCCGGGTCGGTCGCGGTCCGGTCCGTCCGGGCCTCGTAGACGAAGCGCGGAACCGTTCCTTTCTCGGCCAGGGCCGGCACCGGCGCCGTGTCGTATTGCATAAACGGCATCTTCTCCGTGCACTGCGCCCCCGTGACCACCCCGGTGCGGAGCGAGGCGATCGTCTTGCCGTAGTCCGTGAGCACATCCACGGCCGCCCCGTTGGCCCCGGGAGCGGCATCGTTGATGGTCCATTTCTCCGGGTAAATGAAGGTCAGCGTGCCGTCCCCGGTGGTGAACGACTTCCAGCCCGCCGGGGCCGGGGAGGTCGGAGCCTGGGACGCGGTGCCCGACGCGGCGCTCTGCGAGGCGCCCGCCGACGGCGCCGCGGAGGCGGCCGTCGACGTCGCTGCCGGGCTCGACGCCGGGGATGAACTGGCCGCCGGCGCGGCGCCGGGCGACCCACACCCGGCCAACAACCCCGCGGCGAAGAGTGCGGCAGAACCTACCGTGGCCAATGATGCGGTGCGACGCATGTCACCCTCCCCCGGAGATGCAAGTGGTTGCACAATTCTCTGGGCTTCCGCCGCGGAATGTAGGGCCGTAGGTCCCGAATCGGCGGCCGGGCACGGGAACGCCCGGCCCGGGGGCACTGGCGTGACCAGACCCACGTTGACTTTCCACCGATTTCAGTTGATCGGTGAAGCTTGCTAGACCTTAAAGGATGCAAGACTTCCTTTCTTCGGCCATGCCTTTCCTCGCCGTGGCCCTGGCCGTGGCCGCCGGGCTGATCGCCTCGTGGGTGCTGCGCCGGGTGGTCCTGCGGCTCAACCGCAAGCAGGAAGCCCTCCGGGAAACCTCCCGGGTGGCGCGAACGCCCCTGCGCCTGGCGCTCTGCCTGATCGGCGTGCGGATCGCACTGGCCCTCACCACCGACGACGCCGAGTGGCGCCGCAACGTGGACCATGCCCTGGTAATCACGCTGATCGGATCAGTGGCCTGGCTGGCGATCGCCGTGCTGCTGATCATCGAGACCCTGGTCCTCACCCGCTACCGGGTGGACGTGGCGGACAACCGGCGTGCACGGCGGCTCCGCACCCAGGTGATCCTGGCCCGGCGGATCGGCGTGGCGCTGATCGCGATCGTGGCCCTGGGCAGCATCATGCTGACGTTCCCAGCCATTCAGGCCCTCGGCGCCGGGCTGCTGGCCTCCGCCGGGGTGATCTCGATTGTGGCCGGCCTCGCCGCGCAGACCTCGCTGGTCAACGTCTTCGCCGGCATCCAGCTCGCGTTCACGGACGCGATCCGGGTGGACGACGTCGTGGTGGTCCAGAAGGAGTGGGGCCGGATCGAAGAGATCACCCTGACCTACGTGGTGGTCCACATCTGGGACGACCGCCGCCTGATCCTGCCCTCTACCTACTTCACCACCACCCCCTTCGAGAACTGGACCCGGCGCCAGTCCGAGGTGATGGGCACGGTTGAGTTCGACCTCGACTGGCGCGCCCCGGTGGAAGCCATGCGGGCCGAACTGAAGCGGGTCCTGGCCACGACCGATCTCTGGGACGAGCGTGTGGGCATCCTGCAGATCACCGACGCCACGGCGGGTTTTGTCCGGGTCCGCATCCTGGTCAGCGCCGGGGACAGTGCCTCACTCTTTGACCTGCGCTGCCTGATCCGCGAAGAGCTGGTGCTTTTCCTGCAGCAGGAATTCCCGACAGCGCTGCCGCACGTCCGGCTCGAAACCATGCCTTCGGCCGCGGCCTCCACGCAGCCGGCGCCCCGCCGTCCGGGCAAACTCGGCGCGTCGGACGAGACCGCATCGCGGCTTCCGTCCGATCCGCACGATTCCCAGCTGTTCACCGGCTCGGTTGAGGCCGTGCAGCGATCCCGGGCGTTCTCCGGCCCCGGTGAGGACGTATTCGAGGACCGGGACAAGTCGGTCGCGGCGCAGAACTAGGGCCGCTTTGCCGGTCCGCTTTCCCTGGTCACTTTCGCTGGCCGGGGCCGGTCGGCGCTCCGGCGTCTTCCCTCCCGACGGGCGCGGGTCGATAATCGGTGCCATGACCATTCCCCCGTCGCCAGAGCCCGATCCGTTCCCTCCCGAGCCCGGGCCGACGTCGCCGGAGCCGCAGCCAGGCGACCCGTTCCCGCCCGAACCCGGCCCTACACCGCCGGCCCCGATCCCCGCGCCCGGTCCAAGCCCGACGCCGGGCCCCGCGCCCACGCCCGGCCCGCTGCCGATACCGGATCCCGGACCGGTCGCGCCGCCGCCCGTTCCACCGAGCCCGGACCCCACCCGGTTCTAGCCCGCGTCAACCTTCGGTAACGCCGTGCAGGAAGCGGCGCACCTCGGCGTTGAAGGCCTCCGGCGCCTCGAGCGCCGCCATGTGTCCGGCGTCGGGGATAATGACGAGCTTCGAGCCCGGGATCTGCCGGTGCATCTCGCGTGCCACGCTCATTGGCGCGCGCACATCTTCGGCACCGTACAGGAGCAGCGTGGGCACCGCGATGGTCGGCAGGACATCGCGGTAGTCGGCACGTGCGCTCGCGTTCAAGAGTGCCCGCATTCCCGCCGGATGAAAGTCCGCCATGATGGCGCTGGCTTCTTGCACAACCGCAGGAACTGCACGGTCTGTGAAGAGTGTTGGCAGCCACGCGGGGATGAATCGTTCCGGCGGCAGATCGAGTTCGGCCAGCACCTGGGCATAGCGGCGCTCGACTTCCTCGGGCGGCAGGGATCCCGCCCAGCCGGCGTAGGCCGAGACCAGCAGCAGCGACGCGGGGACGGACGGGTGAGCCCGGCAGAGCTCCAGCGCGATGCCGGAGCCCATGGAGAATCCGAGGAGGTGCGGCTTGCCCGGTACCGCTTCCCGGAGGAACCCGAACAGGGCGTCGCCCAGGTCATGGGCGGTGAAGTCCGCCGGCGGATCGTCCGATCCGCCGCACCCCGGTGCGTCCCAGGCAAAGACCGTGAATTCATCCGACAGCGCGTCGAGCTGGCGTTTCCAAATGCGGCTATCTTCGTAAGCGCCGTGCAGGAGGACCAGCGGCGGCCCCTCGCCCGCACGCCGGTACCGGATGCGCAGGCCCGCAACGTCGACGGTGTCCATACCGCAATGCTAGGTCGATCCGCGGCCTTCCGGCAGGTTCAGGATCAGCGAATCCGCCTGCGACACCCGATTTCGGGTGCCGCAAGCTCTTTTGCGCTTCGGCAGGACGATTTCTTGTCGGTGCCTAGCCGGAGACGATGTCGCGGGTGCGGTGGTCGTACCGGATAACCAGCAGGCCGCCGCGGTGGTGCACCTCGTGGTTGGCGCCGTCGAAGACGCCGAAGGCACCGTAGTTCTCGTCCCAGGACCGGTTGATCGCGATCTTGAAGCTGTACGACCCGGCCGGCAGGTCCGCGGCGAGCTTCCAGAGCTGGTCCACCTCGTCCAGCTGCATCTGGGACTCGTCGTACTGCGGCGCCCAGTTCGCGGGCGCGCCCAGCAGGACGTTGAAGTCGCCGGCGACGGCAACCTCCGCGGGCTGCTCGACGGTCTCCACCGCTGCCGGGGCAGCCGGGGCTGCGGACGCGGGCGCCCCGGCGGCGGCCTTGCGCTTCCGGACGGCCTTGGCGACCGGAGCCACGACCTCTTCGACCAGCTCGGCCATCTTCTCGGCGACCTCTTCGGCTACCTTGACGGCCTTCGGGGCGGTCTTTGCCGTCTTGGCTTTGGCTTTGGGTGCCCGCTTTGCTGCCGGGGCGGACGGCAGCGGGGTGCCCTCCGGAACCGGGGTGCCGGCGTCGAGCGCTGCAGTGAAGGCGGCGGGATCCGCGAAGGCGACCGTGGCGCGCTGGCCGTCCTCGGTGATCGTCCAGCCCGAGCGGCCCTTGACCAGCCAGCCGGCCTTGACCAGCTTGGCCGTGGCGCTGGTGAGGGCCTTGTGGCCGCGGGGGATGCCGCCGCTGAGCAGCTCGCGCTCGTGGTCGTTGAGCGGCACCCGCGCGATCGCCTCGCCGAGGACGACGCCGGCGTTCAGCTTCTCGCCCGACCACACCCCCTCAGCCAGGACATCCAGCACAGCCTTAAGCCGAAGGTTGGTGTTTTCCGCAGCGTTCGCGCCCATGGGTCTCCTTTTGCAGCAATTGATCCACCTGCATTTTGCCAAGCTTCGCCCGGGTTCCGCGACTGGACAAGGTTAACTTTGTGCGTCATGACCCACTGTGACGAGGCAGACAACCGTTGCCCATGGCAAGCAAGCTGACTAGAGTGGCTTGATCGCCGCCACAGCCGGCCCGCTTTGCCCGGGCTCCTCGGCGGCATTCCATCCCCCTCTGCTTCAGGAGATCCCCATGGAATCACGCACCCTCGGCTCGCTCACTGTCTCGGCCCTCGGCCTGGGCTGCATGGGCATGAGCGAGTTCTACGGCCAAGGCGATGAGCAGGAATCCGTCGCCACCATCCAGGCATTCCTCGACGCCGGCGGCACGCTGCTGGACACCGCGGACATGTACGGCCCCTCCACCAACGAAAAGCTCGTGGGCGGCGCCATCGCCGGCCGCCGCGACGACGTCGTGCTGGCCACCAAGTTCGGCAACGAACGCCGCGAGGACGGCTCGTGGGTGGGCATCAACGGCACGCCGGAGTACGTCCGGGCGGCGTGCGACGCGAGCCTGCAACGCCTCGGCGTCGACCACATCGACCTGTACTACCAGCACCGGGTGGACAAGACCGTGCCGATCGAGGAGACCGTCGGCGCCATGGCCGAGCTGGTCCAGGCCGGCAAGGTGAAGCACCTGGGGCTCTCCGAAGCCAGCGCCGACACGGTGCGCCGCGCCCACGCCGTGCACCCCATCGCCGCGCTGCAGACCGAATACTCGCTGTGGGAGCGGGAGCCGGAGACCAAGATCTTCCCGGTCCTGGCCGAGCTCGGCATCGGCTTCGTGCCCTACAGCCCGCTGGGCCGCGGCTTCCTCACCGGACAGCTGCGCAGCGAGGAGGACTTCGCGTCGGACGACTTCCGGCGCCACTCCCCGCGCTTCCAGGGCGAGAACTTCACCCGCAACCTCGAACTCGTGGACCGGGTCACCGAACTCGCTACAGAGAAGGACTGCACCCCGGCGCAGCTGGCCCTGGCCTGGCTGCTGGCCCAGTGCGAGCACATCGTGCCGATCCCCGGGACCAAGAAGCGCGAACGGCTGCGCGAGAACTTGGGCGCCGTCGACGTCGAACTCTCCGCGGACGACCTGGCCCGGCTCGATGAGCTGGCTCCGGCCGGCGTCGCAGCCGGCGCACGGTACCCGCACATGGACAGCATCGACGTCTAAGAAGACAACGCGGGGTCACTTACGGCCGATTCCGACCTCTCGGATGGGCCGTAAGTGACCCCGCGTTGCTTTAAAGGCCTAGCGGCCCGAGGCGGCCAGTTCTGCCAGCAGCTCGGTCTTGCGTTCCTCGCTCGCGAAGGAGGACCGGATGGAGTTGGCGGCGAGCCGGACGCAGTCGAACTCGGAGAGCCCGATCACGGACCTGAGCTGGGCAAAGTTGTCATCCACGTACCCGCCGAAGTAGGCCGGATCGTCCGAGTTCACGCTCACGTTCAGCCCGGCCGCGAGCATGCCCGGCAGCGGGTGCTCGGCCAGCGTGTCCACGGCGCGGAGCCGGACGTTGGAGAGGGGGCAGACGGTCAGGGGCATCAGCTCGTGGACCAGGCGTTCGACCAGTTCGGGATCCTCCATGCAGCGGATGCCGTGGTCGATACGCTCCACGTCCAGCAGGTCCAGCGCTTCGATGATGTACGACGGCGGGCCCTCCTCGCCGGCGTGCGCGATCCGCCGGAGCCCGGCGTCCTTGGCCCGGGCGAAAAGCCGCTCGAACTTCGACGGCGGGTTGCCCACCTCGGCCGAGTCGAGCCCGATCCCGGCGATCGGCGCGTCCATGGCGAGCAGCTGCTCCAGCACCTCCAGCGCCGATTCCTCGGACTGGTCGCGTAGGAACGCGGTAATCAGCAGGGTGGAGATGCCGAACTCCTCCCGGGAGGTGGCCAGCACCGAGGCCACGCCGTTCACGCAGGTCGCCAGGGAAACCCCGCGGGACAGGTGCGCCTGGGGGTCAAGCATGATCTCGGCGTGCCGCACCCCGGCGGTCGCGGCCCGGGCCAGGTACGCGCGGGTCATGTCCGCGAAGTCCTGCTCGGTCTGCAGCACGGCCATGTTGGCGTAGTAGAGGTCCAGGAACGACTGCAGGTCTGTGAACTCGTACCGCGCGCGGAGCTCGTCCAGGTCCGCGTACGGCAGCGTGATCCCGTTGCGTTCGGCGAGCGCAAAGATCAGTTCCGGCTGCAGGGTGCCCTCGATGTGCAGGTGCAGCTCCGCGACCGGAAGGGCGGCGTGCACCGCTTCGGGGATCTCGGCGAACTCGGCAACGCCCTCAGCTTCCGGGGCAGCTTCCCGCTCCGCATCCTGATCTGCCTCCTGGTCCGCCCGCGGCGCCCGAGCGCCGCCGTCGTAAGTTTCCATTCGGTAAGGATATGCCCGCCGGCACCGAGATGCCCGTCCGGGGCAGGGCGGATAGAGTCGAACAGATGCAGAATACCCAGCAGGCTTCCGATCCCGCCGGCCAGGCGCCGGACCATGCGACGGACGGCTTTGTCCGGGTCCGCGGCGCCCGGGAAAACAACCTGCGCAACGTGGACGTGGACGTGCCCCGCGACGCGATCGTCGCCTTCACCGGCGTCTCCGGTTCCGGCAAGTCGTCGCTGGCGTTCGGCACCATCTACGCCGAGGCCCAGCGCCGCTACTTCGAATCCGTCGCACCCTACGCGCGCCGGCTGATCCAGCAGGGCCACAATCCGAAGGTGGAGCTGATCACCGGCCTGCCGCCCGCCGTCGCGCTCCAGCAGCGCCGCGGCACCCCCAGCTCCCGCTCCACCGTGGGCACGGTGACCACACTGTCCAACTCGCTGCGGATGCTGTTCTCCCGCGCCGGCAGCTACCCCGACGGCGCCGCGCCACTGGATTCGGACGCGTTCTCGCCCAACACCGCTGCCGGCGCCTGCCCGGAATGCCACGGGCTGGGGATCGCGCACACGGTCAGTGAATCCTCGCTGGTCCCGGATACCTCGCTGAGCATCCGCGACGGCGCGATCGCCGCCTGGCCCGGCGCCTGGCAAGGCAAGAACCTGCGCGACATCCTCACCCACCTGGGCTACGACGTCGACACCCCCTGGCGGAAGCTGCCCAAGAAGCACCGCGACTGGATCCTCTTCACCGAGGAACAGCCCGTGGTGGAGGTGACGCCGCAGCGCGACCGGGTGGCCAAGCCGTACAAGGGCCGGTTCTGGAGTGCGCGCAGCTATGTCCTGCACACACTCGCCGATTCGAAGAGCGCCACCATGCGCGAGAAGGTGCTGCGCTTTATGGAGACCGGGCCGTGCCCGCGCTGCGGCGGCAGCGGCCTGCGCCCCGAGGCCCTCGCCGTGACGTTCGCGGGGAAGACCATCGCCGAGCTCAACGCCGTCCCGATGACCGAACTCGCCGCGGTCCTCCGCCCCACCACCGAACTCACCGAGGCCGGGACCGCCTCGCGCAAGCAGCCCTCCGGCGAGTCCAACGAGGTGGCCGTCGCCATCACCCGCGACCTGCTGCAGCGCGTCACCGTGCTCCTGGATCTCGGCCTGGGCTACCTCGCGCTGGGCCGCTCCACCCCCACCCTCTCCCCCGGCGAAATGCAGCGGCTGCGGATCGCCACCCAGCTGCGCTCGGGGCTGTTCGGCGTGATCTACGTCCTCGACGAGCCCTCCGCGGGCCTGCATCCGGCCGACGCCGAACCCCTCCTCGCGGTCCTGGACCAGCTCAAGTCCGCCGGCAACTCGGTGTTTGTGGTGGAGCACAACATGGACGTGGTGCGCCGCGCCGACTGGCTCGTGGACGTGGGCCCGCGCGCCGGCGAGGGCGGCGGCGAGGTCCTGTACAGCGGCCCGGTGGCCGGCCTCGCCGAAGTGGAAGCCTCCGTCACCCGGCCGTACCTGTTCCCGGAGGATGCCGAAAAGAGGGCGGACGCCGGCGGTCCGCGCGCGCCCCGCTCCAAAGCCCGCCGGGAGGCCGCCGGCTGGCTCGAGCTGCGCGACATCAGCCGGCACAACCTGCAAAACCTCGACGCCGACTTCCCGCTCGGCGTCCTGACCGCCGTCACCGGTGTTTCGGGGTCCGGCAAGTCGACGCTGGTCAGCCAGGTCCTGGCCGAGGTGGCGAATGCGTGGTTGCACCCCGACGCGGACACGGCCGCCGCGGCGCCGGAAGACCTTGCCGAGGGAGACGAGGAAAGCAGCGCCCCGTTGAGCGTGGGCCCGGTGTCCGGGCTGGAGCAGATCGACCGGCTGGTGAAAGTGGACCAGAAGCCGATCGGCCGGACCCCGCGCTCCAACCTCGCCACCTACACCGGGCTGTTCGATGCCGTCCGCAAGGAATTCGCGGCCACGGACGAGGCGAAGGCCCGGGGCTTTGGCGCCGGACGGTTCTCCTTCAACGTGGCCGGCGGGCGCTGCGAAACCTGCCAGGGCGAGGGCTTTGTGGCCGTCGAACTGCTGTTCCTGCCCGGCAGCTACGGCCCGTGCCCCGAGTGCCACGGCTCGCGCTACAACCCGGAAACCCTCCAGGTCAGCTACCGCGGCAAGAACATCGCCGAAGTGTTGGGCCTGACAGTCAACGCGGCCGCCGACTTCCTGACCGACATCCCGTCCGCAGCTCGGGCCCTGCAGACCCTGCGCGAGGTGGGCCTGGGCTACCTCCGGCTGGGCCAGCCCGCCACCGAGCTCTCCGGCGGGGAGGCCCAGCGGATCAAGCTCGCCACGGAACTGCAGCGTGCCCAGCGCGGCCACTCGCTCTACCTGCTGGACGAGCCCACCACGGGACTGCACCCGGCCGACGTCGAACTCCTGATGGCGCAGCTGCAGCGGCTGGTGGACGCCGGCAACACGGTGGTGGTGGTGGAGCACGAGATGGACGTGGTGGCCGCCGCGGACTGGGTGATCGATCTGGGACCCGCCGGGGGCGACGCCGGCGGGAAGATCATCGCCGCCGGCGAGCCCGCCGTCGTCGCCCGTTCCAAACAAAGCAGGACCGCCCCGTACCTTGGGCTGGCGCTGGGCGGCTGAACCGCCGAAAAGTTCCGGCGGGGGGTTGATCCGCGCCCGGGGCTGCCCTACCGTGGACGCACGCCCGCAATCGGGCGTTTGCATGCCCGGTGCTGCCACCACCAGAACTGCCCGACTGGCAGCCACCGCAGATGACCTCTAGACGTCAGGGGTGGGCAGTGGCACGATAACGTCCGGGGACGGACCGAGCGCCGGTGGCCCTCAGGAGCAGCCGAACCCATGAAGACCTCAACCCTCACTACTGCCGCGCGCCGCGGCGCCACCCTGGCCGCCATCTCGGTCGCCGGCATCGCCCTCTCCGCCACCGGAGCCAGCGCCTCCACCCCCGCCGCGACCGCGACTTCCACCTGGGATGCGCTGGCCCAGTGCGAGAGCGGCGGCAACTGGAGCATCAACACCGGCAACGGCTACTCCGGCGGGCTGCAGTTCAGCCCGGGCACGTGGGCCGCCCACGGAGGCACGGGCTCGGCGGCCAGCGCCAGCCGTGAGCAGCAGATCGCCGTCGCGGAGAAGGTCCAGGCAAGCCAGGGCTGGGGCGCGTGGCCGGCCTGCTCGGCGCAGCTGGGCCTAAGCGGCGGCGCGGCAGCGGCCCCTGCGCAACTTCCGGCAACCAAGGCTCCGGTCCAGTCCGTTCCGGTCCAGTCCGTTCCGGTCCGGTCCGTTCCAGTGCAGCGGGCCCCTGTTCAAACGGCGCCCCGGCACGTTGCCGCAGTGGCCTTGAGCGGCGAGACCTACACGGTTCAGAACGGCGACAGCCTGAGCAAGATCGCCGGGCAGCTCAACATCACAGGCGGCTGGCAGCTCCTGGCCGACGCCAACGCGGACACCATCAGCGACCCCGACCTCGTGCTGGCGGGCCAGGTCCTGAAACTCCCCGCCTGAGCCGACGAAAGGTGATTAAGCGGCGACGCCGGGGCACCCTGTGCGGGCCGCTCCGGCGTCGTCGTTCAATCGTTTTCAGACCGCCGTCTTCAGGCGGCCTTGGGCAGTTCGCGGATGATGCGGACCTTCCACGCGGCGTCGTCGCTGGTGTCCAGCAGGGCCACGGTGCCCTGGGCGAGGTGCAGGGCGACGCGCTTGGCGGCGAGGAGTTCGAGGTAGAGCTGTTCGTTCATCCGGGCGGGGGTGTCGATGACGTACTTCACCGCGTCGCGGACCTTGCGGTAGTTGGCGCTGCGCTCCCGGTGCAGGTGCAGCTCGAGCATCCGGCGCTGGCGCAGCCGCGGTTCGTGCCGGTTGAGCCAGGAGACGGCGGCGTGGACGGCCACCACGACGGCGAGGGAGATCGCGTAGATTTCCCAGCCGCTGGAGAGCAGGAAGAGCGGCAGGTTGGCGATCGCGACGACCGCGATGAGGAGCCGAAACGCGAGCAGGCGGCGCATGGTCAAGGCAACCGAGGCCAGGGCGGCGCGGAAGCCGCTCTGTTCCTTGCGGGCCTCGGCCGGGTCAAGGGTGAACTCCTCTAGGACCAGGATTCCGTTGGCTTCCGGGCCGAGCATTTGTCCGTACTTGGGCGCAAAGGGCGCCGGTGATTTAGGGGTCATGGCGGGTCTTCCGTGCGGCTGGGGTGGTTCCCGTAAATGGTAGAACCCGGAGCTGGGAACTGTCTGTAGGTATCCGCAATGTGAACACGCTCACCCGCGAGGCCCAGCAATTGGTGATGCGGCGCCGTGGCCCCAAACTGGAGAGATGCAGACTTTCCTCCCCTTCCCCGATTTCCGGCAGAGCGCCGCGGCCCTTGACGACGCGCGGCTCGGCAAGCAGCGCGTCGAGGCGCTGCAAATGCTGCGCGCGCTGGTAATTCCCGAGTACGGATGGCAGTCCCACCCGGCCGTCCGGATGTGGATGGGCCACGTCCCGGCCCTGACGATGTACGGCCTGGCCATGGTGGATGAATGGACCGCCCGCGGCGGCGAGGATGCCACCCGGGACAAGATCATGGAGTTCGCCCCGCAGGCCGCGCACCCGGACTACGCGGCCAAGATCCCGATGCCGTACTGGCTGGGGAACCCGGACTTCCACCTGAGCCACCGCTCCCGGCTGCTCGCAAAGGACGAGCGGTTCTACGCGTCGGTGTTCCCCGGCACGGACCCGGATCTTGAGTACGTGTGGCCCGAACCCAAGCACGAACTGCTGCCCGAAGATCCCGCGGGTGAGCGCATGTGGGTCCTGCGCCTGCCGCTGGGCGACGCCGACCCGCAGCAGCTGGACACCATCAGCCTGCCCCCGGTCCGCGGTTCCGCCGCTCCCGCCGGCGACGACGAGTACCAGTTTGTCTACGCGGACAACGGTTCGCGCCGGCCGGACAAAAACGCCCGCAAGCGCCCGGCCAAGCCGCTGGTGAAGAAGCCCACCCGCAAGCGGCAGGCCCAGGAAGACGCCTTCACCACCCTGCCCGGGAAGTCCGTGGTGGCGATCCCGTTCGACGGCGGCCAGTCCTTCGCCGTCGGCGAGGTCCAGGGCCGGCCCATCACCGTGGACGGTGTGTTTGCCCGCAACTTCCACGTCAACGAGATCGTTGCGCGCCGGGACTTCGACTACCCGGCACTTTTGCAGGATCCGCGGGTCTTCTTCCCCATCGCGGCGCGCTAGCTCCGGGCGGCGCGGTAGCTCCGGGCGGGGCTGGCCGGCTGGCTGGCCAACCCCTCGCGGGTTCCGTTCGACGTCGACGTTTCCAAACATCGAGGCGGACCGGAACCCGCGAGCGGGGCGCCGCTGCCCACCGCACCGCCTCCGGCGGTTGCTTCCCCAACTCTGGGCAACTGCCGTTCTTTGGCATATGGTGGCAGCCACCGCCCCGCTTTCCGGGGTGGTGTTGCCACGCCAGAGCTACTTGGGGGAAGTCATGGCCGCAGGAGACGGAGCTGCCGAACAGTCTCGCCTAGCCGCAGATCGCGTCACGCGGCTGCGCCGGGAGTTGGAACGCGCCGAACGCAACGCCCACGCCTGGTCAACGGGCGCGGCCGGCGAGGTACTGGTCGCCGAGAAATTGCAGGCGCTCGAGCCCGACGGCTGGCTGGCCCTCCATGACGTGCACTGGCCGGGTCGGCCGAAAGCCAACCTTGACCACCTCCTCGTTGGACCCGGTGGCATCGTGATTGTCGACGCCAAACACTGGAGCGGCGAGGTCCGTCTTTGGGAGGGCAGCCTCCGGCAAAACGGTTACAGTCGAGAACCGGAAATTGAGGGTGTGCTCCAGCAGGCCTCGGCCGTTGCGGCGCTTCTTGAGCCGAACCACCGGCGACTTGTCCAAGGATGGATCTGCCTGGTGGGCCAACCTGAGCTCCGCGGCACGACAACCAGCCGGATCAGGGTCGAGGGTCTGAACACAATTACCGCGGCCGTCGCGGGCCTTCCCGCCGTCCTGGATCCGGAGCTGGTACCCACAATCCACGCGCATTTGCAGCAGCTGCTGGGCGGAACCACGAGTCCCCGGCTTCTAACCACGGCGCAGTTCAGTGCGGGAAGGTTCGAGTCGAGCGACGCTCCTGCTGCCTCCCTCCGGCAGTGGCGGACGCGGCCGGCACCGGCTCCGGCCAGGACCCGCCGCCCCCGCGGCCGGAAGAAACGGACAAGCATCGCCGCCGCCCTGATGCAGCTTGTCTTCTTGATCGCCGTGGCGTCCCTGCTGATCAACTTCTTGTCCAGTTACCGGCCCGCAGTTACCCCGGCTCCCCGCCCCTCCCCGGCCGTCACCCAAACTGTCCCTGCCCGTTAGCTGCCCCGCTCGCGGCATCACTGCGCAATTGCTGGCAGACTGGCCGGTATGACTGTACTGCTGGCCGGTTGCGGCGATCTGGGGACCGAGGCCGGGCTGCGCTTTGCCGCGGCCGGACACCGTGTGGTGGGCTGGCGACGCTCGCCGGAGAAACTGCCGGCGGCCATCGAGGGCGCCGCGGCTGACCTGAGCCGTGGCGAACTGCCGCCCATCCCGGCGGACACCACCGCCGTCGTCGTATCCATTGCGGCGGATGCGCCCACCGAGGAGGCGTACCGGGCCGCGTACGTGGACGGCCTGGCGCATGTGCTCGACGCCGTGGCGGCGTCCGGGGCGCCGGTCCGCCGGATGCTGTTCGTCTCCTCCACCGCAGTGTACGGCGACGCCGACGGCGGCTGGGTGGACGAAGCGACGACGCCGAGTCCCGGCGGATTTTCCGGCCGCATCATCCGCGAGGCCGAGGAGCTGCTCTATAGCCGTCTTCGCGGGACCGGAATTTCCCCCGTGGTGCTGCGTCTTGGCGGCATTTACGGGCCCGGCCGCACCCGGCTGATCGACCAGGTACGCGGCGGCTCGGCGGTAATCCCGGCGGAGTCCCGCTTCACCAACCGGATCCACCGCGACGACGCCGCTGCCGCGATCGTGCATCTCTGTTTGATGGCTGCGGAGCCCGCGCCTGTGTATCTGGGTGTGGACAACGAGCCTGCTGAGTTGGGCGAGGTGTTGCGGTTCCTGGCT
This sequence comes from Pseudarthrobacter sp. B907, assembly GCF_040137805.1. Classification (NCBI taxonomy): domain Bacteria; kingdom Bacillati; phylum Actinomycetota; class Actinomycetes; order Micrococcales; family Micrococcaceae; genus Pseudarthrobacter; species Pseudarthrobacter sp. B907. Next base: position 106,047 of record NZ_JBEEQE010000008.1, on the reverse strand, counting down.
GGCGAGCTGGGGCTGCCGGAGCCCGGCCGGGCTGAACCGGCGTCGGGGGTTGGAGCCGGATCTGGTGCCGGATCGCGCGTCGGCGAGCCGTCGCGGGGTGGGAACAAGCGCGTCAGCAACGCGCTCCTGCGCGGCACCGGCTTCGAGTTTGAGTATCCGAGCTTCCGCGAGGGCTACCGCGCCATCCTGGCCGGCGTCGGCGAGCGGCACCCCTGACGTACAGACGACGGCAGACCACGATCCCCAACGAGGAGCAGCATGGACTTTAGAAGCATCATCGAGGCAATCGGCGGCCTCATGGACTTTGCCGGGGTGGCCGTGATGGTGGTGGGCGCGCTGGTTTCCCTGCCGATGGCGCTGCGGGGTGTCCAACCGCGCGGGCTTCCGGCCGACTCGGAGCCGCTCTCCAAATACCGCTCCTACCGGCAACTGCTGGGTCGGTCTATCCTGCTGGGCCTCGAACTGCTGGTCGCCGCGGACATCATCCGCACGGTGGCCATCACCCCGACGTTCGAGAGCGTCGCCGTGCTGGCCGTCATCGTGCTGATCCGGACCTTCCTCAGCTTCTCCCTCGAGCTCGAAATCACCGGCCGCTGGCCCTGGCAGAAGCAGCCCGCAGGCGCCCCAGCGGCGTCGACGGCCAGCTGACTGGTTCCCCCGAGAGCGGAAAACCCTTCTCGGCTGTTGCTGCCTCCGGCTAGGCTCGCGAAATGACTAATTCCCTTGCCTCCAAAGCCACCGAATTTCTGAGTCTGCACCGAGCCCCCGATATTCTTCAAGTCATCAACGTCTGGGATTCGATCACCGCAAAGGTGGTCGCTGAGATCCCGGGCACCACGGCCCTGGCCACGGCCAGCCACTCCATCGCCGCCTCGCTGGGCTATGAAGACGGCGAGAAGATCCCGCTGGACGAGATGATCAGCGCCGTCGGCCGCATCGCCGCCGCGACTTCCCTTCCGGTCAGCGCCGACCTTGAGTCGGGCTACGGGAACCCTGGCGAGGCAGTACGCAAGGCGATCGGCGTCGGCATTGTGGGTGCCAACATCGAGGACCAGATGCGCCCCCTCGCCGACGCAGTCGACCAGATGAGTTCCGTGGTGCGGGCAGCCGAGGCCGAGGGCATCGACTTTGTCCTCAACGCCCGCACGGACGCGTTCCTCAAAGGCAAGGACCGGGACCCCGGCTCCGTGCTCGCCGACGCAGTTGAGCGCGGCCGGGCGTTCCTCGACGCCGGCGCAACCACGGTGTTTGTACCTGGCCTGCTGGACGAAGCCACCGTTATAGCGCTGGTGGACGGCATCGGGTGGAACAAAGTGTCAGTCATCAACGTTCCCGGATCGCTCGCCCCGGCCCGACTCCAGGAACTCGGCGTGGCCCGCATCTCCTACGGCCCGTGGACCCAGCGAGTGGCACTGACGGCCCTGGCCGACTCCGCGGCGTCGCTGCTGGCCGGCGGAGCGCTTCCGGAAGGAACCCGGGCCCTGAACTAATGGAGACGGATCCGTGGCCCAACGCGCCGGAGTTGCCCCGGCCGGTCATCATGGACCAGCGCTGGACCGACGCCGTCTTCCTGCACTGGCGGATCCCGGAGGCCGTTGCGGCGGCTTTTATGCCCCGCGGCGTCGTTCCGGACGTGTTTGACGGATCGGCCAGGGTGGGGCTCATCGGCTTTCGCATGCAAGGCGCCGGTTTGGGCAACGGACCGGGGGTTCCCTACTTCGGCAGTTTCAACGAGATCAACGTGCGGCTCTACTCCCGGGAGGCTGACGGGACCAGGGGCGTCGTGTTCCTGAGCCTGGACGCGTCGCGGCTGGCGGTGGTTCTAGCGGCCCGGGCAGCCGGCATCCCGTACGTGTGGTCCCGGAACCGGTTCCGTGCAGCGAGCCCGTCCGACCCCTCGACCGGGTATTCGGTGCAGCGTTTCCGGGGCGGTGCGCGGACCGATTTCGCGGTAACACCAGAGTTCGACGCCGAGGCCAGCGATCCGCTGTCCGTCCACCTCACGGCCCGGTTCGGACTCCACACCCGCTTCCGCGGCAAGACGCTCTACGTTCCCAATACCCACGGCCCCTGGCCGCTGTTCCGGGCACAAGTGACCGTGCTGGAGGACCAACTCGTCGCGGCGGCCGGCATCACGGTGTCCGGACCGCCCGAATCGGTGTTGTATTCGCCGGGCGTCCGGACGCAGTTTGGCTGGCCGCGGGTTCTGCGCGGCGGGAATTCCTTCGGTTGAGCAGAGCTACCTACCCGCTGCGTACCCCTGGGCGCCGCGGGGGTTGGCCGCTGCCTGCAGCACCCCGGTCGCCGGATCCCTGACGACGGCAGACAACCGGCCCAGCGTCCAGCCGCCGGCCACCGTCACCACGTGACCGCGGCGCTCGAGCCCGGCGATGACGTCGCCGCCCAGCCGGTCCTCGACCACGGCGCCTCCGGGTTCCCAGGTCCGCGGCCAAAATGATCCGGGCATCGACGTCGTATGGAACGTGGGTGCGTCGATGGCTTGCTGCGGTGAGTAGCCGCCCACGATCGTGCGCAGCAGGTACGGCAGCTGCCACTGGTCCTGCTGGTCTCCGCCGGGCGAACCCAGCGCTGTCACGGCGCGGCCCTCACGGAGGACCAGCGTCGGGGTCAGCGTAGTGCGGGGCCGCTTGCCGGGGGTGAGGGTCGACGGTGTCCCCGGCTCGAGCCACGTCATCTGCAGCCGGGTCCCAAGGCAGAATCCCAGTTCGGGAATCGCGGGCGAGGACTGCAGCCAGCCGCCCGACGGCGTGGCCGAGACCATGTTTCCCCAGCGATCAACGACGTCGATGTGGCAGGTATCGCCCCTGGTTTCTCCGCTCGGCGCCACGGTGGGCTCCCCGACGCCGAGGCCCACAGAGCCCACCTGAGCCAGCGCCGGCGGCGTGTACTCGGTCCGCAACACCGGCAAGTACGGCTCCCGCCCCGGCACCTGTCCCGGCCGGAACTCGTGGGACGCGCGCTCGGTGATCAGTGCCCGGCGGCCCGCGCAGTACTCCTCGGAGAGCAAGTAATCCAGCGGCACGTCCGTGTCCCCGTAATAGGCCTCGCGGTCCGCCAGCGCCAGCTTCTGCGCCTCCAGGATCGTGTGCGCCCCGAGCTCGGTGGACGGGTCGAGGAAGCGGTCCTCGAAACCGTCGAGGATGGCGAGGGTCTGCAGCAGCGCCGGTCCCTGCCCCCAGGGCCCGGTCTTGGCGATGGTGTGCCCGCGGAACTCGACGGTGGCCGCCGCCTCGTAGCCGGCCGCAAAGCCGGCCAGATCGGGCAGGGCCAGTACACCGGCGTGGTCGGTGCCGGAGGAGTGCCGGTGCGGGGTCTGCACCGACTCGACCATCGCGTGGGCGACGAAGCCCTCACTCCACTCCCGCCGGGCGGCGTCGATCCGGGCCTCCCGGGACGAGTCGGCCAGCCCGGCCGCGATGAGCCGTTCCAGGGTGCGGGCATAGGCGGGGTTCCGGATGAGCTCGCCCTCGGCCGGGATCCGTCCGCCGGGCATCCAGAGCTCAGCCGAGCTGGGCCAGTGCTCCTGAAACAGCTCAGCCACCGCGGCAATCGTGGTGCCGACACGGCCCAGCATCGGGTGCCCGTCACGGGCATAGTCGACCGCGAACTCCAGCACGGCGTCCAGTTCCCAGGTCCCGTGGTCGCGCAACAGCAGGAGCCAGGCGTCGACGGCGGCGGGCACCGCGGCGGCCAGCGCCCCGGAGCCGGGCACCAGTTCCAGGCCTTCGGCGCGGTAGTGCTCCACCGTCGCCGCGGCCGGAGCCGGCCCCTGGCCCATCAGCACCACGGGCTTGCCGGGGTCCGATGCCGTCACGAAGACGCCGGTCATGTCGCCGCCGGGGCCGTTGAGGTGGGGCTCCACGACGTGCAGCACAAAGGCGCCGGCCGTGGCGGCGTCGAACGCGTTACCGCCGCGTTCGAGCACCGCCTGGGCCGCCGCCGTCGCGAGCCAGTGCGTGGAGGCACTCATCCCGAAGGTTCCCTGCAGGGTGGGTCGGGTGGTGAACTGCTCCGGCGCGGTGAACGTCATGGATCAGCCGAACAGCGCCGCCACGCGGGTGAGGGTTTCGTAGACCCCGTAGGCCAGCGGAACTCCGACGAGGGCCCAGGCCACGGCCAGCCGGCCGGTGGACGCTTTGACGGCTGCCTGCGCGCCGGGGGTGTGTGCTGTGCTCATCTCAGGCCTCCATGGCGGGTTCGTTAGACCGCTCGCGGTCCGGGCGGGGTTCGTGGAATCGTGCGTCGACCGGCTTGACCAGCAGGTTGGCGACGAAGCCCACCACCAATAGCGCCACCATGGTCAGCAGCGCCGGCTGGTAGGACGCGGCGGTCAGCTTACCGGGGGTGCCCTGGGCATCCAGGAAGGCGTTGACGATCAGCGGCCCGGCGACGCCGGCGGCGGACCAGGCGGTCAGCAGCCGGCCGTGGATGGCGCCGACCTGGAAGGTTCCAAAGAGGTCCCGCAGGTAGGCCGGGACGGTCGCGAACCCGCCGCCGTAGAAGGAGATGATGAGGAACGCGAGCGCCACGTAGAGGATGGTGGTGGTGGACCCGGCCAGGGCCAGCACCGTGTAGAGCACGGCGCCGACGCCGAGGTACACCATGTAGATGCGCTTGCGGCCGGTCACGTCGGAGGTGGCGGACCAGGCGAAGCGCCCGGCCATGTTGCCAATGGAGAGCAGCCCGACGAAGCCCGCGGCGACGGCGGCACTGACCAGGGAGGCGCCGTCGGACTGGCGGAAGAAGTCCTGGATCATCGGCGCGGCCTGCTCCAGGATGCCGATGCCCGCGGTGACGTTACAGAACAGCGCGACCCAGACCAGCCAGAACTGCTTGGTCTTGACGGCGTTCTTGGCTGAGACGTTCTCCGTGGTGACGAGCTTGGCGGCCTTGACCTTCGCTGGGTCGAAGCCCGTCGGCTTCCAGCCTTCGGCCGGGACCTTGATGGTGAAGGCGCCGAAGAGCATGTAGGCAAGGTAGACGACGGCGAGGGTCAGGAAGAGCTTGCCCACGGAGTCGCCGCTGGCCACCCAGCCCTTGGCGCCGGAGTTCGGGTCGTACATCTTCAGGAGCGCGGTGGAGACCGGGCTGGCGATCAGCGCGCCGCCGCCGAAGCCCATGATGGCCATACCGGTGGCAAGGCCCGGCCGGTCCGGGAACCACTTGATCAGCGTGGACACCGGCGAGATGTAGCCGATGCCCAGGCCGATGCCGCCCACGAAGCCGTAGCCGAGGTAGACGAGCCACAACTGGTGCGTGAAGATGCCGAGCGAGCCGATCAGGAAGCCACTGACCCAGAACATGGCCGAGGTGAACATCGCCTTGCGCGGGCCGTTTTTGTCCACCCAGGTGCCCATGATGGCCGCCGACAGACCCAGCATCACGATGGCGATGGAGAAGATCACGCCGATTTCGGTGAGGCTGGCGCCAAAGTGCTTGACCAGCGCCGTTTTGTAGACGCTCGTCGCGTAGGCCTGGCCGATGCACAGGTGGACGGCGAGTGCCGCAGGCGGCACCAGCCAGCGGTTGAATCCCGGCGGTGCGATGGTTCGGTCCCGGTCCAGCCAGCCCATAATTGCTCCCCTCGATTTGTCTGGCGACGTCGATGTCCCAGCGATCCAGAGGCCAAAGCCCTAAATTTGGGCAGTTGCCTCCGGCAATCATGGTGCAAATCATCAGTAAACGTAGGGTTAATGCGCCGAGTGGTAGGGAATCCGCGACGAACGGTGGCGTTACTTTCCGAGTCCCGCTTTCCGGAGCGCCTCGGCCATCGCGGTGTTGGCCCGCGCCGGAACCGGCTGCGATTTCTCCGGTCCCCCGGCGGTAGGCCGCGAGGCTTGCTTGGGCTGGTCCGGCCGCCCCGCAGAGCCCGCCGGTTCGTCGTCGAGCCGCAGCGTCAGCGAGATGCGCTTGCGCTCCGGATCGGCCTCCAGCACCTTGACCCGAACCACCTGGCCGGACTTGACCACCTCGCGCGGGTCGGCGACGAACCGGTTGGCCAGCGCGGACACGTGCACCAGCCCGTCCTGGTGCACGCCGACGTCGACGAACGCGCCGAACGCCGCCACGTTCGTGACGGTCCCCTCCAGCACCATGCCGGGTCTGAGGTCGGAGATCTTCTCGATGCCCTCCAGAAATGTCGCCGCAGCAAACGCCGGACGCGGGTCCCGGCCGGGTTTTTCCAGCTCGGCGATGATGTCCCGCACGGTGGGCAGGCCGAACGATCCGTCCACGAAGTCCTGCGGGTTGAGCGCGGACAGGTCCCGGACCGCCCCGGCGGCGGCCTTGATTTTCCGCGCCAGCGGGTAGGCCTCCGGGTGCACGCTGGAGGCGTCCAGCGGCTCCGCTCCCCCGGTGATCCGCAGGAAGCCGGCGCACTGCTCGAACGCCTTGGCGCCCAGCCGCGGCACCTTCTTCAGCTCGCTGCGCTTGCTGAACGGACCGTGCTCGTTCCGGTAGGCCACGATGTTCTCGCTCAGCAGCGGCCCGACGCCGGCCACCCGGCTCAGCAGCGCGGGCGAGGCGGTGTTGACGTCCACCCCGACGGCGTTGACGCAGTCCTCGACGACGGCGTCGAGGCTCCGGTCCAGCTTCGCCGCCGTGACGTCGTGCTGGTACTGCCCGACGCCGATCGCTTTCGACTCGATCTTGACCAGTTCCGCGAGCGGGTCCTGCAGCCGCCGGGCGATCGACACCGCGCCGCGCAGTGACACGTCCATGCCGGGCAGTTCGGCCGCGGCGAGCGCCGACGCGGAATACACCGACGCGCCGGCCTCAGAGACCACAAGCTTTTGCGGCGCGCTGCCGGCTCCGGCACCGAGCTGCTTGATCAGCTCGGCCGCGAGCTTGTCCGTCTCCCGCGAGGCGGTGCCGTTGCCGATCGCGACGAGTTCAACGCCGTGCTTGCGGGCGAGGCCCACGAGCGTGCGCAGCGCCTCGTCCCACTTCCGGGCCGGGGCGTGCGGGTAGACCGTGTCGGTCGCGACCACCTTGCCGGTGCCGTCCACCACCGCCACCTTCACGCCGGTGCGCAGCCCCGGGTCCAGGCCCAGGGTGGCCCGGTTGCCGGCGGGCGCCGCGAGCAGCACGTCACGGAGGTTGGCGGCGAACACCCGCACGGCTTCGTCCTCGGCCGCGGCGAACATCCGGCTGCGCAGGTCGCCGCTGAGCCGGCTGAGTACCCGGGAGCGCCACGCCTGCTGCGCCGTCTGCAGCAGCCACGCGTCGGCGGGCCGGCCGCGGTCGGCGACCCCGAGGAATCTGGCCACGGCGGCCTCGTACCGGCCGCGCGCGGCGGCCAGGGCGGCGTCGTCGTCCGGTTCCGCTTCGGACAGATCCAGCTCCAGCACGCCGTCCTTTTCGCCGCGCAGCAGCGCGAGGACCCGGTGCGAGGGCATCCCGGACGGCGCCTGGGAGAACTCGAAGTAGTCCTTGAACTTCTGCCCCTCGGTTTCCTGGCCCTTCTTGACGCGCGAGACCATCCGGCCCTGGGTCCAGAGCCGCTCCCGCAGTGTGGCGGCAAGGTCGGCGTCCTGGGCGACGCGCTCGACCAGGATGGACCGTGCCCCGGCCAGCGCGGCGGCGGCGTCTCCGATGGAGTGCTCGGCGTTCACGTATTTGGCGGCTTCGCGTTCCGGGTCCAGCTCGGGGCGCTGGAGCAGGGCGTCGGCGAGCGGCTCCAGGCCGGCCTCCCGGGCGATCTGGGCCTTGGTGCGCCGCTTGGACTTGAATGGCAGGTAGATGTCCTCCAGCCGGGACTTCGTGTCGGCGCCGACGACGGCGGCCTGCAGTTCGGGCGTCAGCGCACCTTGGGCGGCGATCGCTTCGAGGACGGTCCGGCGGCGGTCCTCCAGCTCGCGCAGGTAGCGCAGCCGCTCCTCGAGCCCGCGGAGCTGGGTGTCGTCCAGGGTGCCGGTGGCTTCCTTCCGGTAGCGGGCGATGAACGGCACGGTGGACCCGGCGTCGAGCAGCTCCACGGCGGCCTTCACCTGCCAGGGCTGTACGCCGAGCTCGGCGGCGATCTGGGTCTCAATCGGGGTGGTCTTGGCAGGGTGCTGCGGGAGTTGGCTCACCCAGCCATTTTGCCTTACCCGACTCCGGCGCCCGGCGTCCCCGTGGCGGTCGCGGGTTCCTGCACGTCCTGGACCACCTCGTTGTGGCGCAGGAACCACGGCTTGAACGGCGGGTCGAACCGGGCGAAGCGTGGCGGGCCCACGGCCGTCAGCCCGGCGAGGGCAAGCGCCGCCTGCAGGCCGTCGGTGTGCCGTTCGAAGGCCGCCTCCGAGCCGCTGCCCGAGAAGCGTACGGCCGCGGCGAGGGAGCCGGGTACCGCCCGGATCTTGACGTCGGGGTTGGCCGGGACCGGCGCTGTCTGGGCGGTCAGGCCCGCGGGCAGGACAAAGGCGACCACAAAGTCGGCTGGTTCGTCCTTGCCCGGCAGCGGGCCGCTTTGAAGCACCGGGGCGGTCATGGCCACCTTCTGCGGTGTCCCCTGCGATCCGGTTCCCTGGATGACCGGGGCCGTCATCGCCAGCTTCTGCGAGGCGGTGTTCTTGCCGCTGATGTAGTTGAACAGGTGGCGGAAAGCGGCGTTGCCGGCACGGTCAAAGCTCGCGGTGACGCGTATTTCGGCGACGACGTGCGCGGGATAGCGGCGCAACTCGAAGTGCGGGTAGCGCTGGAGCAGTTCAAACGGTTGCTGTTCGGTCATGGTTTTGTCGACCCTACGCCGCTCCCGCGCCGGCGGCCAGAGTCTGGGTGTCAGAGGGCTTTGGTAGCTTGACAGCAGAGACATCGATCAGCGGCGGATCCATCAATCAAAGCGGGGCACAGTGTTTTTCCTTGAACCGGAAGTACCCGGCGCGGCACCGGATTTGGTCTACTCCGCGAGCGACCTCGTGGTGGCGGTGGACTGCGAGTACCAGCTGCTGAGGAAGCTCGATGAGAAGCTCGGCCGCGCCCCCAAGGCCGACTTCGGTACCGACGAGATGCTCAAGCACGCGGCGGACCTGGGCGAGGTGCACGAGCGCAAGGTCCTGGCCGGCTTCATCGAAGAATTCGGGACCTGGGATCCGGCCCGCGGGCGCGGTGTGTACGACGTCGTTCCCGCCAAATCCATGGACCGCGCCACCCTGCTGGCCAAGCACCACGAATCGATCGAGGCGCTGCGCGCGGGCGCCGACGTCGTGTTCCAGGCCGCCTTCTTCGACGGGCAGTTCCACGGCCGCTCCGACTTCCTGGTGCGCCAGCCCGACGACGGCTACGCCGTGTTCGACACCAAGCTCGCCCGCCACGCCAAGGTGACCGCCCTGCTCCAGCTCGCCGCGTACGGCGACCAGCTCCTGAAGGCCGGCATCCCGGTGGATCCTGCGGTGACGCTTGTGCTGGGCGCCACCGTGCAGCTGGCCAGCGGCGGCTTCGACTACGTCCGGAGCCACCACAAACTCGCCGAGATCCTGCCGGTGTTCCGGGAGCGGCGCGAGCGCTTCCTGGCCCTGACCGCCGCGCACATCGCCGGGGCCGCCACCGTCCGGTGGGGCGCGGATGGCGTCACCGCCTGCGGCCGCTGCGACTACTGCCAGGAGCAGGTCAAAGCCACCGACGACCTGCTCCTCGTCGCCCGGATGAACTCGGTGCAGCGCAAGAACCTGCATGGGCTCGGCATCCACACGGTCACGGAACTCGCGCACGCCACGCTCGTCAAGCCCACCCCCGTGCTTGAGCGGCTGCAGGAACAGGCCCGGATCCAGAGCGGCGCCGGCCCGGCCGACGGCGAGGTGCGGTACGTCAAGGATGGCGAGGAGCACACCCTGCGCTACGCGGTCATGGCGCGGAACACCCTGGCCGAACTGCCGCCGCCGAGTCCCGGCGATATCTTCTTCGATTTCGAGGGCGATCCGCTGTGGCAGGAGAGCGACACGGGGGTGTGGGGGCTGGAGTACCTGTTCGGCGTGATCGAGGCGCCCACCGGGCCAGGCGCTCCGGGGATGTTCCGGCCGTTCTGGGCGCACAGCCGGGCGGCTGAGAAACAGGCCTTCCTGGAGTTCCTGGACTACGTGGAGAAACGCCGGCGGGACTACCCGGACATGCACGTCTACCACTACGCCGCCTATGAGAAGACGGCGCTTCGCAAGCTCTCGGTGCAGCACGTCGCGGGCGAAGACATCGTGGACGAGTGGCTCCGCGAGGGGCTGCTGGTGGACCTCTACCAGACGGTCCGCAACAGCATCCGAATCTCGGAGAACTCGTACAGCATCAAAAAGCTCGAGCCGCTCTACATGGGGGCCAACCTCCGGTCCGGCGACGTTAAGGACGCCGGCGCCTCCGTCGTGGCCTACGCCCACTACTGCGACGCGCGTGACGCCGGCCGGGTCGAGGAGGCCGCCGGGATCCTCGCGGGCATCTCCGATTACAACGAATACGACTGCCTCTCAACCCTGGAGCTGCGGAACTGGCTGCTGCGACGGGCCGGGGAACGCGGGATCACGCCGCGCGGCGGCTTTGGGCCGCTGGATTCGGCGAGCGCCGACACGGCGGACGTGGACGACGACGGCGCCTCCACGGACGCGGCGACCGCAGCAGGCCCGGCGGAGCAAGCCCTGCTGGCTTTTGCCGAGCCCGGAAGCGGCCTGCCCGAGACGGACCGCAAAGCCGTCGCGATGCTGGCCGCGGCCGTGAGCTACCACCGCCGGGAGCGCAAGTCGTTCTGGTGGGCTCACTTCGACCGGTGCGAGCAGGGCCCGGACGCACATCAGCGGGACCGCAACGTTTTCCTGGTCGAATCCGCTGAGGTCCTCGACGACTGGCAGCAGGAAGGCAGGAAGCTCCCGGAGCGTCGGGTCAAGCTGACCGGCACGGTGACCCCGGGCTCGGACCTGCGGGAGGGCAGCACCTGGTTCCGCATGTACGACCATCCGCTTCCCGCCGGGCTGGAAGGCACCGGCAAGCACGGGGCCGGCCGGAACGGATGGTTCGGCACGGAGGTCCTGGAACTGGGCGACGAGGACGGCCAGGACACCGTCATCATCCGGGACCGCCTGCACCGGAACATCCCGGCCCACAATGAGCTGCCCATCGCGCTGACCGAGAACCAGCCGCTCGCCACTAAAAGCCTGGAGCAGGCGCTGGAGTCCCTGGCTGCTACGGTGGCCGTCGGACTGGGCTCCGGGGCCCTCCCCCGCCACCCGGCCCTTGACCTGGTCCGGCGGCTGCCGCCCCGGCTGGCCTCCGGAGCATCCCTGCCGCAGCCCAGCGACGGAGCGGACCGCTTCATCGACGCCATCACGGCGGCGGTGCTGGACCTCGACCACTCCTACCTCGCCGTGCAGGGTCCCCCCGGAACCGGCAAGACCCATGTGGGCTCCCACGTCATCGCCCGGCTGGTGGCCCGCGGCTGGAAGGTCGGCGTCGTCGGCCAGTCCCACGCAGTGGTGGAGAACCTGCTGACCACCGCTGTCTCCACGGCCGGCGTTGATCCGGAGCTTGTAGCCAAGGACGTCAAGCACAGCAATCCCTTGCCGTGGGCGTCGCGTTCCGCCGGTGATGTGGCGGCGCTGCTGGGCTCCGGCGGCGGTGCCCTGATCGGCGGCACGGCCTGGACCATGACCGGCGCCGGCGTCCCGGCCGGCTCGCTGGATCTGCTGGTGATCGACGAGGCCGGCCAGTTCTCCCTGGCCAACACGCTCGCGGTGGCCCAGGCGAGCAGCCGCCTGCTCCTGCTCGGCGACCCGCAGCAGTTGCCGCAGGTGAGCCAGGGCAGGCACCCGGAGCCGGTGGACGAATCGGCCCTCGGCTGGATCTCGGCAGGGCACGCCACGCTCCCGCCGGAGCTGGGCTACTTCCTGGCCGACTCGTGGCGGATGAACTCCAAGCTGTGCCTGGCCGTCTCCGAGCTGTCCTACGAGGGCCGTCTGCACTCCGCGCCGTCCGCGGACCTGCGGCGCCTCGACGGAGTTCCCGCCGGGATCGAGACGGTGATGGTGCCGCACAGTGGCAATACGACGTCGTCCCCGGAGGAGGCCGCCGAGGTAGTCCGGCAGGTGCGGCTTCACCTGGGGCTGGCCTGGCACACCCCGGACGGCTCGCGGCCGCTCGAGGCCGCCGACGTCCTGGTGGTGGCTGCCTACAACGCCCAGGTGAACCTCATTCGCGAGGCGCTGGACCGGGCCGGTCTGTCCGGGGTGCGGGTGGGCACCGTGGACAAGTTCCAGGGGCAGGAAGCGGCGGTGGTGATCGTCTCGATGGCCTGCTCCGCCGTGGCCGAGGCGCCGCGGGGCATGGAGTTCCTGCTCTCCCGCAACCGGATCAATGTGGCGGTCTCGCGCGGGCAGTGGCGCGCCGTCGTCGTTAGGGCCCCGGAGCTGACGAACTACCTACCGCTTCACCCGGAGGGCCTGGAGCAGCTCGGCGGCTTCATCGGCCTCTGCCAAAGGTCCGCGCCGGCGTCACCCTAGGGACATGCCCATTCTTGGCCGCCAGCACTGGACATGCCCATCTTCTAAGCACGCCATTGGACATGCGCTTCGCTTTCGAGCCGCTCAGCGGGACATGCCCATTCTTGGCCGCCACCGCTGGACATGCCCATCTTCTGGGTGCGCCATTGGACATGCACTTCGGTTTCGAGCCGGTCGGCGGGACATGCCCATTCTTAATTGCGAACAGTGCACAGAATAGGATTCTGTCCACTGTTCGCGGCATGCAATGGGCATGTCCCGCCCGAGATTGAGCCGGGCCGCGCTGCTAGTTCTGGTAGGCCGGGTAGTCGGTGTAGCCCTCGGCGCCGTCGGTGTAGAAGGTCGCCGCATCCGGCTCGTTGACGGGGAGGCCTTCGCGCCAGCGTCGCACCAGATCCGGGTTGGCGATGGCGGGACGCCCGACGACCACACCGTCAGTGTGCCCGTCCGAGACCAAGGACTTGGCTTCTTCCGCAGTGGTGATGACGCCGAAGCCGGTGTTCAGGAGGAAGGTGCCGGCAAAGCGCGTGCGCAGGTCCTGGACCAGCTCGCTGGTGGGCTCCTTGTGAAGGACGCTGAGGTAGGCAAGCTTCAGCGGCGCCAGGGCGTCCACCAGGTAGCCGTACGTTTCGCGGACATCGGCGGCGTCCAACTCTAGGGCGCCCTGGACATTGTGCTCGGGTGAGATGCGAATGCCAACCCGGTCCGCGCCAATGGCATCGACCACGGCCTGGACAGTCTCGATCACAAAACGCGCCCGGTTTTCAGCTGAGCCGCCGTAGTTGTCGTCACGCTGGTTCGCAGCCGGCGTCAGGAATTCGTGCAGCAGGTAACCGTTCGCGGAGTGAAGTTCGACGCCGTCGAACCCGGCCTCGATCGCGTTGCGCGAGGCCCGGACGAACTCCTCACGGATGCCGGGCAGCTCGTCGAACGTCAGGGCCCGCGGAACGGGGAACGCCTGCTTGCCCTCGTAGGTGCGGGTGACGCCGTCGATGGCGATGGCGCTCGGGGCGACAACCTCGTGGCCACCGGTGGTGTCCTCATGTGTAACGCGGCCGGCGTGCATGACCTGGGCGAAGATCCGGCCGCCCTCGGCGTGCACTGCGGCGGTAACGTCAGCCCAGCCCTTGAGCTGTTCCTCGGTGACGAGGCCAGGCTGGCCCGGGAAACCGCGTCCGGCGGGGCTCGGAAAGGTACCTTCGCTGACAATCAGGCCGAGCGAGGCGCGCTGCCGGTAATGCTCCACCACCAGCGGTCCCGGGATGCCTTCCCGGCCGGAGCGGAGGCGGGTCAGCGGCGCCATCACGAGTCGGTTCGGGGCTTCCAGTTGTCCGATGGTCAGGGGGGAAAACAGCATGCGCAGTTCCTTTCACAGTGGATTTTGTCCACTGGCGGAAACTCCGCGGCGCCTGCAACTATTCCGGCTGAGACTCGGATCACGCCCCGATCAGCGCGAGGGCTGCGACGCTCCCGGGCACCCCTGGCCTTGCGGATTCTTGAGGCAGTCGTCCGCATAATTGCGGGTGATGGACCGCCACACGCTGACGGTTTGGGGTGCGGAGCTGAACTGCCCTTGGCCGGGGATAGGCAGCGGCGGGCCGCCGTTCACGGAGTACGTTCCCTGGAAATGGGTGGTCAGCACCACGGAGAAGTCGCCGGTTTGCGTGTAGACGTGGCTGGTGGCCGTCTTCTCGCCCCATCGGTCCTGGGGCAACGAGCCGCCCGACGTTGTCGTGGGCCCCAGCGAGGTGCCGTCACCGTAGTTCCAGGAGTACTGGACGGGTTTGGCATCTACATGGACATCCTGAGCGAGGATCTTGATGTCGAACTGCTGCGGATCCGCTTCTGCGAAGAAGTTTGTTTCCGCACCGCGAAGAGTATGCGGGCTGGGTTGCGCGGTTGCTTTGCCGGCGGCGATTGGAAGTTTTTGGAACTCCGTTTGAATTAGGGCTGCGATGCGCGGCAGCAACTCTTCAGGCCGCGCATCAAACAGGCACGTTGGGCCGGAATGAAAGGTCCAGACCGGATTCGGCACCCCCGCGGGAGCCTTGAGCCAGACGACGGGAATCCCCTCAGTACCGTCGGGTCCGTTCTTGCAATCCACGATTACCGCCAGACACTCGGTGTCAAAGTCACCGCCGCCAAGGTGGCACTGGAGCTCGTACTTGTATTGATTCGGGTCATTGAAAACTGAACCCGCGGGGCTCCAAACGAAGCCACCCTTAATTGGATCGATTATCCAGCCCCCGATGTCGACCGTATCTTCGCCCCAATCACCAGTTATCGGCGGTGTCTGCCCGTCCACGGGCGCGATGAGGCTCCCCATCGAACTTGCGAGAGTCCACACGGCCCAGAGAACGACAGCCCTCCAATACGTTCGCATTACGCTAGCCAACGATCGGTTGGATGTTGTTTACGTACCACGATCCGCCCTTGTATTGGGCCAGCATTAAATTGCCGGTGTCATCTGGTTTGGGAGTGGAACGATACATAGTGCCATCAGGATTGAAATAGGAAATCGCCGATTGGGACACCTGAATTGCAACCTGGTAGTTTCCTTGCGTGTCGGCCCGAAACGTCGTGCTGACAGATGGAGTCTGAGTCCGACCTCCTACCAACCAGCGCCCATCGGCGTGCCACCCAGTGATGACGGTCTTCGCTTTCTCGCAGGACCGGCATTCGGTGCTCGTTATGGCGACGAGCCGGGACGTGTCGCCAGTCTCATAACCGTAGCTGAGGAGCTCAAACCAGTACCGCGCGAAGGCCTCCAGCCCTTCCTTCGTCTCCGCTTTCGCCGCCTCTGGGAGCACGGGGACCGGGACGTTTTGTGCCCGGCCCGAGGCATCCGCCGGCTTGTAGCTGGCGGTCGGTGTCGGCGTCGGGGTCGGCGTCGGGGTTGCGGAACCCGAAGAGGAAGCCGGACCGCTACTGACCGTAACGCCGGGCGGAGGTTGGCCGCCGGTGCAGGCCGTTGCCGACAGAACGGCGGCGATAAGCAGTGCGGCTGCGGCTATGTGCCTGCGGCTGGAGATTGGAATGCGAGATGTCATGTTCAGCTAATCCCCCGATAGAAATCAAGACGCCCTGAATCCAAACAATGCCTAAGGGTAACTGAGAACGCCGTCGGGCCGTAAGAGTTATCCACAGCCCGTTTTTCGAACGGCGCGAGTCCGGCTGGCCGGGTCCCTCGGCGCGGCTTATGCTCCTCCTAGTTGGCGCCATGTCCCGGGTCGCTGCAGGATGCTGGGGAAGCTTGGCCGTACCCAAGTTCCTAGCGCCGAAGACCGGGGCCCGCAGCGAGGCTTTCAGTTCCTTACGCCTCTGGCATTTTTCTACGCCGGATAGAACAATGAGCCCATGATGTTCGAACACGCAGAAGGCAGCCCGATCCTGACCCTGACCGAGGACCAAATCTGGAAACTCATCGAAGGGACCAAACACGGCAGACTCGTCGTCACCGTGGCTGGGGAACCGGACATTTTTCCGGTGAATTACGCGGTTAGTGACCGGAAGGTCTATCTGCGCACCGCGCCCGGCAACAAACTCGCCGAATTGACCATCAATTCCAAGGTGCTGTTCGAAACGGACGGCATTCTCTCCGAGGAGGCATGGTCGGTGGTGGTCCGCGGCACGGCTCGAGCCCTCGAGCAGTCGTCCGAGATTGCGGCCGCGGAGGCGCTGGGGCTCAAACCGTGGGTGCCGACGCTGAAAGACTTCTACGTCGAGATTGAGCCGACGTCGGTCAGCGGCCGCCACTTCCAGTTCGGGGAACACCCCGAGCGGGAGATCTAGGCCAGGGCGCCGCCAAGACCCTGCTGCCCGGCACCCCCAACGACCCCGCCGCCAAGACCCCCTCCAACCGCCGCCAGCTAGCCGCGGCCTAGACTTAAACCATGGCGGACAGTCTGACCCCGGAGCGGCGCAGCTGGAACATGTCCCGCATCCGCGGCAAGAACACCAAGCCCGAGCTGCTGGTCCGTCGCATGCTCCACGCCAAGGGCTACCGCTACCGGCTCCACGGCACGGCCCGCGGCGGCAGGCTTCCCGGCAACCCCGATCTGGTCTTTGCCGGCCGCCACAAGGTCATCTTCGTCAATGGCTGCTTCTGGCATTTCCACGGCTGCCGGGTCGGGCAGCACGCGCCAAAATCCAACGCCGAGTTCTGGGAGACCAAGCGGACCCGCACCCGGAACCGCGACGCCGAACAGCGGCGCCTGCTCGAGAGCTCGGGCTGGGAGGTGCTCACGGTCTGGGAATGCGAGCTGAAGGACCTTTCCGCCCTCGAGCAGCAGCTGGACACCTTCCTAGGCGCACCCGCCCCGCGACGCGAAAATAATTCGTACGCGACATCCGAAATGTAATCGCGGATCCCGGTAATCTCAGCAGCACCGGCGAGGCAGCCTACGACTAGTCATCGTAATTGCCTCGCCGCCTACCCGAGACAGACCGGGCCGCCTGGGCTAAACTCGAAACTCGGGGACTAGGACTCTATTGGTCAGTACGTGGGGGTACTACGAACTCCGCAGGAGAAGCAAGATGCCACATTTGTTGTTGTCCACCGAGACCCGCACGCGGCACGCTGTCCGGAGCCCCGAGACATCAGAAGATCTGGAGCCTCTGCGCAGGCAAGTGTCCGCCATCATCGACGCAATCCTCTCCGAAACCAAACCCGAAGAGGCCCTCGTCCGCGAACAGCTCCGCTGGCACGTAGCCAACAATCCCGGCCAGCCGGAGAAGGCGCTGCTGAACCACCTGCTCTCCATCTCCACAACCGTGCAGGACGACACCGCCTAGGCTCCCCCCGGAACCGGCACTCAGCGGCTGATCGCAGCCTGCCGCACCACTTCGCCCCACGACTGTTGTGCCAGGTCCGCCACGGAGGCCAGGATTTCCGCCGGCGGCAAAGACAGGTCCAGCGGGAACTCCACCACGTCGATGTCCGTGTTGAGGATCCGCCGAAGTTTGATCTCGCCCGCGCCCGCGTAGACCAGCCACGCCGTCGGCACCCGCAGCGAGGTGCAGTACGCCAGCATCCGGTAATGGTCAGCGGACAGGGAGGCGCCGACGTCGGACGCCGCCTTGTACTTCGCGTCGTAGACCATCACGGGCCGGCCGCCGAGCAGATGCACCGCGCCCGGTTGCACCATGATCCGGTCGGAATCCCGCACCGCCTCGTTGAGCATCGAGTTGTAGCGCAGCCGCATCTCCCCCGGGTGTGCCGCCATGGCCTCCCGCAGCGCGGTGCCGACAAAGTCCTCGAAAACTTTGGACATGTCCACCACAAACGACGCCGAGTGCTGCTTGCCGTCCCCGGCCTCGGCCGAGGCGTTGCGTAGGATCACCTCGGCGAGCCGCAGGGCCGCGTGGTATCGGGTGTTCATCCGGCTGGCCCGCCACGGCGGCAGCGGCGCGCCGGACTGCAGGCGCGTCACGGCGTCGAGCTTGCCCTTCAACCGCCGCAACCGGCTGAGCACATCGGCCCGCACTCCCGGCACCTTCGACATCCGTTCAAGGGCTGCCCGAAGGATGCGGTTTTCCGGGATGTCCTCGGTGAATTCGTCGTATGAGACCTCGAGCGGCACCAGCATCCCGGGCCGGCGCGAGATCTGGTCCGAGATCCGGATCCGGCCCTTGACGGTGCGGAGCGACTCGTCGACGTTCAGGTACCCCTGGAGCACGCCGCGGCTCAGCGCCCGGTCCGCGAGCTGGGCCAGTGACTCGGCCAGGGCGCTCCAGAGGTCAGTGTCTTCGACGGCGGCCACGGCGTCATCCCGGAAACCCTGGTTCTCCGTGTAGCCGAGCAGGAAGAGCAGGCGCCCGAGCCCCAGCCGTTCCTTGGGCCGGACCTCCAGCTGCACGGAGGGGGTCCGCACGGACCCGACCTTGCCCACCGGTTCGATCCGGAACAGGCCCATGCCCAGCGGCGAGGCCTTGGCCAGGCCGCTGCCGTTGATGTAGGCGGCGCTGCCGGCGTCGATCCGTTCCACCACTCCCCCGGACAGCTCGTCCAGGACAATGTGGCGGACGGCGCCGGCCAGGGCGGGACTAGACGCGCGCAAGGCGGGCCAACAGCTGCTCCAGGCCGAACCGCTCCTCCAGCTGCGCCCGGTTCAGCTGGCCGTGGTAGTGCTCTTCGAGCAGCGGCATCAGCTCGTACTTCCAGATCCGGCGCAGCCCGGTGGGGGTCTGGGCGGCCTTCTTCATGAAGTAGGACGGCCCGATCATCAGGTCGCGGTCCCACTCGTCGATGGCGCTGTTCAGCTCATCGAGCAGCAGCGCCGGCGTGGTGTCCAGGCCGCGGGCCTGCAGGAAGCGCAGCAGCGTTCCCTTCACCGGCTCGGTCTTGGGGTGCAGCTCGATAAAGGAGAACCGGCGGCGGATGGCGGCATCCATCATCGCGATGGAGCGGTCGGCGGTGTTCATGGTGCCGATGATGTACAGGTTGTCCGGCAGCGAGAACGGCTCGGTGGGGCTGTACTGCAGGTAGATGCGGTCGTCGCGGTACTCGAGCAGGAAGTACAGCTCGCCGAAGACCTTCGCAAGGTTGGCGCGGTTCATCTCGTCGATGATCAGGAAGTACGGTTTGCTCTCGTTGCCCGGCTTCGCAGCCTCCTCGGCCAGCCGGCGCAGCGGTCCGGCGACCAGTTTGAAGGACACCTGACCCTCGTCGGTCTTGTCCGGGCGGTAGCCCTCGAAGAAGTCCTCGTAGGCATAGGAGGGGTGGAACTGGACGAGTTTGACCCGTTCGTCGCCGGTGTCGCCGGCCAGCTCGGCCGCGAGGTGCTTGGCCAGGTAGGTTTTCCCGGTGCCGGGAGGACCGTACAGGACCAGCTGGCGGTTTTCCTCCAGCAATTCGGCGATTTCCTGCAGGGGCTCGAGGTCCATGTGCAGGGACGCGGCGAACTCGGCCGTCAGCGGCCGGAAACCCTCACAGGGTGGTTCGACGACGGCGTCCGGCTCGGCGCCGTCGTCCGGTTCCGATTCGGCTTCGGCCGGGAGCAGCGTGTCGAGCGCCTGGATCACCCTGGTAACGTCCACGATCAGCCCGGAGCTGGCCAGCTGGCGCTGCACATGTCGGGGCAGGTCGGCCGTCGAGTGGACCTCGTCGAACCAGCGGACCTTGCGGCGCAGCCGGCGGTTGTCCTCGTGGTGCTCAGGTTCGCCCAGTACCACCCCCACCCGGACGGCGCCGGAGTGCTGGTACAGCGTGAGGTCGCCCGGTTTCATCACGGTCAGGAACGCGAAGATGGCGGTCTTGGTGTCCTCGCGCTCCACATAGCTCAGGTGCTTGTAGTCCTCGTCCACGGCGTGCTGCACCACGCCCGCGGTCACGCCCGGGTCCAGCAGGCGGAGGTGCTCGACGTCGAGCGTCACGGCTTCCTCGTCCTGCCAGGCGGCGAGCAGCTCGGCATTGTCGTGGTGGCTGCGCAGCAGCCAGGCGCGGCGGCCGGGATCTCCCACCTTCCGCCACTGGCTGACCAGCTGCCGGGAGTACCAGTCGATCCGCTGCCCGGCCTGTTCGTCCAGATGCAGCCGGATGCGGTGGATGTCGGCGGAGACTTCCTCGTCGGAGTCACCCTTGGCACCGCCGACCAGCGAGGCGAAGGCGTCGCGGATTTCCTGGCGTTCGACGTCGGCCACCACGGGTTCGAAATAGCCGGGCCAGACCAGGAACTCGATGCTCCGGCGGATGGCCGGCTGGTCCTCGGGGGTGCCGGCGGTCAGGTTGTGGAACGCCAGCGGGTCCGTGAGGGCTGCCTGCACTGCGGCGGTGGGCTGGTTGTCGACGTGGGCGACGAAGCGGCAGAGCCATTTCAGGTGGTCCCAAATGGTCCAGTTAAATTCCGCGGTGCGGTCCCGGATCACGCCGTGGTCCGTCATCCCGGCGTAGAGCTCCTCCGGGAGTTCCAGCGGCGGCTCCAGCCAGGACGCGGCCTCGGCGACCCGGGCGCGCTTGACCTTGAGCGACTTCACCTCATGGGCCAGCGGCAACGACTGCAGGAACAGCAGTTCCACGGCCAACTGCTTGGCCCCGCGCGACGCCCCCTCAAGGTTCTGCCGGAGGTTGGTCATCATGGGTGCCTTAGGGTCCGCGGCGCCGGCTTCCAGGCGTTCGAGCAGCTCGACGGCGGCGTCCGCCGTCCACGTCATGGTGCGCCCGTCCAGGGCCGACGGCTGGCCGTGCAGGCCCGGGCCCAGGACGAACCAGGCCGCGTCCTCGATCTCTTTTGAGATGCCGAGGGCGCGGTGCATGGCGGTCTTTGGCGATGGGGTCATGCAATCAATTTACAGCCTAAAACTGAACGAAGGCATAACGGGCGGGCATGAGTTACCTGGCAGTAGCTTCCGCGGCCTACCGTCGGCGCCGGGCCCGGAGCGCCCCGGCGACGCGGCCAGCTGGGACTTACTTCGCGGCCGGGCGGCGCTTGACGCCGAAGGTGAAGTAGGTGCCCGGGCCGACGAAGTTGATGAGTGTGGCGGCCCGCCACAGGGCCTTGCTGCCGCGGATTTCCTCCGCCGGGCGCCGCGAGATGTCGCGCTGGGCGGCGACCAGGAGGGAGAGCTGGACCACGGCCGCCGTGATGGTGCCGAACTTCGCCATCGGCGAGAGTTCTTTCCAGGTTTTCTTCCGTGCCCTCGTCTTGCTTCGCTTGGCCATGAGCCCTGCTCCTTGCTTCGGGTGTCCAGACAACCGGGTTCAGGCATCCCCCGGGCCTGATCAGTCTAGGACCGATCCCGGCGGCGAGGTAGGGCCTAGCGGGTCTGGTGGGCGGCCGTGAATGGGGCCAGCTTGGCCTTCTGCTCGGGGGTCAGACGAAGGACCCGTCCGGTGGCCTCGTCCACAAACGCCAGGTGGCTGCTGGCCTTGACGCAGTCCTCGCCGGTCACGGGATCCTGGACGAGGTAGTGGATGTCGAAGCTGGCACCTTTGACCGCACCAATCCAAAGCTGCACGACGGCGGGCACGTTGCGGTATTCCAGCGTCCGGACGTAGCGGATCTTGTGTTCCACAACGAGCGCCAGCGTCCCCTCCGGGACCTCGTTGAACAGGGACACCTCAGGTTCGACGCCGGGCAGGCCGGCTCCGCGGGGCGGCCCGAACGCGGCGATCCGGGCCTCCTCCAGGATCCGGACGAGCTGGACGTTGTTGATGTGGCCGTAGGCATCCATGTCGCCCCAGCGCATCGGCACCTTGACCTCCAGGCGCCGCGGGTCCGTGGCCCCGGCGGGTTGTCCCTCCGCCGGCGCCATCCCGGCGGCGCTCAGCTGTGCACCGCCGTCGGCTCTTCCAGGACGGAGGCTTCGGCGTCTTCCCCGGCGAACTGGGACATGTACAGCCGGTAGTAGGCGCCCTGTAGTTCCAGCAGCTCCGCGTGCCGGCCCTGTTCGACGATCCGGCCGGCCTCCATAACCAGGATGGTGTCGGCATCCCGGATGGTGGAGAGCCGGTGGGCGATCACAAAGCTGGTGCGCTCGGTGCGCAGCGCGGCCATGGCCTTCTGGACCAGGGCCTCGGTGCGGGTATCAACGGAACTGGTGGCTTCGTCCAGGATCAGCAGCGAGGGGTTCGCGACGAAAGCCCGGGCGATGGTGATCAGCTGCTTCTCGCCGGCGCTGACGTTGTTGCCTTCCTCGTCGATGACCGTGTTGTAGCCGTCCGGCAGGGCACGGACGAAGCGGTCCACGAAGGTGGCCTTCGCCGCCGCCATGATCTGTTCCTCGGTGGCGTCCAACTTGCCATAGCGGATGTTCTCGTAGATTGTGCCGCCGAACAGCCACGCGTCCTGCAGGACCATGCCCACCTTGGACCGCAGTTCCGCGCGGCTGAGCTTGGTGACGTCGACGCCGTCGAGCGTGATGCTCCCGGCGTTGAGCTCGTAGAAGCGCATCACGAGGTTCACCAGGGTGGTCTTGCCGGCCCCGGTCGGGCCGACGATCGCGACGGTGTGGCCCGGCTCGGCGGTGAAGGACAGATCCTCAATCAGCGGCTTGTCCGGGGTGTAGCTGAAGGTGACGTGCCGGAACTCAACGTGCCCGTCCGTTTTGGCCGGGAGGTGGTCGGTGGCGGTCTCGGCGTCCTGTTCGTCGGCGTCGAGGAACTCGAAGACCCGTTCGGCGGAAGCCACACCGGACTGGAGCATGTTGGCCATGCCGGCCATCTGCCCCAGCGGCTGGGTGAATTCGCGCGAGTACTGGATGAACGCCGTCGCATCCCCCAGGCTCATCCCGCCCCAGGCCACCCGCAGGCCACCGACGACGGCGATCCCCACGTAGCTGAGGTAGGACACGAACTGCATGACCGGCATGATCATGCCGGAGACGAACTGGGCGCCGAAGCTGGCCTTGTAGAGTTCCTCGTTCCGCTCGTCGAAGCGGGCCAGCATGTCGGCGTCGCGGCCGAACACGCGGACCAGGTCGTGGCCGGAGAAGGACTCTTCGATCTGGCCGTTGAGCTCGCCGGTGTTCTTCCACTGCGCGGCGAAGAGCTTCTGGCTGCGGGCGCCGATGATGCCGGCGGCTACGCCCGAAAGCGGCAGCGCGATCAGGGCGATCAGGGCCAGCTGCCAGGACACGATGAACATCATGATCACGATGCCGATGACCGTCAGGGCGGAGTTCACCAGCTGCGCGAAGGCCTGCTGCAGCGCCTGCTGGATGTTGTCGACGTCGTTGGTGACGCGGGAGAGGATGTCGCCGCGCTGCCGGGTGTCAAAGTAGCCCAGCGGGAGCTTGTTGAGCTTCTTTTCGGTGTCGTCCCGCAGCCGGCGGACCACCCGCATGACGAGCACGTTCAGGACGTAGCCCTGCAGCCAGAGGAAGATGTTGGCGACGAAGTACATCACCAGGACCACGCTGATCAGGAACGCGAGCTTCTGGAAGTCGATGCCTACCCCGGGGGTGACGTCCATCCTGGCCAGCATGTCGGCGAAGTTGTCCTGGCCCTGGGAGCGCAGCCCGGCGATGAACTGGTCCTTGGTGGCACCGGCCGGCAGCTGCTTGCCGACGACGCCGCCGAAGATCACGTCCATCGCCTGGCCCAGGATGCGCGGCGCGATCACGTTGAGGACGACGGCGACCGTCACCATGGCGAGCACGGCAACGATGCCGGCGCGCTCGGGTTTCAGCAGGCCCATCAGCCGCTTTGCCGAGGGCCAGAAATGCTGGGCCTTCTTCGCAGGGACCGCGCCGAACATGCCGCCATCGGCTTCTCCGGCGGTGAATTCCTCCTCGTAGAAGTCGTCGTCCGTCGTTTCCGCGGCTTCGGTGGCCCCGTTGGGGGCCTTGCTGAGCTTTTCGTTGGTGCTCACGCGATTGCCTCCGCGGTCAGCTGGGATTCGACGATTTCCTGGTAGGTGCCGGAGCTCGCGAGGAGCTCCTCATGGGTGCCGCGGTCCACGATCCGGCCGTTGTCCAACACGAGGATCTGGTCCGCGTCCGCGATGGTGGAGACGCGCTGGCCCACGATGATCACCGTGGCGTCGGCGGTTTTGGCCTTGAGCGCCCTCCGCAGCCGGGCGTCGGTGGCGACGTCGAGGGCGGAGAAGGAGTCATCGAAGAGGAAGACCTTGGGTTCGGTGACGAGGGCGCGGGCGATGCACAGCCGCTGGCGCTGGCCGCCGGAGACGTTGGTGCCGCCCTGGGCGATGCGGGCGCCAAGCCCGTTCTTCTTCTCCCGGACGAAGTCGGCCGCCTGGGCGACGGTGAGGGCGTCCCAGAGTTCCGCGTCCGTGGCCTCGGGCTTGCCGAAGCGCAGGTTGTGCTCGATGGTGCCGGAGAACAGGTAGGGCCGTTGTGGCACCATCGCGACGCGTCCGGTGATCTCGGAGCGGTCCAGCTTGGTGACGGGGACGCCGTCGAGCAGCACCTCGCCGGAGGCGGCGTCGAAGAGCCGCGGCAGCAGGGCCAGCAGGGTCGTTTTGCCGGAGCCGGTGGACCCGATGATCGCCACGGTCTGGCCCGGTTCGGCGGTGAAGCTGATATTGCTAAGCACCGGCGCCTCCGCACCCGGGTAGGCGAAGGAGACGTTGCGGAACTCCACCCGGCCGGCCGTGGCGGCGGGGGCCACCGGGGCGGCGGGCTCGTGGATGGAGGGTTCGACGTCGAGCACCTCGCCGATGCGGTCCGCGCACACCGAGGCGCGCGGAATCATCATTGCCATAAACGTGCCCATCATGACGGCCATCAGGATCTGCAGCAGGTACTGCAGGAATGCCGTCAGCGAGCCCACCTGCATGTCCCCGGCGTCCACCCGCTGGCCGCCGAACCACAGCACCGCGGCGGTGGAGACGTGCAGGATCATGCCGATCGCCGGGAACATCAGCACGAACAGCGAGCCGATTTTCAGCGACACGTCGGTGAGCTCCTGGTTGGCGGAGCCGAAGCGCTGCGCCTCGTGGGGTTCGCGGACAAAGGCGCGGACCACGCGGATGCCGATAATCTGCTCGCGCAGGATGCCGTTGAGCCGGTCGATCTTCGCCTGCATGGAACGGAACAGCGGCATCAGGCGGACCACGAGGTAGCCGACCACGACCACCAGGAGCGGGACCGAGACCCACACCAGCCAGGACAGGTTGAGGTCTTCGCGGAGGGCCATGACGATGCCCCCGATGCACATGATGGGCGTGGCGACCATGAAGTTCAGTGCCATCAGCATCAGCATCTGGACCTGCTGGACGTCGTTGGTGCCGCGGGTGATCAGCGTCGGGGCGCCGAAGACGTTGACGTCCCTGGCCGAGAAGCTGCTGACCTTGCGGAACACGCCGCGGCGCAGGTCCCGGCCGAACGCCATCGCGGCCTTGGACCCGAAGTAGACGCCGGCGATCGCGGTGACCACCTGGATCAGCGCGACGCCGAGCATCAGCGCGCCGGTGCGCCAGATGTAGTCCGTGTCGCCGCGGGAGACACCCTCATCAATGATTTGGGCGTTGAGGCTGGGCAGGTACAGGGCCGCAATGGTCGAGGCCAGCTGGAAAACGATGACGGCCGCAATATACGGCAGATACGGCTTGGAATAGCGCCGTATGAGGGTGACAAGCATGCCCGGGGGTCCTTAGGAACTGACGAGTAGATGAGTCTGGATAAGACTCCGGGAAGCACACAAGCAACCCGGTGCAGTTAGTACTAACAGAGGGGCCAGACAGCGATAGCCATCCAACTCTACGAAACGAGCCGCCCGCACGGAACATCGTCCGCGCAAAATCATCCTGACGGCGCCGATTTCGGGGCCCGGCGGCTCGGCGGCGTTCAAGAACACCGGGGCGAACTTCGGCACCGTTAGTAACAGTAGTGGACTGTTGCCACAGTAGTCCCAGCAAAAAGACCCGTAGTCGGCCGGGTAGCAATCACTCGTGCCCGCAACCACCCCCCGGCCTAGCGTGAAAGTTGTCAGTTACTGGACATTTCTGCAGGAAGAACAACGGTTATCTGGGAACCTGCGATCAGCGGTCGGCTCCGCCACGGGCCGCCGTCTCCAGCAGTCTGGTCAGTTCCAATGATCCAGATGGAGTATCGCCATGAAAAAGGTCTCTGTAGTGGTCGGCATTGCCGGCCTTGTTCTGCTGGGCGCCAGCGCCCCTGCACATGCGGACCCGGAAGACAAGATCAGCATCTGCCACGCGACCGGCTCAGAAACGAACCCGTACGTTGAAATTACGATCAGCGAGAACGGACTCAACGGACACAACGCCCAGGGCGTGCACGACGACGACATCGTTCCGGCCCCGTCGGCGGGCTGCCCGTCGGGAGAAGACAAAGACCACGGGAACAACGGATCAGAGTCGAAGAAGGTCACCTTCTGTCACGCGACGGGATCCGAGAAGAACCCCTACGTGGTCATCACGACCTCCGAAGAGGCATGGCTCCACGGGCACAAGGACGGACACAACGGCAAGGCCGACATCTATCCCGTCCCCGAAAACGGCTGCCTTGCAGAGGACAACGGGGAGAACCCGGGCGGCGGAGGCGGCGGAGACACCACCGAACCGCCCGCTGGAGAAGAGGCAGTGGTGACACCGGGTGCCGCGGCGGTAGTACCGTCCGGCGCCGGGGCCGGCGCCGAGGTCAACCGCGGCTTCAATGCGCAGACCGCCGTCGCCAGCACCACCGATGCCGGGCTTCCCGGCTGGGCGGCGGGCCAGGCGGCACTGCTCACGGCCGCGTCGGTCGTCGCCATGAGGCGCCGGGCACGCAAGCACGGATCAGCCGCCGCCGTCTAGGGCAGTGGCAGAGGGGCGCCGGCCCGCGCGGGGCGGCGCCCCTCTTTACCGGAAACCTATGAAGGAGCTCAGATGCCCTTCCCCCGGACTCCCGCGATGAATGCACCGACTGCCAAGCCGCGGGCCAGGAATCTCGGTGATCTACTAATTCTGGCCTGCGGCCTCGCGGCTTTCCTGATCCTGGCCTTCCTGTTTAGCCCGGTCCTCCCCCGAGGGCCCGAGCTTGCCGCCGTCCCGCCGGCTGCCCCGGCGCCGGCGGTTCCCGGAAATCCCACGCCGATGCCGTCGGGCACGGCGACCCCAACGGCCAACCCCACACCAACGCGGGCCACCGCCGCACCGCAACCCGCGCTTCCGGCGGCGGCAGCGCCGCTCCGCATCGTCTACCCGTCGGCCGGCCTGGACGTTGCGGTGCACCCATTGGACCCGACCCCGGCCGAAATTGAATCCCAAAGCATCGTGCCGCCGATTTCCTTCGATGGATATTGGGTGACGAACTTCGGGACGCCCGGCGCAGGCTCCGCCAACACGACCTACATCATGGGTCACAGCTGGGAAGGCGTAGACGCACCGTTCAACCGGCTCAGTTCAGCCGCGGCCCCCGGGGACACCTTCGAGGTAACGACGACTGCGGGAACAATCAGCTACCGCGTGGATTCCATTTCCACCGAAGACAAGTCCACGCTGAAGGACAGCCCCATCTGGCGGGTCGTGCCCAACCGCGTCGTCCTTATCAGCTGCTACACAGAGGACTTGTTCGGAAAGAACGTCGTGCTCGTGGCGTCCCCGGCCCTTTCAAGGGGACCGTAACCGTTTGGGCCACTCAGTCGCCGCGGCGCTGGCTTGCGCGCTGTTGGCTGAGCACTTCGATGAACTCGCTGTCGAGGTCCACGATGCCGGAGGCCGCGGCGGGTGCCGAAGCGGGTTCCGCGGCATGTCCCGCAGCCGCGGCGACGGCGGCAGCGCCGGCACCGGCGTCGGCGTCGGCCCCGGAACCGGTGACCGAAGCGGCGGCGGTGGCGTCCGGCTGGACGTCCACGGTACGCCGCAGCGGCTTTTCCTTGATGAACAGCACGGCGACCAGGGCGACGACGCCGATCACCGCCGAGATCAGGAAGATCTCCGCCGTCGCGTCACCGTAGGCGGCGCGCATGATGTCCCGGATCTGCGGCGGCAGGTCCTTGAGGTCCAGGCTGCGGCCGGCGGATCCGCCCGCGGCGGGGATGCCGGCAGCGGCCAGGCCCTCGGTGGCCAGTTCCTTGACCCGGTTGCCCAGGACGGCGCCGAGGACCGAGACGCCGATGGCGCCGCCGACGGAGCGGAAGAAGGCAACGGAGGCGCTGGCAGTGCCGATGTCGGTGGCCCGGACGGTGTTCTGCACGGCCAGCACGAGGTTCTGCATCAGCAGGCCCAGGCCCAGGCCCAGCACGGCCGTGTAGAGACCGGCCAGCCAGAGTTCGGTGGTGTGGTCGATGGTGCCGGCGAGGCCGAGGCCGCCGATCAGCAGGATGGAGCCGGCGATCAGGTAGCGCTTCCACTTGCCGGTGCGGCTGATCAGCTGGCCGGAGACTACAGAGCCGATGAGGTTGCCGGCGATCATCGGCAACGTCAGCAAGCCCGCTTCGGTGGGGCTGGCGCCCCGGGCCACCTGGAAGTACTGGCCGAGGAAGGTGGAGGATCCGAACATGGCGACGCCAACGGCCACCGAGGCCAGGATGGCGAGCGCGGTGGTGCGCTCGGAGATGATCTTCAGCGGGATGATGGGCTGCGCCACCCTGGATTCGACCAGGACCAGCAGGGCCAGCAGGGCGACGCCGCCGCCGACCATCGCGGCCGACTGCCAGGACCACCAGTCGTAGTAGTCCGGGTTGCCGGCGAAGGACACCCAGATCAGCAGCAGGCTGACCCCGGAGGTCAGCAGAATGGAGCCGAGCCAGTCGATCCTGGCGGGGCGCCGGACGTGCGGCAGCTTGAGGGTGATCTGGAGCAGGATGAGGGCGATGATGGCCAGGGGCACGCAGACAAAGAAGGTCCAGCGCCAGCCGAGCGGGCTGTCGACGATAAAGCCGCCCAGGAGCGGCCCGCCGGCGGTACCGACGGCCATCACGGCGCCCATGTAGCCGGAGTATTTGCCGCGGTCGCGGGGCGGGATGATGGAGCCGATGATGGCCATGGCCAGCGCGGTGAGCCCGCCCATGGCGACGCCCTGGATGACGCGGGCGGTGAGCAGCAGCGGGATGGTTTCGGAGAAGCCTGCCATGACCGATCCGGCGACGAAGATCACGATGCTCAGCTGCACCAGGAACTTCTTGTCGAACAGGTCCGCCAGCTTGCCCCAGATGGGAGTGGTGGCGGCGTTGGCCAGCAGCGCGGCCGTGATGACCCACGCGAAGTCGGTCTGGGTGCCCTTGAGCTCCGACATGATGGTCGGCAGCGCGTTGGCGACGATGGTGCTGCTGATGATCGCGGTGAAGAACGCCGCCAACAGGCCGGTCAACGCCTCCATGATCTGGCGGTGGCTCATGGCCACCTGGGGTGCGGGGTTCGGGGTGGGTACCGGGGCTTGCCCGGCGGCGGCAGCGTGGCTGGCCATGTAATTACTCCTCAACAAAGGTGGTCGTATTGGTGGGTCCGGCCGTCTTTGCCCGGGCTGAACTCCGAAGGGATTCAGCTAGTTTCTTCAGGATGCGCGCCGTCTCCTCGACGTCGTCCTCGCTCCAGTCCTGCAGGAAGCCTTGCAGGGTGGCGGCTCGCTGCGCCTCGATAGAGCGGAGCTTCTCAACCCCGGACGGCGAGAGCGCGATCAGCTGCGCCCGGCCGTCCTCGGGATCGGGCCGGCGCAGGACGTAGCCCTGGCCGGCGAGCTCGGCAAGGTGCCGGCTGAGCACCGGGGCGCTGACGCCGAGCCGTTCCGCCAGCTGTGTGGCCCGGGTTTCGCCCTCCCCCACAAAACGGAGCACGCCCTGCAGCGCCACCCCGGTATCGTCGCCGCGCAGGTTGGCCGCGGCAACGCAGCGAACGGCTCGCTGGAGATCGAAGATGTGGTGGACCAGTTTGGCCGCGGTGGTCGATGCAACTGACATGTGCGGACGCCCCTTACTTGTTTGCCTGAAGCAACAATACTCTAAATTGATTGCTTTGGGAAACTAAGAACCCTGCCGATGGCGCCGGGGAACAGCTCAGGCCCCGAATCCGGGCGGATTCGGGGCCTGAGCTGCGTGCCGGCGCTGCCGGCGCTTAGACGTCCAGGTGCGTGGGGGCGAACATCTTGAGCAGGGTTTCGACGACGACCACGTTCGGCCCGTCGGCCTCGAAGCCCGCCCGGAGCGAGTCCCCGACATCCTCTGGGGCCACCCGGACCGCCGGGACGCCGAAGGCCTCGGCGAGTTTCACGAAATCAGGCCGGGCCAACTCGGTGGCCGTGGCCTTGCCGAAGGCGCCCACCATGTATTCGCGCAGGATGCCGTAGCCGCCGTCGTCGACAATCAGCCAGGTGACCGGGACATTGTGTTGCTTGGCCGTGGCAAGTTCGGAGATCGAGTACATAGCCGAGCCGTCCCCGGAGACGGCAAGCACCCGGGCCGAACCGCCGGACGTGCCCGTGGTTTCCAGGCCAACGGCGCCGCCGATCGCTGCCGGGAAGCCGAAGCCCAGCCCGCCGGCGCCCTGGGCCGAGTGGAACTGGCCCTCACGGGAGTCCCAGCAGCTCCAGGCCCAGTAGGCGGAGATGGTCATGTCCCAGAAGGTCTGCATCTGCGCCGGGACGGCTTCGCGGATGTCGGCCATGAACCTCAGCTCTTTGCCGAGGTCCTGGGATTCCAGCCGGGCCTTGACCTTGGCCAAGGCCTCCTTGACCAGGTCCTCGGGCGCGGTTCCGTGCCAGTCGGCGCGCTCCCCGTGCGGCTCCACGAGGGCGGCGTCGAGGGCGGCGAGCGCCTGGCCGGCGTCGGCCCGGATGCCGAGGCCCGGGCGGTTGGATTCGAGGACGCGCGGTTCGGCGTCGATCTGGATGATCCGGCCGCGCGGTTCGAAGGTGAAGTAGTTGGAGGTCACTTCGCCGAGCGAGGAGCCGATGACAATCAGCACATCGGCGTCTTCGAGCAGCTCGGTCATGTACTGGTCCTCGATCCAGGACTGCAGCGAGAGCTCATGGTTCCACGGGAAGGCGCCGTTGCCGCCGGGCGTGCAGATCACCGGTGCCCGGAGCTTCTCCGCAATGGAGAGCAGCGACTCCTCGGCGCGGCCGCGGCGGGTGCCGCCACCGGCGATGATGGCGGGGCGGTTCGCCTCGGAAAGCCATTTCACGGCTTCGCGGATCAGCTCCACACGCGGCGGGTTATCCGCGGCTTCGGCGAGTGCGTCCTCCACCGGCGGGACCATGATGGGATCCAGCAGCACGTTCTGCGGAATTTCGATCCACACGGGGCCCTGCGGCGAGGAGATCGCCTCGGTCCAGGCGTCCTGGATGGCCGAGGGGATGCCGGAGGCGTGCTGGATCAGCCGCTGGCTCTTGGTCACGTTCGCGGCCGAGGCCTTCTGGTCATCGAGCTGGTGCAGCATGCCCTTTCGGCGGGCGCCGAGGCCCTCGAGCGGAATCTGGCTGGCCACGACCACCATCGGAACGCCGGTGGCATAGGCTTCCTGGAGCCCGGCCAGGGAGGTCAGCGCGCCAGGGCCGGTGGAGAGGAACAGGACGCCGACCTCGCCGGTGGCGCGGGAGTAGCCGTCGGCGGCGAACGCCGAGTTGTTTTCCACCCTGGAGGAGACGAAGTGCAGGTTCCCGCGGCCCATCGCGTCGAAGAGGCCCAGGGCGTGCTGGCCGGGGATGCCGAAGACGGTTTTGGCGCCGAGGGCCTCGAGGGTTTCGACGACGAGGTCGCCGCCGTTGCGCACGCCGGTCATCGGGTGGCTCCGGTCTCGACGGGCCGGGACTCTGGTGCGGCGGGCGCGGCGGGTGCGGAGGGCGCGGCGAAGCCGGCCGGGCGGCGGACCTCCCGGCCGAGGGCCTGGGCCGCGTAGCCGTTGGGAGCGCCGGTCCGGCCGCCGTCGACTGCGCGGTCGGCCAGCAGGGTGACGAGCTCGTAGGCGACGTGGCTCGCGGCCACACCGGTGATCTCAGCGTGGTCGTACGCCGGGGCGACCTCGACGACGTCGGCCCCCACGAGGTTCATGCCGCGGAGGCCGCGGATGATTTCCAGCAGTTCGCGGCTGGTGATGCCGCCGGCCTCAGGGGTGCCCGTGCCGGGGGCGTGCGCGGGATCGAGGACGTCGATGTCGACGGAGATGTAGAGCGGGCGGTTGCCGATCCGGTCGCGGACCTTGGCGACGGTTTCCAGCACGCCCTGGTAGTAGACGTCAGCGGAGGTGACGATGCCAAAGCCGAAGCGGTGGTCGTCGTCGAGGTCCTTTTTGCCGTAAAGCGGGCCGCGGGTGCCGATGTGGCTGATCGCCTCGGTGTCCAGGATGCCTTCCTCGACGGCGCGGCGGAAGGGGGTGCCGTGGGTGTATTCGGCCCCGAAGTAGGTGTCCCAGGTGTCCAGGTGCGCGTCGAAGTGCAGCATGGCGACGGGCTGGCCGGCGCGTTCGGCGGCGGCGCGCAACAGCGGCAGGGCGATGGTGTGGTCTCCGCCCAGGGTCACGAGTTTGCCGCCGGCGGCAGTCAGGTCCAGCGCGTTCTGCTGGATGGTTTCGATCGCCTCGTGGATGTTGAACGGGTTGACCGCCATATCCCCGGCGTCGGCCACCTGGATGTTCTCGAAGGGGCTCACGTCCCAGGCCGGGTTGTAGGGCCGGAGCAGGCGGCTGGCTTCGCGGACGTGGTTGGCGCCGAAGCGCGCGCCGGGGCGGTAGGAGACGCCGGAATCGAAGGGCACACCGACCACAGTGACGTCCGCCTTCCCGACCTGGTCCAGCCGCGGCAGGCGGGCAAAGGTGGCGGCGCCGGCGTAGCGCGGGATGCGGGAGGAATCGATGGGGCCAAGGTTGCCATTGGCCTCGATGCGCAGCTCGTCCAAGAGAGGCGTCTCCTTCGAGGATTGTCCGACGGGTGTGACTGCCATCATACACTCGAAAGTTGCCTATGGCGCATCAGATGTTTACTTTCGCGCCCCGACGGCGGCACGGGACTGCCTTCCTGCCCAGTTACTACCTCACGCAAACGGCAGGCGGCCCGGAGAACCGCGAGAATCCGGGGCCCGTTTCCGCAATCGAGTGGTGCCGGGCCCGGTAACTGGGCCGGAGCGCGGGCCTGACCGACGGTGGGGACACCCCGAACACCCGAAAGTAATCCAGATAGCCCAAGTGACTGGTTTCCCGACCGCTCACAAGCCCTTGAACTGGCCCCATGGAACCCTTGGAATACCTCGCCCGGCTGGGCGGCGTCGCCCGGACCGGGCAACTGCTCGCAGCAGGCTACTCCCGGACGGACGTTGCCCGGCTGGCCGCGACCGTCCGACAGCCGAAGCGCGGCGTCTTTATCCTGCCGGGATGCCCGCCCGAGTTCGAGACCGCACTCCGGCACAACGCCCGGCTCAGCTGCGCCAGCGCCGCAGGCCACTATGGGCTCTGGCTTCGGGAGCCGCCGGCGCAGCACCATCTGGCCTGCAACCACGGTCACGGCCGCGGGTTCGTCCGGCACCGGACGGTCCGGTTTGACGCCCACCCGGCGCTGCCTTTGGCCGCCGTCGAGGATGTGGTATTGCATGCCCTGGGGTGCCTGGCGCCGCCGGCCGCGGCGGCCATCACCACCTCGGCTATGCGGCTGCACGGCGTCCCGATGGAGCTGCTCACGGCCCAGCTCACCGCCGACCGGTCGGGTCGGGTCAGAAAGGCCCTGCACCTCGTGGATCTGCGGGCAGAATCCATCGTGGAGGTCGACGCCCAGTATCTGTTTAGGAGCCACGGAATCGGCTATGACGCCCAGGTCTACCTCCCCGGGATCGGCCGGGTGGACTTCCTGATCGCCGGGTTCCTGATCGTCGAGGTGGACGGCTTCGCGTTCCACTCCAGCCGCGAGTCGCTGCGCCGGGATCTGGCCCGGAACAACGCCTCGACCCTGGGCGGTTTTGCCGCGCTCCGGTATATGCCCGAGCGCATCTGGTTCGAGCCCGAACGCGTTGTGGCCGCGATCCGGGCCGTGCTAACCGGGCGGCAGCGGCCAGCCCACTGACGCTCCCACCCAGTTACTTCCCGGCCCGGCTCCCTGCGCCCGCGGATTTCCGGGGCCGAGGCGGTTCGCCGGCCCGGGCCGGCCCGAGTAACTGGGCGGGAGCGCTTGGCCCGGAAACGCAGAGCCCGCTGCAGCGCGGGACCTACCGGCTGGCGGCGGGGACCAGCACCCAGAGCACCTCGACCGGCTCGTCGGCGGGGTTCACCCAGGTGTGCGGCTCCCGGCCGGGGAAGGTGACGGTGTCGCCGGTCTCCAGCTCGAACTCCTCGTTGGTGAGGATGAGCCTGATCCTGCCTTTGATGACATGGAGCACGTCGACGTCGCAGTCCACGGCGTAGAGCTCCGATTCGCCGCGGCCGCGGGGGGCGATCACCGCCTGGATGATCTGGACCCGCCGTTCCGAGCGGGCGGTCAGCAGGCGTTCGACGATCCCCTCGCCGCCGAGGGAGATCCGGGGCCCCTCGCCGGCCTTGGTGAGGTGGGTTTCCGGGGCGGCGAACAGCTCGCCGATCGAGATGGAGAGGACCTGGCACAGTGTGACCAGCGAGGCCACGGAGGGCGAGGTGAGATCACGTTCGACCCTGCTGAGGAATCCCTTGGTCAGGCCGGTGGCGTCTGCGACCTGTTCGATGGTGAGCCGCTGGGACTGCCGGGCGGCACGAATCCTGGAACCGATGGCCACCGGGACGTTGCTCGGTTCAACGGGTAGAGCCTTCATAAGGGAACCTTTCACGGCCGGCCGCGCGGCCCCAGCTTTGGAGCCAATCCTAGCCGGACACACCGGTCACGACGCCGCCAAGGACACGCCGTCGTCATACCTTGACTGTTACCAACATCACACCATACTGTTTGGCAACAAGTGTTGCCTATTAGGCAATGATGGAGCGTTTCACCGTGAACCCTCCCGCAAACTACCGACAAGCAGCCACGGACGCCGACCGCAATGCCGCGGCCCGGCGGCCGGCAGCTGCTCCTGAACCGCTCCAAGGAGCCCTCAATGGACGCAAGTTTCGTCAACATTGCCATCGTGGTGGTGTATCTCGTTGCCATGCTGGCCTTCGGCTGGTGGGGCAAGTCCCGCACCAAGAACAACAGCGATTACCTCGTGGCCGGCCGTCGGCTCGGGCCTCTCCTCTACACCGGCACTATGGCTGCAGTGGTCCTCGGCGGCGCATCCACTGTCGGCGGCGTCGGACTCGGCTACAAGTTCGGTATCTCCGGCATGTGGCTCGTGGTCGCAATCGGCGTCGGGGTGCTCCTGCTCAGCCTGCTCTTCGCCAGCACCATCCAGAAGCTCAAGATCTACACGGTCTCCCAGATGCTGAGCCTGCGCTACGGCAGCCGGGCCACCCAGACCTCGGGCATTGTCATGCTGGCCTACACGCTGATGCTCTGCGCCACCTCGACCGGTGCCTACGCCACGATCTTCGTTGTCCTCTTCGGCTGGGACCGCGCCGTCGCCATCGCCATCGGCGGCGCCATCGTGCTGGTGTACTCGACCATCGGCGGCATGTGGTCCATCACGCTTGCGGACCAGGTCCAGTTCGTGATCAAGACGGTCGGAATCTTCCTGCTGATGCTGCCGTTCACGCTCAACGCCGCGGGCGGCCTCGACGGCGTTCGGAGCCGCGTCGACGCCACGTTCTTCCAGATCGACGGCATCGGCCTCCAGACGATCATCACCTACTTCGTCGTCTACACGCTCGGCCTGCTGATCGGCCAGGACATCTGGCAGCGCGTGTTCACCGCGAAGACCCCCACCGTCGCAAAGTGGGGCGGCGCCACGGCCGGCGTTTACTGCATTCTTTACGGGGCCGCCGGCGCCCTGATCGGCTTGGGCGCCCGCGTCGCCCTGCCCGCGATCGACGTGAAGGCCCTTGGAAAGGACGTAGTCTATGCCGAGGTCGCGACCAACCTGCTGCCGATCGGCATCGGCGGCCTGGTGCTGGCCGCAGCAGTCGCCGCCATGATGTCCACCGCCTCCGGCGCCCTGATCGCCGCCGCCACCGTGGCCCGCGCCGACGTCCTGCCGTTCGTCGCCGGCTGGTTCGGCAAGACGGTCAACACCGACGACACGGACAACCCCGAGCACGACGTTAAGGCCAACCGCCTCTGGGTTTTGGGACTCGGGGTGGTGGCGATCGTGATCGCCATCATCACCAAGGATGTCGTCGCGGCTCTCACTATCGCCTATGACATCCTCGTGGGCGGACTGCTCGTCGCTATCCTCGGCGGCCTGGTGTGGAAACGCGGCACCGGCATCGCCGCGGCCGCCTCAATGGCGGTCGGCTCTCTGATCACCCTCGGCACCATGATCTTCCTGGAGATCAACGCCGAAGTACCGTTGGACGGCATCTACGCTAACGAACCGATCTACTACGGGCTGCTGGCTTCCGCGGTGGTCTATGTCGCCGTGTCGCTGCTGACCAAACCGACCGATCCCGCCGTGATGACGACCTGGCGCGGTCGCGTGGCCGGCGCAGCCGCAACGGAGGATGAGAAGATTCCGGCCCTGAGCCACTGATCCCGGGCCTCTAGCCACGGGCGTGGACTTGCACGGCCCCGCTCAAGGCTCTGGACGACGGCGGTGCCTCCCCACGGAGGTGCCGCCGTCGTGCCGTCCGGCAATATTTCTGGACCGGAACGCCTACTCCTCGTCCTGTTCCGGTCCGCGGAACTCATCGGCATCGACGGGCTCTATCGGCTGCTCGTCACCGAGGAAATCTTCCGTGTCCAGGGGGACGTTCCGGTCGGCTTCCTCCAGCAGCTCCTCGTCCTCGGTCTCCGCTGCCCCGACCGGAGCGTCCTCGGCGAAGTCGTAGGCGGGGTCCGACTCCACGGAGTCCCTGCCCGGCTGGCCGGCCTTCGATCCGGTGTTGTCCATGGTGCAACCTCCGTGCGCTCGCGCTGCGGCAGTGGTGCGTGCCGGCCGGACCCGGCGCCCGGTAAACGGCTGGGCCGGCCTGCCGGAGTACCCGCCCTGGCCTTTATTCGAACACCGCACCGGGTGGCGGTCAAGGGCCGTCCTGCCCGCCTCACGGCGGCCCGTGGCGGCCGCTTCTTTACGGCCAACCTAAACTTTCGGCTGAGGATTGCCAGCCGAAAATCCGCGGAATTACGGGGTACGCTGGACTCGCAATGGGGCCGAACCATGCCCTATCGAGCCCAGGAGTTTCCGTGTCTCAGCACGCCCCATCTGATCCAAACCATTCCGTCCACGGCCCTGCCGCGGGCTCCCCCACAACTCCCGTGAACCCCGAAGTAAGCCCGGCAGCGAACTCCGCGGCCCGCCCCGCCGACGTCAAGCGCTGGCGGCAGTACCTCGCCGACGAACGCGCCGAGGCCCGCGTTTACCGCGAGCTGGCCCAGAACCGCAGCGGCGAGGAACGCGACATCCTGCTGGCCCTGGCCGAAGCGGAGGGGCGCCACGAGGCGCACTGGCTGCAGTTGCTCGGCGAGCACGCCGGCCGGCCGCGCCCGGCCTCCCTCCGCAGCCAGCTCCTCGGCTTCCTGGCCCGGCATTTTGGCTCCGTCTTTGTCCTGGCCCTGGCCCAGCGGGCCGAGAGCCGCTCGCCATACGCCAAGGACCCCGCCGCCACGCCGGCCATGGTCGCCGACGAGCAGATCCACGAAGAGGTTGTGCGCGGGCTCGCGACCCGGGGCCGCAACCGCCTGGCCGGCACTTTCCGCGCCGCCGTGTTCGGCGCCAACGACGGGCTGGTCAGCAACCTCTCCCTCGTGATGGGCATGGCCGCCTCCGGCGTCGGCAGCTCCGTGGTGCTGCTTAGCGGTGTGGCCGGCCTGCTGGCCGGTGCGCTCTCGATGGGCGCCGGCGAATTCATCTCCGTGCGGTCCCAGCGTGAACTGCTGGCCGCCACCCGCCCCACCCAGATCACGCTCTCTGCCGCACCCTCGCTGGACATCGAACACAACGAACTCGTCCTCGTCTACCTGGCCCGCGGGATGTCCCGCGAGGCCGCCGAGCACCGCGTCGCGGAGCGGATGGGCCTGCTGGATTGCGACTGCGATCCGAGCCTGTCCCTGCGGCCGGAGCTTCCCGAGACCGAGGACCAGCACGAGGCTGTCGGCACGGCGTGGGGCGCCGCGGCGTCGAGTTTCTGCTTCTTCGCCTCCGGCGCGATCGTGCCGATCATTCCCTTCCTGTTCGGGATGACCGGGATCGCCGCGCTTGTGGTGTCCGCCGCCCTGGTGGGGATCGCGCTGCTGCTGACCGGCGGCGTCGTCGGACTGCTCTCCGGCACCTCCCCCGTCACCCGCGGGCTCCGCCAGCTGGCCATCGGTCTTGGTGCCGCGGCTGTGACCTACCTGCTCGGCATGGCGTTCGGCGCGGTGGTCGGCTAGTGGAGGATCCCGGGTTCCGGGACCGCTCGCCGCGGCACAGCCGTGCCGGCGGCGCCTTCCGGGCGGTCCGGAACCTTGCCGTGGTGATCCTGATTGCCGGTGCCGCCTTCCTGACCGCGGGGCTGGTGTACGGGGATCCCCGTTTTGTCGGCCTGTTTGAGTTCAACGGCGGAGCGAACCCGCACTCGCGCGGCACGGCGAACCATCCGGCCGCAGTCCCGGGCGGCCGGCAGGCCGGCGTTACCGAGGACGGGTCGCACATGGCCGTCCCGCCGCCGGCTTTCGAGGAGCAGGACCAACCCCTGGGGCAGCCGCCCAGGCCGGCGTCCGCCAGCAAGTCGTACAAGTTCCTCGCCACCAATGCCGATGGCAGCCCGGTCGGTTACTCGCCGTGTCGTCCGCTGCACTACGTGGTCAATGCCGCGCTGGCTCCCAAGGGTGCCGAGCAGCTGGTCGAAAACGCGATCAAAACGGTCTCCGAGGCGACCGGGATCAGGTTCGTTAACGACGGGCCCACCACCGAGGCGCCGTCCCAGTCACGCGCCCCGTACCAAAAGGAAGCGTACGGCGACCGCTGGGCTCCGCTGCTGATCGCCTGGACGACGCCGGAGCAGGCCCCCCAGCTGCAGGGACCCGTGATCGGCACCGGCGGCAGCACCCACTTCAGCTACGGCGACGGCCCCAAGAGCTTTGTCACCGGCAGCCTGGAGCTGGACGCGCCGCAGATCAGCGAAGACCTGGGCCGCGGGGACGGCTCGGCGTACGCCACGGCGGTAATCCTGCACGAGCTGGGCCACGTGATGGGGTTGGAGCACGTCGAGGACCCGAAGCAGCTGATGTACCCGGAGATCGGCGCGCCGGACGGGCTGGCCGACGGCGACCTGAACGGCCTGCGCGAGCTTGGCCGCGCCGCGTGCCGCAAGGACCTCTAAGACCGGACGCAGCTTCCGGAGCGAACCTAGCCTTCCAGCACTGCGAGGGCTTCCTCGACGCTGTCCACCAGGAAAATCCGGTTCTCCATCCGCCGTCCCGCGGCCAGGCTCTGCAGCAGGGGCCAGGCCGGAAACCGGCGCAGCCAGTGCTCCTTGCCCACCAGCACCATGGGCGTGATGGTCTCCGGGGCGCCGTAGTAGTTTTCGCAGGCGTCCTGGAAGATCTCCTGAACGGTGCCGCCGGAGCCGGGCAGGAAGATGATCCCGCCGTTGCACAGCTCCAGCAGGATCGCTTCACGGATGGCGTTGGCGAAGTACTTGGCGATGTGCGTGGCGAAGAAATTGGGCGGCTCATGGCCGTAGAACCAGGTGGGAATGCCCAGCGACGGCGTTCCGTCCGGATGGCGTTCAACGACGGCCGCCGCGGTCCGCGCCCACGCCGAGACCGATGGCCGGAACCCGGGTACAACGGCAAGGTCCGCCAGCGCCCGCTGGAAATCCGCGTCGTCCGCCGCGCTCAGGTAGGCGCCGAGGTTGGCGGCCTCCATGGTGCCCGGGCCGCCGCCGGTGGCGACCACCCGTCCGTTCCGGGCCAGCAGCCGGCCCAGCAGCGCAGCCTCGGTGAACCCCGCCGAACCGCGGCTCGCTGCATGCCCGCCCATCACGCCCACCATGGCCCGGCCGACGCACAGCTCCGAGCGGGTCAGCTCCTCCAGCGCGTCGCCGATCGAGTGGTCGTGCAGGGCCGCGGCGAGCGTGGCGTCCAGCCGGTGCCGCTGGCCGGGACGGATGCTCCACTGGTACACCCTGGCGTCCAGGGTGTCCTCGTAGCGGGTTTCCTCGACGCCCGCGTAAAGCTCCTGCGGGGTGTAGAGCCGGCCGCGGTAGGGGTCGAACGGAACCCTTTCCAGTTTGGGAAAGATCAGGGCCCCGCGGGCGCGCAGCGATTCCTCCACCCCGTCGTCGAAGCTGCAGCCGAGGAAGATCGCGCCCTGAGCGTCGAGGGACTCCAGCGGCTCGCGGCGGCCGCGCAGGTCCAGCGACTGGAGGTGCCAGCCGTGCATGGACCGGGCTCCCCCAGCGACCAGCACGTCGAAGCTGCCGAGGCTCTCGACCTCGAGCGTGCGCGGACTTGGGTGCAGGCTTCGGGCAGCGCTCATCCGTGCAGTCCTAGTCCCGGGGCTCCGCGGCGGGGCCTGTGGCGGAGCCGGCGGGACGGCCGGCACTGCCGAGGTAGGCGTCGAGCTTAGCCAGGGTTTGCTCCAGGTTGGCCGGGTGGCGGCGGAGGTAGCCGGCCAACCGCAGGAAGATCTTGCCCCGGACCTGCCGGGCGTCCCACTGCTCGGTCACCAGGGTGCCCGGCCGGCCGGCGGCGTCGCTGGCGGGCTCCAGCAGGTAGCGCCAGACGTGGCCGTAAAAGTGGCGCCAGGCAATGCGCCGGCCTTCCTCGAACTCACTGACCGTGTTGAGGATCTTGTAGTCGACGCCGACCTTCATGTCCATGCCGAACTTCGCGCCCGGGCCCAGCCGTTCCGGGCCGCGGGGCTGGGCGCCCTTGACGGTGTCCGAGCCGTCGATCACGCTGTGCAGCGCCGGGGTGGCGAGCACCTCGAAGACGGCTTCCGGGGCGGCCGCGATGAAGCGGCTGCGGGACACGAGATACCTGTTGTTCATCCGGCAATCCTAGTCCTGCGAGAGGACGCGGACGTCGTGGTGCAAAATGAGTCATGCAGACTCCAGCCCGGCCCGTCAGCGGCCGCCCCCGCATCGGCGTTCCGGTCCGGCTCAGCAGTTCCGAAGATCCCGACCCTCGGGTGGGCGAGGCCAACGGGCTCTTCGATTACATCGTCGACCTGCTCCGCGACGGCGGCGCCGACCCCGTGCTGCTCACCTCCGCCGAGGACCTGGCCGGGCTCGACGGCGTCGTGCTCCCCGGCGGCGGGGACCTGGACCCGCGGCTGTACGGCGAGGAACCCGGCGAGGCCTGCTACGACGTCAACCACGGCCAGGACGCCCTGGACTTGGCCGTCGCCCGGCAGTCCGTCGACGCCGGGTTGCCGGTGCTGGGCATCTGCCGCGGGCACCAGCTGCTGAACGTGCTCTACGGCGGATCCCTGGTCCAGGACATGGACCCGGGCACCGTGGCGCACCGGGAACCCGCACCCCTGCACGACGCCGGGCCCTGGGCCTGGCACGAGGTCGGGATTGCCGCCGGGTCGAAGGTGGCCGGGCTCTACCGGGACTCCGGTGGCACCGCGGCCGCGGTCACCGTCAAGATCGCCTCGGGCCACCACCAGGCCGTTGCCCGGGTGGCCGACGGGCTCGTGGTGAGCGCGGTGGCCGGCGACGGGACCGTGGAGGCGCTGGAAGATCCGGCCCGCTGGGTCGCCTCCGTCCAGTGGCATCCGGAGGCACAGGAGCTGCCCGCTGCGGAGCGGCTGGCGCCGTTCCGGGCCTTTGTGGAGGTCTGCCGGAACCGTACGGCCGCGCGTTAGAGACGCTGCAGCTCGGCGTCCGTCCGGGCGGCTTCCGGCCCCGCGGCGGACGGCGCAGGCCGCCGGGCGTCGTCGGGGGTAGTGCCGCGCGGGGCGCCTTTTTTGGCGGCCATGGCGGCGAAGGCCATCACGCCCAGGCCCAGCAGGGTGATGCCGGCGCCGGCCCAGATCGGCGAGGTGTAGCCGAGCCCGGCGGTGATGGTCACGCCGCCCATCCAGGCACCGAGCGCGTTGCCCACGTTGAAGGCGCCGATGTTCGCGCCGGAGGCGAGGGTGGGCGCTCCGTCGGCGTACTTCATCACGCGCATCTGGAGCCCGGGCACGGTGGCGAAGCCAAAGCCGCCCAGCAGCACCATGGACGCGATGGTCATCGGCTGGCTGGCCGAGGTGAGGGCGAAGACGACCAGCACCAGCACGAGGGCAGCGAGCACCACGAGCAGGGTGCGGTCAACGTTGCAGTCCGCGGCCTTGCCGCCGACGGTGTTGCCGATGAACAGGCCCACGCCGAAGATGATGAGCAGCCACGGCACGGTGGCCGCGGAGAAGCCGGTGACCTCGGTCAGGGTGTAGGCGACGTAGGTAAAGGCGCCGAACATCCCGCCGTAGCCCAGGATGGTCACGAAGATCGACAGCCAGACCTGGCCGGAGCGGAAGGCGCGGAGTTCGCCGCGCAATCCGCCGGCGGCAGAACCCGTCGCCTCCCCCGCGCCGGTCTTCGGCACCAGGGCCAGAATGCCGACGAGTGCCAGCACGCCGATGCCGGTGATGGCCCAGAACGTGGAGCGCCAGCCCGCGGCCTGGCCGAGCATGGTGCCGAACGGCACGCCCAGGACGTTGGCCGCGGTCAGCCCGGTGAACATGATGGCGATGGCGCCGGCTTTTTTGGTGGGGGCGACCATGCTGGCGGCCACCACCGCACCGATCCCGAAGAACGCGCCGTGGGCCAGTGCGGCAATGATCCTGCCCGCCATCATCAGGGCGTAGTCGGGGGCGATCGCGGAGACGAAGTTGCCGGCGATAAACAGCACCATCAGCACCACCAGCACCGGCTTGCGCTCAAAACGCGTCACCGCGGCGGTCAGGACCAGCGCCCCGACGACGACGGCGAGCGCGTAGCCGGAAATCAGCCAGCCGGCGGTGGCTTCGGTGACGCGGAAGTCTGCGGCCACCTCGGGCAAGAGGCCCATGATGACGAACTCGGTGAGTCCGATTCCGAACCCGCC
This sequence comes from Pseudarthrobacter sp. B907, assembly GCF_040137805.1. Taxonomy (NCBI): domain Bacteria; kingdom Bacillati; phylum Actinomycetota; class Actinomycetes; order Micrococcales; family Micrococcaceae; genus Pseudarthrobacter; species Pseudarthrobacter sp. B907. The sequence goes on along the minus strand of NZ_JBEEQE010000008.1, from coordinate 63,178 downwards.
GAGGGCGAGTGCAATCAGGCCGATGGGCATGGGGACTCCTTCAAAACTGTACGGGGAGATTTGCGAGGCGTAAGCTAATAGTTGCAGACGCGTTATTTATTGTTGCACACGCAACTATAGCGCGCAAGCAACTACTTGGTGGGCTCACGCTCCCGGCTGGCCGGGACGCGGATGCCCGAGCTGGAAGGAGCACAACTGATGGGCATCAAGGACGACGCCGTCGAGGTCCGGGCGCAAGGGTGGCGGACGCTCGCGGCGCTGCATGGCCTGATTGAGGCGGAGCTGGAGCGTTCCCTCCAGGCCGAGGCGCAGCTCTCGGTGGTGGAGTACACTGTGCTGGACGCGCTGAGCCGGCAGGACGGCTGGCACATGCGAATGCAGCAGCTGGCCCGGGCCACGGCCCTGAGCGCTAGCGCCACTACCAGGCTGGTGAACCGGCTGGAGGAACGCGCGCTGCTGACCCGGATCCTCTGCGCAGACGACCGGCGCGGGATCTACACCGAGCTCACGCCCAGCGGCATCGCCCTGCTGGAGCAGGCCCGGCCCGTCCATGATGCCACCCTGGAGCGCGCCCTTGCCGAGGCCCAGGAGGTTCCGGAGCTCGCTCCCCTGGTGGACGCGCTCCCCCGGCTGCACGCGGGAGTGTGAACGCGGGAGTCTGAACCCAGGAGACCTGGCTCCGGCGCTTTAACGCAGCAAAGGCGCCGGAGGCAGCTCGAAAGCTGGCCTCCGGCGCCACGCGGGGCCCGGGGTCGGGGCTAGACGGTCAGGGCCGAAGTCCGCGCCGTGCCGTCGTAGCCCCCGGACGGCGACTTGAGCCCGTAGAGCCGGCCGATGGTGGGCGCAACATCCGCGGTGCGTGCGGGTTCCGAGGATACGGACTGCTTGACCACGGCAGGGCTGCCGCCGGACACAAAGAACGGGATCGGCTCGGTAGCGGGGTGGCCGTGGTTGCCCGGGATCGGGTTGGAGGCCACATACGGGTCGGAGAACCGCCAGCCCGCGCGGCAGTAGGCCACCAGGTCGCCCGCTTCTGCCCCAAGCCGCAGGTCCGCCGGCTTGTTGACCGACAGGACGCCTTCGTGCGCCGCGACCAGCTGCTCGACGGCGGCCAGGCCGGCCGCGCGGTCGGCGTCGGACCCGGTCCAGTAGAGCAGGTCCGCCCCGCCGTTCTGGGCGATCTTGACCTTGGACCGCAGCTCCGGCCGGGACTGCAGGATCAGGTCGATCGAGATGACGTTGCTGGGCAGGGACCAGTCCATCGAGTGGTCGGCGAGCACCATGACCACACTGGAGTCCCACTTGCCGGCGCTCTTGAGGTGGTCAATGAAACGCCCCACCTGCACATCGGTGTCCGCGAGGGCGGCTTCCCGCGCGGCCCGCAGCGTGGTTCCGGAGAGGTCGGAGTGCCCCACGCGGTCGATGTCGCCCAGGTTGGTGAAGACGAAGTCCGGGTCCGGCCCGGACACCATGGCGAGCAGTGCGTCCATCGTGGCGGCGTCGGGCGCGTGCCCGGTGACGGGCAGCAGCGGCTGGGGTTCCCAGCGGTAGCTGGCGCGGGTGCCGAAGATGCCGTAGAGGTACTTTTTGCTCAGCACCGAGCCGGTGGTGAGCCCGCGTTCCTGCAGCCGCTCCAGGAGGGTGGGAAAGTGCAGGTCGGTGGGACGGTCGAGGTCCCGCACCGTGCCCTCGGCGCGGTCAAAAATGGCGTTGGCCGGCACGCCCGAGCGGTCCGGGCGCACCCCGGTCATCATCATGACGTGGTTCGGGATGGTCTCCATAACGGGCAGCGAGCGCGCCGACGGGAAGTTGGTGCCGGCCGCCCGCAGGGCCGCCAGCCGCGGGGTCAGGGCGGGCGTGATTTCGTCCGGCCGGCAGCCGTCCACCACAAGGACGTAGCTCCGGGTGCGTCCGGCAGCGGGAGCGGCCCAGGCGGCCCCGGGCGCGGCGGACAGCACGACGGCGGCGCCGCCCGCGGCGGCGAGTTGCAGGAACTGCCGGCGGCCCGGCGTCGGCAGGTTGTTGGACAGACGGCTCATGCGAGACCTCCCTGGGCGGGCGTGACCTTGCCCGTGTTGGTTTGGACATTGAAGGACGTGGACAGGGTCGATCCGGATCCGGCGGCGGTGCGCTCGGCGAGGACGTACCAGTCCATCCGGACGCCGGCGGGGGTCACATCCAGGACGGAATAGCCGTGCGAGTCGAAGTCCAAGTACTTCACGTGCGGATTGGCCGCCTTGATGGCGTTTTCGACGCCGACGGATCCGGTGCGGGGCGGGACATTGAGGATGTCATCGAGGTTGTCGCTCGTGACAGAGGTGCAGACCAGTTCCGCCGCGACCGAATCGCCGGTGGCCGGGTAGGTGGCCGGATCTGCCGGGACGTCGCACGCCCAGCCGGAGTGGATGTCGCCGGTGAGGAACACCGTGTCCTTGACGCTGTTGTCCCGCAGGTGGCGCACCACGCGGTTGCGGTCGGCCTCGTAGCCGTCCCACTGGTCAACGTTGTACGGAACGCCGCTGATGCTCGTCCCGCCCATCAGTTTTTGCACGCCGGCCAGCTCTGCGGTGCTCAGGGTGGAGGGAACCCGGACCGGCGCGATCATCACGGGGTTGCCGACCAGCTTCCACTGCGGGCCCGCGGAGTTGAGGTTGCCCAGCAGCCAGTTCATCTGGGCGGCGCCGGTGATGGTCCGGGCCGGGCTGCTGATCGAGGAGTCCGCCCCGTTGGCGGCCTGCTGGTCGCGGTAGGTGCGCAGGTCGAGCATGGACAGGCTGGCCAGCGAGCCGAAGTCCAGCCGGCGGTAGATCTGGCCGCCCGGCTCGTAGCGCACCGGCATCCACTCGGCGTAGGCCTGGTGCGCGGCGGCGAAGCGCTCACTCCAGGTGCCCTCGGCGCCCGGAGTGTGGTTTTCGGCGCCGCCCTTCCAGGCGTCGTTGGCCGACTCGTGGTCGTCCCAGGTCACGATGAAGGGGACGGACGCGTGCAGGGACTGGAGGTCGGGGTCGGTTTTGTATTGGGCGTGGCGGCGCCGGTAGTGCGCCAGCTGGGTCATTTCGAACGCGGGGTCGTGGGGGCGGACCACAACGTCGCGGGCCTGGTAGTCGCCGGGCGCGTATTCGTAGAGGTAGTCCCCCAGGTGGAGGACGGCGTCGAGGTCGCCCCGGGCGGCCAGGTGGCGGTAGGAGGAGAAGTAGCCGGCCTGCCAGTTGGCGCAGGACACCACACCGAACTTCAAGCGGTCCACGGCGGCGCCGGCGGCCGGCGCCGTCCTGGTGCGGCCCACCGGGGATACGGCCGCACCCAGGGTGAAGCGGTACCAGTAGCTCGTACCGGGGGTGAGCCGGTCCGCGATGACCTTGACCGTGTGGTCCCGCGCCGCGCCGGTGCCGGCCTTACCCCGGGCCACGACCTTCTTGAAGCCGGCGTCGGCCGCCACTTCCCAGCCAACGGAAACGTCAGGCCCTACGCCGCTGCCGGGCAGGGCATCCGGCGCTGGAGTGACGCGGGTCCACAGCAGCACGCTGCCGGGCATCGGATCGCCGGAGGCGATGCCATGGCCGAACGGGCCGGCGGCGGGGGCTGAAAAGGCGCCAGCGGGGGTGCTGGTGGCCAGGGCGCCGGCGACGGCGGCGACCCCCGCGGAGCGCAGTACTTGACGACGGGTAAAGTTAGTCATGCATTCCAGTATCTCCACGCTGGCCCGCCAGAATGCCGATTTTTCCGCCCCATTGGCCGGACGTTCAACGAAAGTTAACCGTGGCGCAGTGCCGCTGCGGGCCCTGCCGGCACTAGGGCCCTTGCCGCCTGCTGGGCGTCGGCGTACGCTTAAACAACCAACACATTGATCAACCTACAGGTTGAGTAACTAGTGATACGGGACCCCGTGGCCGACGACGACGAACACCTCGACTCCGCCTTCCTGGCGCTGGCCGACCCCGTCCGCCGCCGCATTATCGCCCGGCTCAGCCGGGGCCCGGCCACTGTCAACGAATTGGCGGAACCCTTCGCGATCACCAAGCAGGCGGTCTCGAAGCACATCCAGGTCCTCGAGCAGGCGGGCCTCGTCACGCGCACGCGGGACGCCCAGCGCCGGCCCGTCCATCTGAACCCCGCACGGCTCGAAGCACTCACCGCATGGATCGACCAGTACCGGTTGGTCCGCGAAGAGCAGTTCCGCAGCCTCGACGCCGTGCTCCAATTCCAGGCCGCTGCACGCGGCACCCAGGCAAAGGACTCATCATGAGCAACGCCCTGAAACTCACGGTTCCGGAAGGCTTGCCCTTCATCGACTTCGAGCGGGACTTCGACTTTCCCGTCGCCGAGGTCTTCCGCGCCCACAAGGAACCCGACCTTGTCGCCCAGTGGCTCGGCCCGCGGCGCCTCACCATGGAGGTGGACCACTACGACTTCCGCACCGGCGGCAGCTACCGGTACACGCACACCGGGCCCGACGGCGTCGCCCACCGTTTCAGCGGCGTCTTCCATACCGTCCGGGAGAACAATTTCGCCATCCAGACGTTCGAATACGGCGGCTATCCGGACGTGGTCAGCATCGAGGCCATCACCTTCCAGGACCTTGGCGGCGGCCGCACCCGGCTCAGCGCCCACGCGGTCTACCCCAGCATGGAGGCCCGTGACGGTATGGCGCAGTCCGGGATGGAGGGCGGATTGACCGAGGCCTACGAGCGGCTCGAGGAGCTGCTGGCCGGCGCGAAAGTCTAGGACCGCCCTCGTCCTTAGACGAACAACGCGGGGTCACTTCCGGTCCATCCCACAGGGTGGAATGGGCCGGACGTGACCCCGCGATGGTTTCAAGGGCCCGTGGTCAGGAGACTTGCAGGCCGCCGTTGATGTCGTAGGTGGCAGCCGTGATGTAGCCGGCGTCCTCGCTGAGCAGGAAGGACATCAGGGCCGCGACCTCGTCGCGGGTGCCGACTCGGCCCATCATGATGCCCTCGGACATCGCGGCTTTGCGCTCATCGCTGAGCGTGCCTCCCATGATGTCGGTGTCGATCGGCCCCGGGGCCACCGCGTTGACGGTGATGCCGAATTCGCCGACTTCGCGTGCCAGGGCACGGGTGAATCCGAGGATCCCGGCCTTCGAGGCGCTGTAGGCGACTTTGGAGAACGTTCCGCCGCCGCGCTGTGCGGAGATCGAGGACACGCTGACGATCCGGCCGACCCGCCGTTCGATCATGCCCTTAAGGACCCGCTGAGAGACGATGAACGTGCCACGCATGTTGATGGCGAAGACCTTGTCCCACTCGGCGACGGACGTCTCCATAAATGGCGTGGGTGAGCTGATGCCCGCCAGGTTGGCCAGGCCGACGATCGGCGGAAGCGACTCCTCGACCTCGGTGATGGCCCGGTCCACCGAGGCCTCGTCCGAGACGTCGGCCCCGACGCCGATCGCCTTCACGGCCCGGTTTGAACCGATTTCGGCTGCGGCGGCCTTAGCGTCCTCGGCGTTGATGTCAAGGATCGCGATTGACCAGCCGTCGCGGGCCAGGCGGTCGGCCGCGGCCCGGCCGATGCCGCGGGCCGAGGCGGCGCCGGTCAGGACGACGGTGCGTTCGGCGGGGAATGTGCTCTGGGTTGTCATAAGTGCTTCCTAGTGGCTGTCTGCTGGGGCGGGGGCGGTTGCTGCGGGAGCGGAGACGCCCTCCGGACGTTTGCGGGCGTAGAGGTAGGTGGCGACCGCGGTGATCGCGAGGCAGGCCGCGAGGAACGTCAGGCCGCTCTGGCTGTTGCCGGTGGTGTCCTTGAGGATGCCGACGATGTACGGGGCGACAAAGCCGCCGAGGTTGCCCAGTGAGTTCACCATGGCCAGGCCGGCCGCGGCTGCGGCGCCGGTCAGCGCTGCGGACGGCATGGCCAGGAACGGCGCGATCGCCGAGTAGATGCCCATCGCCGCGAGCGTCAGGAAAACCATGGCGAGGATGGCGTTGACCGGCAGCAGGTAGCCTGCGCCGAGCAGGCCGACGGCGGCAATCACCATGCTGACGCTGGCGTGCCAGACCCGGTTGCCGGTGCGGTCCGATCGCTTGCTCCAGTAGTAGACGAACACGGCGGCGATGGCGTAGGGGATGAAGACGATGAAGCCCACCTGCGTGGTGTCGAACTTACCGAGCGCCTTGACGATGGTGGGCATCCACAGGCCCAGGCCGTAGATGCCGCAGACCAGGCCGAAGTACAGGGCCGAGTACGCCAGGGTGCGGGGATCCTTGAGGCCGGCGAGGAAATTATGGTTGCCGGACTTCTGCTTGTCGGCGAGCTCCTTGCTCATGGTGCTCGCGAGCCAGTCGCGTTCCTCGGGCTTGAGCCACTTGGCGTGCTCCGGCCGGTCGGTCATGACGAACGGCGTGACGAGGCCCAGCACGATCGCGGGGATGCCCTCGATGATGTAGAGCCACTGCCATCCGTGCAGGCCAGCGACCCCTTCCAGGCCCAGGAGCAAGCCGGACACCGGCGCGCCGAGGGCGTTGGAGATCGGCTGCGCGAGGATGAAGATGCCCAGGACGGTCACGCGCTGCGCTGCCGGGAACCAGAGGGTCAGGTAGAACAGGATGGCCGGGAAGAAGCCCGCCTCGGCCGCACCGAGCAGGAAGCGGATGACGTAGAAGGTGGTCTCGCCGTTGACCAGGAACATCGCCGTGGCAAAGATGCCCCAGCTGATGAGGATGCGGGCGATCCACTTCCGGGCGCCGTAGCGGTACCTGCCGCCGTTGCTGGGGATTTCCAGCAGGGCGTAGCCCAGGAAGAAGATGCCGGCGCCGAGGCCGTATGCGGCCTCGGTCAGGCCGATGTCACCCTGCATGCCAAGCTTGGCGAAGCCGACGTTGTTGCGGTCCAGATAGGCGACGAAGTACAGCAGGACGATAAGGGGCATGAGCCGTCGGCGGACTTTGCGGAGGGTGGTCTGGCCCAGTTCACTCAGGGCCGGAGCAGTAGCCAGGGAGGTCATCGCGGGCCTCCACCGGTGATCAGGGTGCCCTGGGAAGGGAAGTGCGCGCGCATGAAGACTCCTTTGGCTTGCGGCATTTCGAGATGTAGGAGATATCAGATGTCTGATATCTGAATGAGATTCTAATCACAGTGGCATGCGGCGTCAACAGGGTTCGCCAAAGAGTCGCGGCCGCTGTGCGGCACGCCGGTGCAGAGGGCGGCGCGACCCGACAAGACCCGCCGTTTGGAGCGGGCGCGGGTCAGCTGGCGGCGGCTCCGCTGCTGGAGACCGCGAGGTAATGCTTGTAGTCCTCGAAGGTCTGGGTGATGTGCGCGTCCATCGCGGAGCGCGCGGCGGCCGGCTCGCCGGAGGCGATGGCGGCAAGGACCACTTTGTGGTGGTGGATGGCGTGCCGCTGCACGTCCGGGAACGCCGAGGTATCCCGGCGCATGGCGTAGAGCAGCGTCGAAAGCTGGGACAGCAGGGCCGGCACAAAGGGGTTGCCGGAGGCGCGCAGCACGGTGTCGTGGAAGGCGATGTCCGCCAGGGTCAGGGCGTCGACGTCGCCCGAGTGGTGGGCGGCCTCCATCAGCTGGACGCTCTCCGTCATGGCGGCGAGGTCGGCCTCGCTGTGGCGTGCGGCCGCAAGTTCGGCGGCTCCGGTTTCGACCATCCGCCGGACCTCCAGCAGGCGCAGCGCCACCTGGTCCGAAGCCACGCCCCTCGACGCTGCGCGCATGATCGCATCCAGTCCGGTCCAGCGCTCAGGGGGATTGACGAATGTGCCGAGGCCGCGCTTGACGTAGACGACGTCCTGGGCCTTGAGGACCTTCATCGCCTCGCGGGCGGTCAGGCGGCTGACGCCCGATTCCTTGGCGATGTCGGCCTCGGGCGGGAGGGCGTCGTCGGCCATGATCTGGCCGCTGAGGATGTATTCAAGGACCCTGTCCACAACGACGTCCACCAGCGTCCGCCGTTTTTCAGCCATCGTAATCCCCTGCCCGCGCGCCCGGGAGCGGGCGCTTTGCCTTCCCTAAACACTACTAGACCCGCGGGGGCGGTCCCCGCCGCCGTCGTCCTTAAACAAACAACGCGGGGTCACTTCCGGTCCATCCCACAAAGTGGAATGGACCGGAAGTGACCCCGCGTTGGTGCTTGGCGCTTCGGGCCTAGAGCGCTGCGAAGACCTCGCGCAGCAGCTTGGCGGTCTCGGACGGCGTCTTGCCGACCTTGACGCCGGCAGCCTCGAGGGCTTCCTTCTTGGCCTGGGCGGTGCCCGCGGAACCGGAAACGATGGCGCCGGCGTGGCCCATGGTCTTGCCTTCCGGGGCGGTGAAGCCGGCCACGTAGCCGACGACCGGCTTGGTGACGTGGGCCTTGATGTAGTCGGCGGCACGCTCTTCGGCGTCGCCGCCGATTTCGCCGATCATCACAATCGCCTTGGTCTCGGGGTCAGCTTCGAAGGCTTCGAGGGCATCGATGTGGGTGGTGCCGATGACCGGGTCACCGCCGATGCCGATGGCGGTGGAGAAGCCCAGGTCGCGCAGTTCGTACATCATCTGGTAGGTCAGGGTTCCCGACTTGGAGACCAAGCCGATGGGGCCCTTGCCGGTGATGTTGGCCGGGGTGATGCCGACGAGGGCCTCGCCCGGGGTGATGATGCCGGGGCAGTTCGGCCCGATGATGCGGGTGACCTGCTTGCCGTTGGCGTCGACCTTGGACTGGGCCAGGGCCCAGAACTCGGCCGAGTCCTGAACCGGCACGCCTTCGGTGATAACGACGACCAGGCCGATGCCGGCCTCGATGGCCTCGACGACGGCGTCCTTGGTGAAGGCCGGCGGCACGAAGACGATGGAGACGTCGGCGCCGGTCTCGGCCATGGCTTCCTTGACGGTGCCGAAGACGGTGATTTCGTTATCGCCGTGCAGGACCGTGGTGCCGGCCTTGCGGGCGTTGACGCCACCAACGATGTTGGTGCCGGCCTTGAGCATCAGGGCGGTGTGCTTGGTGCCTTCGCCGCCGGTGATGCCCTGGACGATGACCTTGGAGTCCTTGTTCAGATAAATAGACATAGTCGGGTCCCTTTACTTCGCTGCGTTGGCGAGCTCGGCAGCCTTGTCGGCGCCCTCGTCCATGGTGGCGGCCAGGGTAACCAGCGGGTGGTTGGCCTCGGCCAGGATGCGGCGGCCTTCCTCGACGTTGTTGCCGTCGAGGCGGACGACCAGCGGCTTGTTCGCGGAGTGGCCGAGTTCGGCGAGTGCGCCGACGATGCCCTTGGCGACAGCGTCACAGGCGGTGATGCCGCCGAAGACGTTGACGAAGACGGACTTGACCTGCTCGTCGCCGAGGATGACGTCGAGGCCTGCAGCCATGACCTCTGCGGAGGCTCCACCGCCGATGTCCAGGAAGTTGGCGGGCTTGACGTTGCCGTGGTTCTCGCCGGCGTAAGCAACGACGTCGAGCGTGGACATGACCAGGCCGGCACCGTTACCGATGATGCCGACGGAGCCGTCGAGCTTGACGTAGTTGAGGTCCTGCGCCTTGGCCTTGGCCTCGAGGGGGTCCGCGGCGTCCTTGTCTTCAAGGTGGGCGTGCTTGGGGTGGCGGAAGTCGGCGTTCTCGTCGAGGGAGACCTTGCCGTCGAGGGCAACGATGTCGCCGGCGCCGGTCTTGACCAGCGGGTTGACCTCAACGAGGGTGGCGTCTTCCTTCTTGAAGACGTCCCAGAGCTTGAGGATCACGGCGGCGACCTTGCCGCGCAGTTCCTCGGCGAAGCCTGCGGCGGCAACGATCTCGTCGGCCTTGGCCTGGTCGATGCCCACGGCCGGGTCGATCGCGATCTTGGCCAGGGCTTCGGGACGCTCGACGGCGAGCTGCTCGATTTCCATGCCGCCTTCAACCGAGCACATGGCCAGGTAGTTGCGGTTGGCCCGGTCCAGCAGGACGGAGAAGTAGTATTCCTCGGCGATGTCGGCACCCTGGGCAATCATCACCTTGTTGACGGTGTGGCCCTTGATGTCCATGCCGAGGATGTTGGTGGAGTGCTCCAGCGCCTCGTCGGCGGTCTTGGCGACCTTAACGCCGCCAGCCTTGCCGCGGCCACCGGCCTTAACCTGTGCCTTGACGACAGTTACGCCGCCGATCTTCTCGGCAGCTGCCTTTGCTTCTTCAGGGGTGTGCGCCACGATGCCAGCAAGCACGGGTACACCGTGCGCCTCGAACATATCGCGCGCCTGATATTCAAACAGGTCCACGGTTTAGTGTCCTTCTACGTCGAAGTAGTTTCTGTACAGCCGGACCCCACGTACTCGCGGTTACCGGGCTGCGGAATAAACGCACCCTGCGACAAGCTTGGAAACGAGCCACACGGCGCAATGCTCCTTGTTCGAACTCTAGTCCTTCCTGCGGACCAGCCCGTCCCAGAGTACCCGTTATGTGAGTAAGGACACTATTCTATTGAGCGTAGAAAAACCGCTAGATTACGGGGTTTTTGGAGCCTCCGACGGCGCCGACGAGCCCGTTGTGGGGGCCAGCGAGATCAGCTCGTAACGGTAGCGCGAAATGAAGAAAGACACGCCGGCGGAGACGTTTCCGCAGGTGGCGCCGCCGTCGTAAACAGGCATGACCCCCTCCCGCGGGCGGCCACCTCAGGCAGGGGCGCCGGGCGTCCCGCCGGCGGCGACGGTCGCCGTGATGACGTCGACGGCGGCGCCCACGCTGTCATCCGCCTCGAACTGCTCGGCCATCGCCTGCGCCCGTGCGCGCCACGACGGATCGCCCAGCACGGTCCCGACGGCGGACCGGAGGGCCGCGGCGCTGGGCGTCTCGGTCTTCAGGTTCACTCCGACGCCGGCGTACTCCACCCGCGCGTTGACGTCGCTCTTCCCCTCGTTCAGGCCGGCGGTCACGAGCGGCACCCCGTGCGAGAGGGCCAGCAGCACGCCGCCGAACCCGCCGTTGGTGACAAAGACGTCCGTGCCGGGGAACACCTGGGCGAAGTCAATGAAGTCCTCGACGAGGACGTTGGGCTGCGGGTAGCGGCGCCGCAGTTCGTCCGACCCCACCCCGCCGGTTGCCACGATCACCTGGGTGTCCGTGTCCTTGAGCGCCTCGATGGTTGGGACCATCAGTTTTGCCGGGTCCCGGTTGTCCACGGTTCCCTGGGTGACGACGACCCTCCGGCGGTAGGTCCCGGCCGCCGTTGGAGCCGCGGCTGGCCCCGCCGTCGGCAATGGTGCGTCCACGGCTCCGGCACGGTGTGGCAGCAGGGCACCAACGTAGTGGACTTTCGGGTTGGTGTGCCGCCGCGGGAAGTCCAGGGACGCGGTGCCCGTCTGGATGACCGCGTGGGACCACCGGTAGGTCTCGTCGAGGATGGCGGCCTCTTTGGGGGTCTGGAGTCCGTAGTTCTGCAGTTGGCGCACGTAGCTGACCCGGGCGGGCTTTGTGACGAACTGGTCGGAGACCAGCCGGGCACCGGCATGGAGGATCCGGTGGGCGGGGGTCCGTGCAGGGGCGAAGCCGAAAAACATCGGAGGCACCAGCGGGTCCGTTTCCATGTTGCCGATCGGCACAAAACTGATCACGGGTTTGCCCAGCACCACCGCCACGAGCCGCTGGATGAACATGGTGTTGTCGAGGACCACCGCGTCGAACGGGAAGCGCTCGTGCACGTCGCGGATGTCTTCGAAGAAGTTGCTGACGTTGCTCGCGAAGATACGCTCGCCGTCGAACCGGATCGCCAGCGGCCCCTTGAGCCTGGCGCGTTGCGGGTAGAGCTCGTTGAGGTTGTCCCCGGTGTGCTCAACCGCCCGGTTGAACGGGTAGTGCGGGATGCCTAGCTGGTCCAGCTTGGGCGCGAGTGTGGAGCCGGTGTACCAGCCGACCTCGTGGCCTTCGTCCTGCAGGCGGACACCGATGCCGGTCATGGGATTGAAGTGCCCGGCGATGGCCTGGCTGGCCAAAAGGATTTTCATGCCTTAGTTTAGGCGCCAATCTTGGTGAGCGGGGCGTACCGCAGCAACAGCCTCTTCTCGCCGATGTCGAACTTCACCTTTGCCACAGTCTTGTCCCCGGCGCCCTCCACGGCCAGCACGGTGCCGTTGCCAAAGCTGGTGTGGTTGACCTTGTCCCCCACGCTGACGGCAACGATTTCCTTCTGCGGCTGGACCCGGTTCTTGGCGATCGCGGCCGGGACGTCGGCGTTGAAGCCGGCCGAGGAGTCCGCGCCGGTGCCGCGCGCGGTACCGGCGCCCCAGAAGGATCCGCCGTAGCGGCTGGATCCGATCGATCCGCCGCCGCCCCAGCTGCTGGCCTGGCTGGTGGATCCTTCGCGCTTCCACTCGACCAGGTCGGCCGGAATTTCCTCGATGAACTGGCTTGCGGGGTTGTACTGGCTCTGGCCCCACATGCTGCGCACCTCGGACCGGGTCAGGTAGAGCCGTTTCCTGGCCCGGGTGAGGCCGACGTAGGCGAGCCGGCGCTCCTCGGCCAGTTCCTTGGGGTCGGTGGCGGAGCGCTGGTGCGGGAACAATCCGTGCTCCATGCCGGTGAGGAACACCACCGGGAACTCGAGGCCCTTGGCGGTGTGCAGCGTCATCAGGGTGACGACGCCGAGCCGCTTGGCTTCGGCGACAGCGGCATCGATATCTGCCCCGGGTGCGTCCGGGATCTGGTCGGCGTCGGCCACCAGCGAGACCTGTTCCAGGAACGCGCCGAGAGAGCCCTCCGGGTTGTCGCGTTCGTATTCGCGGACGACGGCGACGAGTTCGGCGAGGTTTTCCACCCGGGATTCGTCCTGCGGGTCGGTGCTGGAGCGCAGGGTGGCGAGGTAGCCGGTCTGTTCCAGGACGGCTTCCAGGGCCGCGGCGGCTCCAGAGCCGGCAGCCACCTCGGCCAGGTCGTCGAGGAGCTTCACGAAGCCCAGCACGGCATTCACGGAGCGGGTGGCCATGCCGGGCGCTTCCTCGGCGCGGCGGGCGGCAGCCATAAAGGAGGTCCGGTCCCGCTGCGCCAGCGAGGCGAGGGCCCCCTCGGCCCGGTCGCCGATGCCGCGCTTGGGCTCGTTGAGGATCCGGCGCAGGTTGATGTCGTCGTCCGGGTTGACCAGCACCCGCAGGTAGGCGAGGGCGTCCTTGATTTCCTTGCGCTCGTAGAAGCGGGTGCCGCCGACCACCTTGTACGGGAGTCCGACGCGGACCAGGACGTCCTCGATGGAGCGTGACTGGGCGTTGGTGCGGTAGAAGATCGCGACATCGCCGGGGCGGAGGTTTCCCTCGTCCTGCAGCCGGTCGATTTCCTTCGCGATGAACTGCGCCTCGTCGTGTTCGTTCTCGCCGACGTAGCCAACAATCTTCTCGCCGTCGCCCTCGGCGGTCCAGAGCCGCTTCTCCGGCCGGTTGGGGTTGCGGGAGATCACCGAGTTGGCGGCGCTGAGGATGGTCTGGGTGGAGCGGTAGTTCTGTTCAAGCTTGATGGTCCGGGCGTCGGGGTAGTCCTTCTCGAACTCCACGATGTTGCGGATGTCGGCGCCGCGGAAGGCGTAGATGGACTGGTCCGAGTCGCCGACGACGGTCAGCTCAGCCGCGCCGGGGCCTTCGCCGACGATCTCGCGCACCAGGGCGTACTGGGCGTGGTTGGTGTCCTGGTACTCGTCCACAAGCACGTGCCGGAAGCGGCGCCGGTAGGAGTCGGCGAGCGCCGGGAACGCCCGGAACATGTAGACGGTTTCGGCGATCAGGTCATCGAAGTCCATCGCGTTGGCCTGCCGCAGCCGCTGGGTGTAGCCCTTGAAGACCTCGGCGACGGCCAGCTCGAAGGGGTCGTTGTAGTTGGCGCTGGAGGCGTAGCTGTCGGCGTCGATCAGTTCGTTTTTCAGGGCCGAGATCCTGTGCTGGATGGCTTTGGGCGCGAAGCGCTTGGGGTCCAGGTCCAGGTTCTTGGCCACGAGGGTGATGAGGCGCAGCGAATCGGCGGAGTCGTAGATCGAGAAGTTGGAGTTCAGGCCCACGTTGGCAGCCTCGCGCCGCAAGATCCGCACGCAGGACGAGTGGAAGGTGGAGATCCACATGGTCTTCGCCCGGCCGCCGACCAGCAGCTCGATCCGCTCGCGCATTTCCGCGGCGGCCTTGTTGGTGAAAGTGATGGCCAGAATCTCGCCGTGATGCGCCCGCCGGGTGGCGATCAGGTAGGCGATGCGGTTGCTGAGCACCCGGGTCTTGCCCGAGCCGGCGCCGGCCACAATCAGCAGGGCGCCGCCGGCGTGTTTGACGGCTTCTTCCTGCTGCGGGTTGAGCCCCTGCAGCAGCTCGTCCGCGTTGGGCAGCCGCGGGCGGTCACCTTCGTCGCCGTGCCCCGCGCCGTGCCCGCCATGGGAGCCGAAAACGGGCGCGGCCACCGGGCCCGGCATGCCGCTGCCAGCCCCCGGGTTTCCGGACGCTTTCGCGGTCGCGGCAACCTTCGGTGCAGCTTGGAAGGGTCCGGCGGCATAGGGGTCAAACAACATATCCATGGTGTTAACCAGTCTAGGCGGTGCCACTGACAGCTCGATCCGGGGCACCCCTCCCCCGACGGACATGCCCTTTCCCGGCGGCGGCGGATGGACATATCGGCATTATGTCCACTGCTTAAGCCGAAGAATGAGCATGTCCATCGGGCAGCTGCCTCAGGAATGAGCATGACCGTTGGTGCTGCCTGGTCGCGGGCCTCTTGCCCCCACCGCCCCCGACCCGCCCCCGACGGACATGCTCTCTCCCGGCGCCGGCGGATGGACATATCGGCATTATGTCCACTGCTTAAGCCGAAGAATGAGCATGTCCATCGTGCAGCTGCCGCAGGAATGAGCATGACCGTTGGTGCTGCCTGGTTGCGGGCCTCTTGCCCCCACCGCCCTCGACCCGCCCCCGACGGACATGCTCTCTCCCGGCGCCGGCGGATGGCCATATCGGCATTATGTCCCCTGCTCAAGCCGAAGAATGAGCATGTCCATCGGTCAGCTGCCTCAGGAATGAGCATGCCCGTGGGTGCTGCCCCAAGAATGAGCATGTCCATCGGGCAGCTGCCTCAGGAATGAGCATGCCCGTGGGTGCGGCCCCAAGAATGAGCATGTCCATCGGGCAGCTGCCTCAGGAATGAGCATGCCCGTGGGTGCGGCCCCAAGAATGAGCATGTCCATCGGGCAGCTGCCTCAGGAATGAGCATGCCCGTGGGTGCGGCCCCAAGAATGAGCATGTCCATCGGGCAGCGGCCTCAAAAATGGGCATGCCCGGGGGTGCTGCCCCAAGAATGAGCATGCCCATGGGTGCTGCCTCAAGAATGGACATGCTCCCTGTGCCCTGCGTCGTCAGGGGAAACGCACGGAGGTTTCGCAGGGTCGGGCCCGGCTTACCCGACCGACCCGGACTCCAGCGCGTCGCGGAGCTGCCGCACCGCCGTCGTGCCTCCGGCGACATGCCAGTCGAGGCCGTTGACGCGGACGACGTCGGTGGCGCCGCCGGCCGCGTGCACGATCGCCTGGCCCGGCAGCCAGTCCCACTCCGGGGAGCTGTGCTGGAACCAGCAGTCGAGTTCGCCGTCGGCCACCCTGCCGAGGTCGCACGAACCGGAGCCGAACATGCGCAGCGCCGCCGCCGCGGTCGCCGCGGCATGCCAGGGCATGGCACACATCGGGTCGGCAAGCCAGGTCGGATGGATGTAGGTAGCGGCACCCAGCTCCGCCAGCTGCGATTCGGAGCGTCCCCGGCCGCCGGCGTCGAGGTGCCGGAAACTCGTCAGCGGCTCACCGTTGAGCGTGGCGGCCCGCGTGGTGCCACCGAGCCAGAGCTTGTCCTCCTCGGGCTGGAAGATGGCCCCGAGCAGCGCCCCGGACGCATCCTTGAGCGCGATCGCCGAGCACCAGTAGCTGGAGCCGTGCAGGAAGTTGTACGTGCCGTCCACCGGGTCGATCACCCAGGTCCGGCCGCTGCTGCTTTGCCGGGAGGCGCCCTCCTCGCCCAGGATGCCGTCGTCGGGCCGGCAACGCTGGAGCTGTTCGAGCACGTAGGCCTCTGCGGCGTGGTCCGCGGCGGTCACGACGTCGGAGACGGAGGTCTTTTGCTGCCCCTCCAGGCCGCCCTGCCGCATCAGCAGCGCCAGGTTTCCGGCTTCCCGCACCAGAGCCTCGGCCAGCTGGTAGTCGTCCAGTTCGGGGCTCAGGTCCGCGGTGCTGTGCCGGCCCATCCGGTGTCTGCCAAGTTCGTTACTGCCTAGTTCGCTCACGCGTTCAGCCTAGCTGGCGCCGTGCGACGCTGAACAGGCGGGCCGGCGTCGCCGCGGTCCCGGCTGGAGACCGGCGGGGCGCGGCCCGGGAAAAGGGCGATAATGGTGCCATGGCCAAGACACCCGCCCAGCGGATCAAGAAGCACGGCGCCAGCGCGGCCGTCCCCCAGCACCACCTGCCCGCGGTGATCAACCCGAGCACCACGCGGACCCCGCAGAAGGCGCAGAGCAACAGCAACCTGATCCTGATCGCGGGCGTCGTGGCGAGTCTGTTCCTGTTCTGGTACGTCCACCTACTGACCCTGAACCAGCTCACGCAGCTGAGCGGCGGACTCCCGATGCCCGATTCGCTGGTCGGCGGCTTCGACCAGGGCTTTGTGGAGCAGTTGCGCTCGGCCATGGACGGTGACGCCCGCGGACAGCTCAACTACGTGCACAAGACCGCCGGAACGCTGTTTCCGCTGATCTTCGGCTTCACCTGGTTGCTGCTGATCGGGACGAATGTGGCCAGGAAGGGACTCCGCTGGGCTCTGTGGGCCGTGCCGCTGCTGTTCGCGGGGGTGCGGCTGTGGGGGAACGCCGCGATCGACGCCATGATGTCCGCGGACACGCTCGACGGCGGCCAGGTCGCCCTGGCGTCCGTCCTCACGCTGGCCGGCTGGGTACTGCTGATCCTGAGCCTCGTGGTTGGCGGTCCGGCAGTATTCCTGGGCCGGAAGTCAGCCTCGGTGCGGGCTGACACGACGGGTTCCGCTCGGGCCTAGCGGATCGAGAATCTGCGGGCCCGAGGTTCGCTCTGGGCTCGCAGCCTCGCCTCTGAGAACCACGGCCCGACGGATGGACATGCCCACTCCTGGCCGCGACCAATGAGCATATTCCGTATATGCCCACTGCACGACTCCAGCGGAGGGCATGCTCAACCTGCCGGTGGACTGGGAACATCAGCGCCGCGGGACATGCCCACTCCTGGCCGCGACCAACGAGCATATTCCCTATATGCCCACTGCTGGACGCCAGTGGAGGGCATGCTCAGGAAGCGGGATCAGTTGCGGTCGAAACCCATTACGCGGACCAGCCAGGACCAGAAGGAAGCCCTTCCTAGTTCGGCCCTGAGAAAGTCGCGAGCCTGCTGGGCGCGTAGTGTGGCCCCAGCCCTTTCAAAGTGAGTGACTGCGTCGCTCAGAGGCCTTCGAGCCGCCTCCGTGTCTCCCTGCGCAAGGTGCGCACGGCCCAGGAGGAGGCATGCCTCGCCAGAACGCTGTGGCGAAATACCGTCCTCGTTTGCGCAAAGTTCCGACAAGACTTCGATGGCCCCCCCGAGATCACCGGCAAGGTAACTCCAGTGAGCCCGATTCAACTTTAGAAGTAGATAGTCGTTCGCGCTGCCACCAATGACGTCGGTCGCGAGTTCAGCGCGTTCAATGCACCGGAGCGTATCCGCATCCGCGATGTCGGCTGCTAGACGCATGGCGGCAGACGCCTTGTTGAATTTTGCCCAGACATCCAAGTTTCTGGCAGGAGAAAATGTGCTCGCGGCCAGCTCGTGAAAGCGCAGTCCTTCATCCGCCCTGTTGCAGAGGAACGCCACATTTCCGATGACCCAGTATGCTTTTCCCGCCAGTTGGTCATCCAAGTCGTCCGAAATGACGTCCCCGAGTTTCTGGCACTCCGCCCAAGCCTCGGCAAGTTTTCCGCAATCGGCGAGGGCAGCGATCAAGGCCTGCCTTGCCTTAACGTTGATCTCAAGGTCGTCATCTCCGGGCGTCAATTCTGCGCCCATCCGGGCCGATTCGACCGCTTCGTCCAGCAGTCCGGCCCGTTGCTTGGCAATGGCTAACAATATGTAGGCACGTGCTTTGGCCTGGCCCGAAGCCACCGCCGGTGGCTTGTCGACGAGGGAAACCGCCAGTGAAGCCGCCTCGTCGAACTCGCCGGCGTCCAAAAGCGTCTCGGTTTGGAAGAACTTCATGTCCCACTCTGCGAGAAAATCGCCGTCACTCCGGGCGATGGTCGCGGCATCTTCGGCCCTGCGCGCAGCTAGGCCGAATTCATGATGGTCCCGATGGTGCCGGGCCTGGAGTTGGGCCGCGACGTATGCCGGTGACGCAATTTTTTCAAGCATAGGTTAAGTATCCGTGGTCGGTGGAGTGAATCTGGACAGCACACGCAATCCGCGATGTCCGAAAATTACGGCATTGCGGGGAGCTAACATATTCATTTCGAGAACCCTCACAAATCGTTACCTTGCGGCGTGTTGGGAGGCCATATACTAACTTCGTATCACATGAGTCACATCAGCCTCTCAAGTAACAGGAGTCCTAAATGAAGAAAACGATCGCAACACTTCTTGTCGCGGGCGCCCTTGCCGCGGCAGGCATGTCCGCCTCGGCCGCAGTCTCTGCAAGCGGGGACAACTCGGGCTCGGTAGTGGCAATTGAATGGTGGCCGAACTCCACCCCGAAGAACTAACGGAGTCAGCAACCGCAAAGGGCGGGGACCGGATTTACCTCCGGTCCCCGCCCTTTGTTATGTCCGGCTAGTTACGTCTGGCAGCAAGACAGCCAGCCGAACCGCCGTCGTACTTTACCTCAGTGCTTATTCCGAAACCGCACTCCACTGCACAAGGGTTTCCTCAACGGATTCCGCCGGGGCCGGGCGTCCAAAGTAGTAGCCCTGGCCACTGCCACAGCCCAGCCGGACCAGTTCCTCGGCCTGTTCGGCCGTCTCAATTCCCTCGGCCACTGCCCTCAGCCCGCAAGCGTGGATCAAATGCAGCACGGCCTCGACAAAACTGCCCTGCTCCTCATCCGTCCCCAGTCCCGCTATCAGGCTCCGGTCGATCTTGACCACGTTCACGGGCAGCCGGCGCAGGTAGCTGATCGAGGAGTAGCCTGTGCCAAAGTCGTCGATTTCGAGCTGTACGCCGAGCTGGCGCAGCCCGCTGAGCGAGTACTTGTCCACATCGCCGCCGGTGACGGCCATGGATTCGGTCAGTTCGATGATGAGGTTCGACGCTTCCACGCCGGTCTCGCGGAGGATGTCCTGGACGTGCTCAATGAGTTCGAGGTTTTGCAGCTCGGTGGTGGAGATATTGACCCGGACGGAGAATTCGCTCTCCAGCGGCAGCCGGTCCTGCCAATCGCGCAGCTGGCGGACCGCGTTGCGCAGGACCCAGTGCCCCAACTCCACGATCATTCCGGTCTCTTCGGCCAGCGGAATGAACTGGTCCGGCATCAGGAGCCCGCGCTCTGGGTGGTTCCAGCGCACCAGAGCCTCGACGCCTTCGATCCGCCCGGTGGCGAGCTCCACCACCGGCTGGTAATGCAGCGTCAATTGGTCCTGGAGGATCGCCTCTCGCATTTCGGTGACCATCAGGCTCTGCAACCGTCGGGCGTACAGCAGCGCCGGTTCGAAGACCTTGATCCCGCTGTGCGGCTGGGCCTTGGCGGCGTACATGGCCGTGTCGGCTTCCATCACGAGGTCGTCCACGGACTGACCGGGTTCGGCCACGCGCACGCCGATGCTGGTGCCGCAGGTGATCCGGAGGTCGCCGATGTCCAGGCTCTCACTGAGCGCCTTGAGGATCCTGTTGGCGACCCGCCGGGCACGGACAAGGTTGGATTTCGGCAGCATCACGGCAAATTCGTCGCCGCCCAGCCTAGCCACGGTATCGGTCACCCGGACCGCGTCCTGTAGCCGCCGGGCAATCACGCGCAGGACGTCGTCGCCCGCGCTATGGCCCAGCGTGTCGTTGATGCCCTTGAAGGAGTCGAGGTCGAGAATCAGCAGCGCCGGCGGCAGCTCGCCGCGGGACGACTCGGCAAGGGCGTGGCTGAGCACCGAATTCAGCGCGGTCCGGTTGGCCAGCTGGGTCAGCGGATCCGTCAGCGCCATCCGCTCGAGCTCCACCTGCGCCTGGCGCAGCATGGCGGTCCGGCTCTCCACCCGCTCCTCGAGCTCCTGGTAGATGGTCTGCAGGTCATCGGCCATCAGGTTGATGCCGGCAATCACCGCAGCGACGTCGTCGCGCGCACCGGAGTGGGGAATCCTGGTGCTGAGATCGCCGCTGGCGATCCGGACGATGCCTTCGACGAGGCTATGGAGCCGGGGATCTGGAACTTCACTATTCACTCGTATACGGCCTTAACCACTCGAGGGCTTCCGCGCGCGAAAGGAAAAACTCCGCCGGGATTGTTTCGGATCTTGAACGCAGCAGGTAGTGCGCGATCACGCGGTCCACCGGGCTCTCCCCCACCAGCGCGAACGCCGTGGCGGCAATCGAACCGGTATAGATCTGGCGCGCTTCCACGCTGACGCCAACGACACCGGAGATGATCAGCAAAACCGGTGCGCGCCGGCCGTCGGCGAGTGCGCGAACGGCCGCCCCGGCCACCCGGGCTTCGGGGCCCTCGATCTCGCGGTTCGGCGGCAGCGCTACTTCGATGATGCCGCCGTCGAGCTGGCGGACGCCGATCACGGGCTCGGCGGCCGGCTCGCTGGCCAACGACGGCGGCGCCGCGGCGGCGAGTGCCGCTGCAGGGGTCGGGGGCCCTGCAGGGAGTTCCTCATCGGGTGCGTCCGGCGCGACCGGCGCTTCAACCGTCATCGGAGCTCGGCCCGGCAGGCTGCGGCCGGGCGCAGGCGAACGTTTGCCGGGTCGCCGAAAACTGTCGCTGCCGGTCCCGGCACAACTAGCTGATCAGACATTTGTCCCCAAAGACTACAAAGTCGGCATCGGCGTGCGCTGGAGCCAAGTCCGGCACGAGGCACCGGACCGTTCCGGCGAATGCCCTCATAATAGTGCAAGCCGGCCAGCAGATGAGACATACGACACCCCACGACACAGATTCTCCAAAAGTCCCGCCCGAAAGCCTCCGCCGGAAGCCCACAAGCCGTGCGGACTGGACGGGGCGCCCTATTCCCCACCCCCGGCCGCCCGCTTTCGGGCAACGAGCTCCTGCCGGACGCGCTGGGCGACCACCAGCCCCAGCACCGCCATTCCGATGGTGATGGGGTACCCCATCAGCCGTTCCAGCGTTCCCGGTTCCGGCACCTTCATCCCCGTTAAACCGCCGGCCACCAGCGCGGCCAGGGAGACCGCGCCACAGGCAAGGATGAACCAGCCCAGGGGTGTCTGGCGGCGCCACAGCCAGCCGACGAGCAGCAGCGCCAGGGCGCCCGCGGCGAAATACATCAGGGCGCCCACCAGATGCCAGCCGGAGCCGGCGTCTTCGGGCACCAGCCCCACCACTACGGTCCCGGCGCCGGCGGTCAGGCTGAGCGAGCGGGCGGTGAACGCGGCGGCCGACGGCGAGCGCCGCCCCGGGGCCACGGCCAACCGCGCCCCTGCCCGCGCCGCGACGCCGATCACGGCCGAGCTCAGCAGCAGCGCCCCGACCATCATGCCGATTCCCTGGACCACGAACGAGGCGTTCATCAGCAGGTGCGCGGGAGAGCAGACAACCCGGCCGGAAAACTCGCCGCAGTGCAGCGCGCCGAGGTCGCTAATGTAGCCGGTGCGCCGGCTGTACCGCTCCGGTCCCGCCCACGCACCGATCACCGCAACCTCGGCGACGAAGTACTGCAGCACGCTCAGTTTGGCGAGGGCGCCGAGGTAGAACCGGGTGGAGGCCACGTCGGGGAGGTAGATGAGCTCCCGGGAGGCGGTCGCGGTAGAGGCTGTCATGCGAAGAGCGTAGTACGTGCCCTCACCTTGTATGCTGGTATCCGTGTCCGGACGGGCCGGCCGACCGCCGCCCACCCGCACGCCCGCCCTCGTAGCTCAGTGGATAGAGCACGGCTCTCCTAAAGCCGGTGTCGTTGGTTCGATTCCAATCGAGGGCACTTGAACTCCCAGATGCCGGGCGCCGGGCAAGCTGATGAACGGCGCTTTGACTTGCGCAACTACCTGCTGGGCAACTGGCAGGTGGACCGCACCCTGCTGGACCGCGGGAACGGCAGCCGTGGAACCTTTTCCGGAGTCGTCAGCTTCACCGACACCGACGACGGCGGCCTCCGCCTCCACGAAGAAGGCACCGTGCAGTGGTTCCCCGCCAGCGGCGCGGCCTTTGCCGGGCCGGCCAGCCGGGAGTACCTGCTCCGGCCCGCGGCAACGCCGGACACCATGGACGTGTTCTTCGCGGACGGCCGCCCGTTCCACCGCTTCGGCTTCGGCGGCCAGGACCACCGGGATACGCACTGGTGCGATCCCGACACCTACCGGGTCGATTACACGAGGCGTGGCCCGGACGAGTTCCACTACCGCTGGGACGTCACCGGCCCCGCCAAGGACCTGCTCCTCGACTCGGTGCTGCACAGGGCCACGAATCCCCGCATCGTGGTCTCCGCCGTCTGCGTTTTTGACGACGCCGGGCGCCTGCTGACCGTCCGCAAGCGCGGCACAGACAAGTTCATGCACCCGGGAGGCAAACCCGAAGCCGGCGAAACCGCCGCCCAGGCTGCCTCCCGCGAACTCGAGGAGGAAGTGGGAATCGTCGTGGCACCGCAGGACCTGGAGCCCTTCGGCAGCTGGCTGGCGGAGGCCGCGAACGAGGCCGCCACGCAGATCGAGGCCACGGTGTTTACGGCCCCCGGACGCTGGACCGCCCACCCTTCGGCCGAGATCGCCGAGATCCGCTGGCTGGACCTCGGCGCCGCACTGCCCCAGGACCTGGCGCCCCTGCTGACGGACCATGTGCTGCCCCTCCTCGCGGCCAGGGCCAAACAGGCCTAGAGTTCCGGCACCGCTTCCGCAGCCACCGCGGTGGCCTCGGCGAACTGGGTTCGGTAGAGCTCCGCGTAGCGCCCCTCCGCAGCGAGCAGCTCGTTGTGCGTCCCGCGCTCCACAATCCTGCCGTCCTCGACCACCAGGATGGCGTCGGCGGCGCGGATCGTGGAAAGCCGG
Source organism: Pseudarthrobacter sp. B907 (assembly GCF_040137805.1). Lineage (NCBI taxonomy): Bacteria > Bacillati > Actinomycetota > Actinomycetes > Micrococcales > Micrococcaceae > Pseudarthrobacter > Pseudarthrobacter sp. B907. Next base: position 40,070 of record NZ_JBEEQE010000008.1, on the reverse strand, counting down.
TGCGCGATCACGACGGCGGTGCGGCCCTCGAGCGCGGCGCCGAGCGCTTCCTGCACCGCGGCTTCGTTGGTCGAGTCCAGCGCGGCCGTGGCCTCGTCGAGGATCACGACCCGCGGCTGGGCGATCAGCAGCCGGGCGATGGTGAGCCGCTGCCGTTCGCCGCCGGAAAGCCTGTAGCCGCGCTCCCCCACCACGGTGTCCAGCCCGTCCGGCAGGGACCGGATCATGTCCTCGAGCCGGGCCTGGCGCAGCACGTCCCACATCAGCTCCTCGCTCGCGCCGGGACGGGCCAGGCGCAGGTTGGAGGCGATGCTCTCGTGGAAGAGGTGCCCGTCCTGGGTGACCATGCCCAGGGTTTGCCGCATCGAATCGAAAGTCAGGTCGCGGACGTCAACATCGGCGCCGGATCCCGCACCGCCGAAGCGGACGGCGCCCGAATCGACGTCGTACAGCCGGGAGAGCAGCTGGGCAATGGTGGACTTCCCGGCGCCCGAGGAACCCACCAGGGCCACGGTCTGGCCCGGCTCCACCCGGAAGCTGATGCCATGCAGCACTTCCTCGCCGCCGCGGGTGTCCAGGGTGGAGACGTCCTCGAGGGAAGCCAGCGAGACCTTGTCCGCGGAGGGGTAGGAGAAGCGGACATTGTCGAACTCCACCGACAGCGGGCCGCGCGGCGACTCCACCGCGTCCGGCTTCTGCTGGATGAGCGGCTTGAGATCCAGGATCTCGAAGACTCGCTCGAAGCTGACCAGCGCGCTCATGATTTCCACCCGGGCGTTGGACAGGGCGGTGAGCGGGGCGTAGAGGCGGGTCAGGAGCAGCGCCAGCACAACGACGTCGCCCGCGGCGAGCTGCCCGCCGAGGGCCAGCCAGCCGCCCAGACCGTAGACCAGGGCCAGCGCCAGCGCGGAGACGAGCGTCAGGGCCGTGACGAAAGTGAACTGCAGCATCGCGGTGCGGACGCCGATGTCCCGGACCCGCCCGGCCCGCAGCGCGAACTCGCGGGATTCCTCGTCCGGCCGCCCAAAGAGCTTCACCAGGGTGGCGCCGGGGGCGGAGAAACGTTCAGTCATCTGGGTGCCCATGGCCGCGTTGTGCTCCGCGGCTTCGCGGCGCAGCTCGGCTAGCTTGGAGCCCATCCGGCGGGCCGGAATCAGGAAGATCGGCAGCAGGATCATGGCCAGGACGGTCACCAGCCAGGACTTGTTCAGCATCACCACCAGCGTGAGGGCCAGCGCCACCACATTGCTGACGACGCCCGAGAGCGTGCCGGCGAAGGCGGACTGCGCCCCGATCACATCGTTGTTAAGCCGGCTGACGAGAGCCCCGGTGCGGGTCCGGGTGAAGAACGCGATCGGCATCTTCTGCACGTGGTCGAAGACCTTGGTGCGCAGGTCCACGATAACGCCTTCGCCGATCGTGGAGGACAGCCAGCGAGTCACCAGCCCCAGCCCGGCCTCGGCGATGGCTACCACCGCGATCAGCGCGGCGAGCCAGATCACCGTTCCGGCCTCCGCCTTTGCAATGATCGCGTCCACCACCTGGCCGGCGAGCACCGGCGTAGCGACCGCCAGGACCGCCATCACGATGGAGAGCAGCACAAAAGCGATCAGCCGGGTGCGGTGCGGCCGCGCGAAGCCGAAGACGCGTTTGAGGAGTTCCTTGGAGAACGGCTTGGAGCCGGACGAGGCGCGGGTGATGTTGTAGAGGGAGCTCCAGGCAACCCGGTCCATGCTCATGTGTTGGTGCCTTTCGGGGCGCTCGCGCCCTGCAGTTCGGTGACGACGCCGTCGACGACGTGCCAGCGCACGTCCAGGCGCACGTTTTCCAGCAGACGGCGGTCGTGCGTGACCAGCAGCAGGGCGCCGTCGTAGCTCTCGAGGGCTTCCTCGAGCTGTTCGATCGCGGGAAGGTCAAGGTGGTTGGTCGGTTCGTCGAGGACCAGCAGGTTCACGCCGCGGGCCTGCAGCAGGGCCAAGGCTGCGCGGGTCCGTTCGCCGGGCGAGAGCGAATCCACGGTCCGGGAGGTGTGGTCGGCCTTGAGGCCGAACTTGGCCAGCAGGGTGCGGACCTCGGCCGGGGTTTGGTCCGTCAGGACGGCCTCGACGGCGTCGGCAAGTTTGAGACGCCCGGCCAGCAGCCCGCGGGCCTGGTCGATTTCCCCGACCGCCACCGAGGCGCCCATGGAGGCTTTCCCGGCGTCGGGCCGTGTGATCCCTAGCAGGAGGCGCAGCAGGGTGGATTTGCCGGCGCCGTTAGGCCCGGTGATGCCGATCCGTTCGCCGGCGTTGAGCTGCAGGTTCACCGGTCCCAGGGTGAAATCCCCCCGGTGCACGACGGCGTCGCGCAGGGTGGCGACGACGGCGCTGGACCGCGGCGCCGCCCCGATGCTGAACTGCAGCTGCCACTCCTTGCGCGGTTCCTCGACTTCCTCAAGCCGGGCGATCCGGGATTCCATCTGCCGGACCTTCTGGCCCTGCTTTTCGGAGGACTCCGTGCTGGCCGCCCGTCGGATCTTGTCATTGTCCGGGTTTTTCTTCATGGCGTTCCGGACACCCTGGGAGCTCCATTCACGCTGCGTGCGGGCCCGGGAGACGAGGTCGGCCTTGGTGTTGGCGAACTCCTCGTAGCGTTCGCGGGCGTGCCGGCGGGCCACGGCGCGTTCCTCCAGGTAGGCCTCATAGCCGCCGTCGTAGACCGCGACGGCATTCTGCGCGAGGTCCAGTTCCACCACCGTGGTGACGCAGCGGGCCAGGAACTCCCGGTCGTGCGAGACCAGCACCACGCCGCCGCGGAGCCCCTGGACAAAGGACTCCAGCTTGGCCAGGCCGCCCAGGTCCAGGTCGTTGGTGGGCTCGTCCAGCAGCACGATGTCGAAGCGGCTCAGCAGCAGGGCCGCGAGCGCCACCCTGGCGGCCTGACCGCCGGAGAGCCCGGTCATTGCCGCGTCGGGTCCCACCTCGAGGCCCAGCTCCGCCAGTACCGGCGGAATCCGCTCCTCCAGGTCCGCGGCGCCGGAGGCCATCCAGCGGTCGAACGCCGCGGAGTAGGCGTCCTCGGAGCCCGGGGCGCCGGTTCCCAGCGCCTCGGCGGTGGCTTCCATCTCCGCCGTCGCCGGTCCGCAGCCGGTGCGCCGGGCGATGTAGCCGGCGACCGTTTCGCCGTCGATCCGTTCGTGTTCCTGCGGCAGCCAGCCGACGAACGCGTCGGCCGGGGCCAGGCTGACCGTCCCCTCCTGCGGTTCGTCGACGCCGGCGAGCAGCCGCAGCAGCGTGGACTTGCCGGCGCCGTTAGCGCCCACGACGCCGACGACGTCGCCGGGCGCGACGGTGAGGGAGAGTTTGGAGAAGAGTGTGCGGTGGTCGTGACCACCGGAAAGGTCCTTGGCAACAAGGGTTGCAGTCATTAGTCCATTCTCTCACCGAGGGCCAAAACGGACGGCCGCGGGCAGCCGGCCGGGGCTGAAAACCGGCGAAAATTCGCGCAACTGCCGCCGGGCATAGAAGAACCCGCTGGTCCGGACTTGGGGGGTGTACGGACCAGCGGGTTCGAGCATCTAGCATAGTTGAAGTCGCTCCGGCGGTAAAATCGCCGTGGATCCGGCCTTAGGGATCGGGCCGGATGAACGGGCCAACCCCGCACAAACTAAGGGAAACCACCAATGATTCCTGCCCTGCAATGGTCCACGTTGCTCGTCTGCGCACTTGTTGCCCTGTTCCGGATGCCGGCCGCCCTGCGTGGAGAAAACCGCTCCCTCTTCGGCATTTTCGTGCTTGTCACTTTCGCCATGCTCCTCAGCATCGAGTGGAGCTACACACTGGTCGACGGGTTCCTGGGGGGCAACAACTACGCCAACCTGGTGCTGCGCTTCGTCATCTATGGAACCGTCCTGCTGGCCGGGTACAAGATTGCGAAGGGATTCGGGAACGCCAACAGCCTCCGGCTGCTCCTCGGACCGGTCGGTCTGGCCGTGCTGGCTGTGATCGTCCTCGCCACGACGGCGCCGTTCCTGCTGGCAAACACTGCGGGCACCTCCGTGGGGCTATCGACACTGGCGGACCAGAGCCCACCCAACCGCCAGCTTATTGCGCTCTATACGACGGCCGGCCGGCTCTATCCGGCCTTCGTGGCGGCCTGTCTGTTGCCGGCGACCATCAAGACCCTGCGCTCCCGTTTGCCGGGCCTCGTCCGCGGCGGGGCGGCCGTCCTGACGGTCGGATCCGCCGCCATGATCCTGCTGGCCATTAGCGATCTATTGCCCCAGCGCCTGGCCTTCATCCAATACATCATCAGTTCTGCGGCGGTGCTCGGCCTCGTGGTGGGCCTAACCCTGATCTGGTTGGGCAAGGTGGCTGCACGGCGGGCCGCGCGGGCATCCTCCGCACTTGAGGGCTCCCGCCGCGCGCCTGATCAGGCAAACGCCCGGGCTGAAGAATTATGATGATCGGACGGTGGCGGTGCCGGTTGTGGCCAGCAGCGGGCCGCACGGTACTACGTCCCACCACGCCAACTCTCCAGCGGCCCTGCAGGAAGGTATAGATGCCAGTACCCGCCAAAGCGTTTCAACTCTGGCTCCATGGCGCTGCCCCGACGGCCAGCACGGCCGATATCTGCAGGATCTCCGGGGTCAAGCGCACCACTTTGGCCCAGCAACTGGTGCGCGGGAAGGTCGCGGAGACAACCGTCGTCAGCATCAGCCGCGCGCTCGGCATCAACCCCGCCGAGGCCCTCGCAACCTTTGACAACTACGCGGAAATGAAGCAGCTGGCCCAGCGCCCCACCGCGGCGGAACTCGTCAGCCAGGTCGCCACCATGGATCTGCTGCGAGCCGTGATTGAACGCTCTTCCGCCGGCGTATCCCAGGCAGGCCAGACGCCGCACGCGCTTAGCCCGGCCCCGCACGCCACCTCGGTGCGCAACTGGGTGGACGCGATCGACGACGGCGAGCTCCGCCACCGGGTCTCCGCCGCCACGGGCATCGCCCCCCAAAACTATTCGGCCCAGTTGACAGCCAACCGGCTCTCGCCGGAACTGGCGGTCGCAACCTCACGGGCCGCAGGCGTCGGCTTCACGGGCGGTCTGGTGGCAACCGGGCTGATCACCGAGGCCGAGGCCGGATGGCCCTCGGATGCCCGGCAGTCCGCCCTGGACGCGCTTTCCGACGGCGAACTGGCCACCTTGGCCGGCGAACGGCTGCAAACCCTGGGCAAGGCCCTGCGCCGCCAGGAGCTGGAACAGGCGCAGACCGAGAAGATCTGGGAGAACCTCGGATGATCGAGATCCTTCAATGGTCCACCTTGGTCATCTGCGCCGCCCTGGCCCTGGCCAGGATCCCGAGTGCCCTCCGCGGCGAGAACCGCCTGCTCCTGGGCATCCTGCTGCTGATGACCTTCGCGATCCTGCTCAGCATCCAGGCGCCTTATGTGGCAATCGACCAGGCGCTGGGCGGCCGCAACTTGGCCAACCTGATCCTCCGCTTTATCATTTTCGGCGCCATCCTCCTGGTGGGCATCCGCGTCGCGAGGGCATTCGGGGCATGCCGGGCGCTGAAGCTGATCACCGGCCGTGCCGGGGCCGTTGCCTTCACCATTGCCGGCGTCGCCGTGGTTGTGGCGTTCCTGCTGATGGACACGGCGGGGTCCTCAGCCGGGCTGACCTCGGTTGCAGCGCTGGACGCCCACAACGCCGCGCTGGTCGAGTACTACGGGGCGGCGGGAAGGCTTTATCCCAGCTACGTCTCGCTGGTCCTCCTGCCGGCAACGCTCGGGGTGTTCCGCAGCCGCCTCCCGGCACTGATCCGGACGGCGGCCCTGCTACTGTCCGTGGGAACGGTGGCCATCGCACTGAGCCTGCTATCCCCGGTCATCCCGCCGGGGCTGGGCATCCTGCGGTTTATCGTCAACTACACGGCTGTCCTCGGCTACGTGGTGGGAATGGCGTTGATCTGGATCGCCAAGCTCCGGGCCCACCCGTCACCGCGGACCCGGCGGCCCGATCCAGCGGCCACCGTCCCGGACTAGGAGTGCAGAAAGATGGCAGTCCTTCAGTGGGGCACGCTGATCGTTTGCGGCATCGCAACGCTCGTCCGCGTCCCCGATGCCGTGCGCGGGCACAATCGGGCAGTCTTCGGGATCCTCTTCCTGGCCACGGTCTGCAGCCTGCTCAGCATTCCAGAACCCTACTCGGCGATCGACAGGGTGCTGGGAGGCTGGAATCTGGCCAACCTGCTCCTCCGCTTCATCGTCTTCGGAATGGTGTTCCTGGTCGGGCTTCGGTTGTCCAAGGGGCTTGGTGCCGCCCGCGCCCGGCGCCTGATCACCGGCCCTGCCGGGCGCTGGGGGCTGGCCGCGGCGTGCCTCGCGGTGACCGCGACCTTCCTGCTGATGGATACCGGCGGTTCCTCGGCCGGTCTTGAAGCGCACTCGGACGACAGTACGCTGAACGCCGCCCTTGCACCGCTCTACGCGGCAGCCGGGCGGAGCTACCCGGCCCTCGTCTCGCTGATCCTGTTGCCTCCGCTCGTGGCCGCTATCATGACGCGTCTGCCTTGGCTGGTACGGGCCGGAGCCGCGCTGACCCTGCTGGGTGCCGCCGCGGCGATCGCCAGCGTGCCGGCGTCTTTCGCTCCAGGCCAGTGGGACTCGGCCCGGATGCTCGTCAATTACGTGGCAGTGCTCGGCTACGTGCTGGGACTGCTCGCCTTCTGGTTTTCCGGCCAAATCTCCCGGCCCGGACATAACACTCCTGCAACGTTCCTTAAGAAGTAGCCGCCGGTGTTCACAAAATCATTAGAGCGTGAGAGAATCACAAATGTGTGAAAACGCCAGCCGGCTTCGTGAATGGGGATTCAGTCTTACGAAGCCGAGCGAAGCGTCAAAGCGCCATTGGGGGGATGAGTGGTAGCGGTCCGGAAGGACCGCTCCCACTCAGCCTGTTTAACGGGCCGGTAGCCGCCCGGCTGGCCCTCAGGCGTCAGCGCTGGAACCGCAGGCTCACCAGCTGGAAGGGACGCAGCTCCAGGTCCGCGGCGCCGTCACGGACCGTCACCCCGGGCGCCTCCACCGGCCGCTCCAAAAGATCCACGGTGTGCACCCCCGTGGCTGTGAAGTTGGCCGACACTGTGCCGGAGGAACGTTCGCCGAGGGATTCGTAGAGCCGCACGATCACGTCGCCCGAGCCGTCCTCGGCAAGTTTGACGGCTTCGACCACAAGGGCGGGATGGGAGACAGAGACTAGCGGCTCCACTCCGCGGGCCCCCTTGACCACCCGCGGGGCGAGGTTGGTGCGGTAGCCCTCCTCGACGGCGTCGGCAATGGCGGCGCCGGGCCGCACGGTGACGGTCAGTTCGTGCGGGCCGCGGTCCGCGTTCGGGTCCGGGAACTTGGGCGCCCGCAGCAGCGAGACCCGGACCGTGGTGGTGGTGCCGCCGTCGTCGTCGCGGATGGCGCGGGTGACGTCATGGCCGTAACTCGCGCCGTTGGAGACCGCGATGCCGTAGCCGGGCTCGGCCACGTGGATCCAGCGGTGCGCGCAGATCTCGAATTTGGCCGCCTCCCACGAGGTGTTGAGGTGGGTGGGCCGGAAGACGTGGCCGAACTGGGTCTCCGAGGCGGAGCGGTCGGCCCGGACGTCAAAGGCGAAGCCGAGCTTGAGCAGCTTCTCGTGTTCCTGCCAGTCCACCGCGGTGGAGATGGCCAGCGACGGCGCGCCCGGTTCCAGCCGAATCCGCTGGGTCACGGCGGAGGCGCCGGCCAGCCGCTCCACCACAACGACGGCGGCGTGCCCGTCGCGTTGCAGCGTCACGGAGCGGGCCTCGGTCAGTGCGGTGACATTGCGGCGGTAGAACGCGTCGATGTCCCAGGCGTCCCATTCGTTCGGGGTGTCCCGGTGCAGTTCGAGGAGGTTGCCGAACTCCCCCGGCGCAATCGCCTCGCGGCCGCTGGCGTGGTCAATAAGTGACACCAGCAGGCCGTGGTCGTTGACCTCGGCGCGGATGATCCCGTTGTCCAGCACAAAGCCGCCGCCGGCATCCGCGGACTGCACGGGTGCAGCTGCGCGGACAGGGACGGCGGCGGCGAGCGCCGGGACGCCGAGGCGGCCGTGCGGGGCTGCGTTGAGCAGGAACTCCTCACTCCCCTCCCCCAGCAGAGCCGCGGCGGCCTCGGCGATGATCGCTTCCAGGTCCCGGGCGACGGCGTCGTAGTTCCGTTCGGCGTCCTGGTGCACCCAGGCGATCGAGCTGCCCGGCAGGATGTCGTGGAACTGCTGCAGCAGCACCAGCCGCCAGAGACGCTTGAGCTCGGCCGCCGGGTAGCGGGCACCGGAGCGGACGGCCGCCGTGGCGCACCACAGCTCGGCCTCCCGGAGCAGGTGTTCGCTGCGCCGGTTGCCCCGTTTGGTGTTCGCCTGGCTGGTGTAGGTGCCCCGGTGCAGCTCGAGGTACATTTCACCCACCCAGACTGGGAGCCCCGGGTACTCCGCCTCGGCGTCGGCGAAGAAGTCCGCGGCCGCGCCTAGCCGGACCCGGGGGGACCCCTCGAGGTCCGCGGTGCGCCGCGCCGCGGCGAGCATCTCGCGGGTGGGTCCGCCGCCACCGTCGCCGTAGCCGAAGGGCAGCAGGGACATGGTGCCGCGGCCGTGGTCCCGGTAGTTGCGCTCGGCATGCGCGAGTTCCCGGCCGCTGATTTCGGAACTGTAGGTGTCCACCGGCGGGAAGTGCGTGAAGATCCGGGTGCCGTCGATTCCTTCCCAGTTGAAGGTGTGGTGCGGCATCCGGTTGACCTGGTTCCAGGAGATCTTCTGGGTCAGGAACCAGCGGCTCCCGGCGGCCTTGACGATCTGCGGCATGGCGGCAGAGTAGCCGAAGGTGTCGGGTAGCCACGCCTCCCGGCACTCGACGCCGAACTCGGCAAGGAAGAAGCTCTTACCTTCGAGGAACTGGCGGGCCATGGCTTCGCCGCCGGGCATGTTGCTGTCCGATTCGACCCACATGCCGCCCACCGGGACGAACTGGCCGGTCTTGGCCTTCTCCCGGATGCGCTCGAAGAGCTCAGGGTAGTACTCCTTGATCCAGGCCAGCTGCTGCGCCGAGGAGCATGAAAACACGAACCCGGGGTCCTCGTCCATCAGCGCAACGACGTTGGAGAACGTTCGCGCGCATTTGCGGATGGTTTCCCGGACCGGCCACAGCCAGGCGGAGTCGATATGCGCGTGCCCGGTGGCGAGGAGCTGGTGGGCCGAGGCGTAGGCCGGCCGGGCCAGCACGTCGGCGAGCGCCGCACGGCCCGCCGCCGCCGTGCCCGGCACGTCGTCGGGGTCCATCACGTCGAGCATCCGTTCGAGCGCGCGGAGGATCTCATGCCGCCGCGGCAGTTCCATCGGCAGCTCGTGCATCAGACCGCGGAGGGTCCAGATGTCCTGCTGCAGCTCCCAGACGGCCCGGTTGAGCTCGGCGATGACGATCGGACCCAGCCGGTACTGCGGCTCGGACCCGGCGGTCGCCTTGTCGCCGTAGGGGGTGGCCGCGAAGGTCCAGCCCTGGGACAGGTCCGGGTTGGCCGCCGCCTCGACGTAGAAGTCCACGGACATCCCGCTGCCCAGCAGCTTCAGGGGAATGTACTGGTTCCGCGGCGAGATCGCCTTGGTCACGGTCCCGTCGGCCCGCCAGGCGGTGCCCTCGCACTGGAAGCCCGGCAGGTCGCTGCTAAAGCCCAGGTCCACCAGGATTTCCACGGTCGTGTCCGGTGCGTTGCCCCAGGAATCGGGCACATCCCCCTGCAGCCGCAGCCACTTGGTGCTCCAGGGCCTCCCCCAGGCCTCCCCCTGCGCCTGCGGCGTAAAGTGTTGCCGTAGCGCCTCCAGCGCCGGGACCGGTTCCCCCGGCGCGTCCCAGCTGCTCAGCGTGAGCGGCGCCGTGCGCGGGTAGACCGCGGGGGTGATGCGTTCGCGCAGAAAGCGGTCCAGCCGGACTTCCGTGAGACGGCGGTCGTCGTGCAATGTGATCCTCTTCGCGCTGGTGCCGGTGGTTCGTGATCAGTTCGGGTCGCGTGTCCAGTCGATGGATAAAATCTACGTCGGCCGCCGCGGTTAAGCCAACGCAGGCCTAGGCGGTAGCTTCCGGCGGCGAAACGCGTTCGTGGCCGGCGTAGACATTGATCGTGGTGCCCCGGCTGAACCCGGCCAGCGTCATCCCGCTGGCCTCGGCCAGTTCCACCGCCAGGCTGGAGGGCGCGCTGACGGCGGCGAGCACCGGGATCCCGGCCAACGCCGCCTTCTGCACCAGTTCGAAGGACGCCCGGCCGGAGACCTGGAGCACGGTGCCGCTGAGGGGCAGCAGGCCTTCCCGCAGCGCCCAGCCCACGACCTTGTCCACCGCGTTGTGGCGGCCCACGTCCTCGCGCAGGCAAAGGAGCTCGGCGTCGCCGTCGTCGGAAATCCGGAAAAGCCCCGCGGCATGGACGCCGCCGGTGACGTCGAAGACGGCCTGGGCTTCGCGCAGCCGGTCCGGCAGCGAGGCGAGCGTCTGCACTGCGACGGTCACCGGGTCGCCGGCGGGGCTGAAGTGCGAGGACTTGTGCACGGCGTCGATCGAGTCGGTGCCGCAGATCCCGCAGGAGCTGGAGGTGAAAAAGTTGCGCCCGGTGTCCGGCCGGACGACGTCGGGGCGCAACTGCGCCTCCACCACGTTGAACGTCTGGGTCCCGTCCTCGTCCTCGCCGGCGCAGAACCGCAGCGAGACGAGCTGCTCCGGTTCCCAGATAACCCCCTCGGAGACCAGGAACCCGGCGACGAGGTCGAAGTCGCTGCCGGGCGTCCGCATTGTGACGGAGTAGGAGAGGCTGCCGAGCCGGATTTCGAGCGGCTCCTCGACCGCCAGCACGTCCTCCCGGTGCCGGACCGGGAACTCCAGCGCCTGCGGCGAGCCGTCCAGGACAAACTTGTGCACCTTGCGGCGCTGTGTCACGCGGCCCATCGGATACTCCTCATCAGCATTGCATTTGGGTCCGGCCGCCCTTGGCGGACCGCCCCTGGATCCATCATGACCTGCCCCCGCGCCTCAGCCAAGCAGCGCGCTCCAGTCCACCGGGCCGTCCGCGGCCGGCTTCCGGGCGGCGCGTTTCGTGGCCGGCTTCGCGGCTGCCTCGTCCGGGGCGGCCTGGGGCAGGGCCGCGCCCCACGGCAGCGCGAACGCCTGCACCGGCTCGCCCAGCTGCACGCCGTGCGGCGGGACCACCAGGACGCCGTCGGCGTCGGCGAGCCCGCGCATCATGCCCGGGCCGGTGTGCTGCGCCGGCGACGCCATCCCGTAGAGCATGCGGAACGGCATCAGCCGCGTCCGGCCCGGGTCGGGATCGATCATGGTGCCACACGGGACCTCAACCACCGGCGGCCGCGACCCGTGGCCCAGGGCGGCCAGCAGCGGAGCGCCGAGAGTGGACAGCGCCATCATGGCCGCCAGTGGATTCCCTGGCAGCCCGATCACAAAGCGCCCGTCCGGCAGTTCGGCCAACACGGCAGGGTGGCCCGGACGCATGGCGATACCGTCGATGAGCAGTCGGCCGCCCAGTTCCGCGACCGTGCGCCGCAGGTGGTCGGTGCCGGAGCGGCCGGTGCCGCCGGTGGTGATGACGACGTCGGCCGGCAGCGGCTCCGAGGCGTCACCGGCGGCCGTGCCCGGCTCCGCGGCGTCGGTATCCTCAAGGGCCGCGAGCCAGTCGGCGTCGGCGTCGCCGATCTTGACCTCACCGGCGAAGATCCCGCCGAGCATTTCCACGACGGCGGCCAGCTGCGGCCCGAAGGTATCCCGTACCTCGCCCGGTTGGGGGACGCCGCTGCTGACGACTTCGGAACCGGTGAACACGAGCCGGACGACGGCCTTGCCCAGGACCGGCAGCGCGTCGTGTCCGGCGAGGGCGGCCAGGGCCAGGTGTGCGGGGTTAAGGACCGCGCCTGCCTTGATGAGCAAGTCGCCGGCGGCGGCCTCCTCCGCGGCTTTGCGGATGTGGTCACCGTTGCGCGGTTCCCCGGGCTTGGCCCCGCCGCCGAGTTTGAGGACCGGCAGCCCCTCTTCGTCCGGGGAGATCACGCCGCTCTCGCTGCGGAGCACGGCCTTTGCCCCCGCCGGGATCAGCCCGCCGGTGGCGATCGGGCTTGCCTGGTGCGGGGCCAGCCGCTGGCCGGGTTCGGCGAGGATCCAGGGTCCGCTGCCGTTGACGGCCCAGCCGTCCATCGCCGAGGAGGCGTAGTGCGGCATGTCGTGCAGCGCCGTCAGATCTTCCGCCAGCGTCCGTCCCAGGGCATGCCGGAGCGGCACCGACGCGGCCGGGATGGGGGTGGCGCAGTCGAAGGCCAGCTGCCGTGCCTCCTGCCAGCCGTGCGCGAGGTGCCGGTGTGGAGCCTCGGCCGGGTCCCCGGAGGCCCCGTCCTCGGCGCCGGCACTGCTGCTGGGCGGCTCAGGCGTCATGCCCCGGGTGCCTCGGCGGCGGCGTATTCCTTCGCGAGTTTCCGGGCCACGCCCATGGCGGCTTGCATGGACACGCTGTCCGGCGCCTGCCCGGAACCGGAGGCCAGCCCGGCCGCGAACCCGGCAATAAAGGTCGTCAGCGGAGCTGCGGGTCGGACGACGGAGTGCGCGGCAACTCCGGCGAGCCCCAGCACTTCGTTGATGTCGATTTCGACGTCCTCGAGTTCCAGGGCCTGGAGCAGTGCCCGGCACCAGTCCTCCAGCGTCTCATCCTGGCTTTTCACCGTTTGCCTCCAAAGTCGAATTCGGCCGCCCGTTTCCGGACCGGCCTGGACCGGGGTCTGATACCCCCAGGGCGGAAGCGTCATCCCAGGTGTCCACGTCGTCAGTGGAACCCGGCGGAACCGGAACCGTCCGCAGTTCAAGACTAGCAAGCAGGGCGAAGACGGAGCCCCCCTCGAGGGCGTTGCGCCGGGCCGCGTCGCCGACGGCGCGTTGTAGCGCGGCCGTGCGATAAAGGCCGGCGAGGGGCTGGGTGCGTCCGTCCGGCGCCACTGCCATGACCCCGTCACGGCCGCCGCCCGGACCTTCGGCCGGGCCGTCCGCCGCCGCCAGCAGGGCGCCGACCGCGGCGGCGACCCTCGGCATGTCGCAGGCGAGCACCAGGGTCTGGGCCGCCGGTCCACCCGCTGCCTGCTCCCCGGCCCCGGCATGCTCTCCGGCCAGGGCCGCGAGGCCTGCGGCGATGGCGGCGGCGGGTCCGGAGAACGGGGGCTCCTCGCGGCAACGAAGCACCTGAGGCGGGAGGCCGCCCAGTTCCGGCCCGACCACCACGATCCGGCGGGCCCCGCCGGCCGCCTTGAGGGTAAGGTCCAGCAAGCTGGTGCCGGTTGCCGTCAGCCGGGCCTTGGGCACGCCGCCGAGGCGGGTTGACCTGCCCCCGGCGAGGATAACGGCGTCGAATTCCACCCACCCAGCCTAGCCGCCGCGGCGGGCGCCGGGCGTCAGCCCGGGATGCTCAGTGTGCCTTTTCGGGAAGCAGGAACGGGTCCCAGGCCGGGGCGGGCTTCTCCAGCTCCTTGATCTGCCAGATGGTGCCCTTGGGCGGGCCGGGAAGGAAGCCGAGTTTCCAGCCCATTTCCCCGGGTGTATGGTCCCCCTTGGCATTGTTGCAGCGCAGGCAGGCGGCGACGAGGTTTTCCCACGAATCCGCGCCGCCCCGGGACTTGGGCTGGACATGGTCGATGGTGTGGGCCGCCTTGCCGCAGTAGGCGCAGCGGTGGTTGTCGCGGCGCAGCACCCCCCTGCGGCTGACCGCCGTCAGAGTGTTGTAGCGCGGCCTGATGTACCTGTTCAGCAGGATCACGGAGGGCCGGCCGAGGATATCCTGCGGGCCCACCACGGGATCGTCGCCTTCGGCCACCACACTGGCCTTCCCCGTCAGCACAAGGACCAGCGCCCGGCGGAAGGTGACTACCGCCAGCGGTTCATATCCAGCATTCAGAACGAGAGTGCGCATCCGCATACCTCTTCACGGCCGCACCCGCCAGGGGCACGAGGGCCGGCTGCCCTGTGCATGGTCGGGCTATGGATCGACACCACAAGAGTAAACACGGCAGGCCCGGTTTACCGAATTTTGTTTCGGCGCGCCCCCGCGGCTGGGTCCGCCGCAGGGTCCGGGGGCGGGTCGGCACCGCGCCCCGGGCAACGCAAAGGACCCCTGCCGCGGGCAGGGGTCCTTCACGATGCTTCCGGCGGGCGCCGGGATTCAGTCTTAGCCGCCGACGCGGATGAAGACCGGGCCGGAGCCGACGTTGACGCTGTACAGCGCGGTGGTTCCGCCGTTCCAGCCGCCGTGGACGGCCATGCCGTTGCCGACGTAAACAGCGATGTGGGCCATGCCCATGCCGCCGTTCTGGTAGTAGGCGAGGTCGCCCGGCTGAGCTTCAGCAGCGCTCACGGTGCGGCCCAGGGACAGGTAACCTGCCGGCCAGCCGTGGTAGTTGATGCCAACTGCGGCCAGCGCGTTGGTGGCCAGCATGGTGCAGTCCTGGGAGACACCGATCTGCGCGTAGGCAGCAGCGGCGATCGAAGCGCCCATGCCGCTGACAGCAGCCGGAGCCTTCGTGGCCAGGGAGGCGGTCACCGCGTTGCCGGTGGAAGCGGCAGCTTCCTTGACCTTGACGACGGGCTTGGGAGCCTCGACGGGGGCCGGTGCGGTGGTAACAGCGGGCTTCTCGTAGGAGATCGCGATGCTGGAGGCCGCGGAGATCGTGGCCGGTGAGGTGGACTGCACTTCCAGGGCGGAAGCGGAGGTCGACTCGCGCTGAACGTTGGTCTCGGCAGCGTTGGCTGCGATACCGCTGGTCAGCACCAGGCCGGAGGCTGCAGCGATAACCGCAGCCTGGCGACCCATACCACCGGCGTTGTCGCCGACGGCCTTAGCAATGACAGCCAGCGAGTTGGTCTTGGTGACCTCCGCGCGGTGGCGTGCAATGGTTGCACGAGTAGTCATTCAGTTCTCTCTTTCGTGATCCTTTTGTCCGCGCTCAATTCAGGCGGGACTGAGGACGCTCCGGCATCTTGGGGGTACGCCGGATCGCCCCGAAACGGGTTTCTTTAGCGAAGGGTGTACTGCGAAGACGCGCCAAAAGCGGGAACTGCGTTGTGAGATCCAGTCCGGGCGCCGACAAGGGCAGCGCGGAGCATGGAGTTCAGCGGGCTCAACTGAGCCTCGCCAGCGCGAGAACGCGCAGCATTGTGGCGTGAAGACACGAAAGTAGCCTCTCCCAATGCCTACGAGGTGAGCTGTCGGATTCGGATGGGAGTCACCCGGCCGCGCCGCTTCCTGGGAAGCTTTGCGACTTAACCCCAAGGTCTTCTTGCGAAGACCAAAATTGGTTCCCCCGCCCCTGCCAGACGATGTCATGCGAACGGACCTTGAGCGGTGGCAGAGTTAGGCAATCCACTCAAGAGCGCCAACTTCGGAGAAGTTGGCGTGCTTCATACGGTACAGCAGTTGGGACTCAATGTCACATTCAGATCACGGCGTGTCACAGAAATGCGAGTGGTCCCTCGGCTCGGCTTAGAGCCAGCCCAGCGGATCAACGACTTCCCCGTTGACCATCACCTCGAAGTGGAGGTGGCAGCCGGTGGAGGCGCCGGTGGTGCCGCTCATCGCCACCACGTCGCCGCGGGAAACCTGCTGGCCCACGCGGACAGTGGAGGACGACAAGTGGTTGTACGTGGTCTCCAGGCCATTGCCATGGTCGATCACGACGCGGTTGCCGCCCCCGTAGGGGTGCCAGCCGGTAAAGGTTACGGTGCCGCTGGCCGCGGCATGCACGGCGGTGCCGCACTGGGCGGCGTAGTCCTGCCCGCGGTGGAATTCCCCGACGGCGCCCGTGATGGGACTGATCCGATAGCCGAAGGGCGAGGCGGTGACCATCGTGTCCAGCGGGTGGCCGAGGCTGCCGGCCGAGGCCGCCCGGGTGATCGTGCTGGCGGACTGGGCGCTGAGCAGCTGCTTCAGCTTGCCGTCCGGGTCGCCCTTGGTGGTGACGGCTGTGCGGTTGAAGTCAATCTGGGCAGCGGAGGCCTTGACTTCGGGCTGCGCCGCGGCGGAAACCGAGCCGGTCTTGGCGGAGTCCGTGGAGTCGGTGGCCATCACTGGGCCGGTGGCCGGGACTGTGAAGGTGAGGACCAGGCCGGTGGCCGCCAGGGCGATGCCGGCTTTCTGCCCGACGCCGCTGACAGCGGCAAAGTCGGTTATCTGACGGAACGCACTGCGCCGGCCGCGGCGTTCGTCGCGGTGCGCGTCACGCGGGCGCCCGGCGGTTACGACGGCGGCCGGGCGCGGCTCCGGAGCGGGACCGGTCGCACGACGGCGGCCCCTGACGGTCTCGGTGGTCAACTACGGTTCCTCTCTGGATAGCCTGCGAAGTTAGCTGTCGGATTCGGGTCAGAGAGATCAAAGACCCGGTCCGCCGGTGCAAGCATCCAGACACAGGGGCATCCAAGGGAGGCCTCATGGAGATTGCTTGCCGCTAGCGGACTTCACCCCAAGGCTGTTGGATCAACAGCCGGTAGTGGTTCCCCCGCCTCTGCCAGAAGGTGACTCGCCTACTGATCCGCTGGCAGAGCTCGGCTTCGGATCAGATAACGCTTTAGTATCAGTGCCAGTTCATAACTATAGGCGATTAAGACAGGCAGTAATAATTTCGTTATCTCCCCTGTGCACAACTTGGCCCCCACGCCCAGGACGGCGGTTCGGACAAGTTACCCGAGCGTAACGAAGACGTGGGCCGCGACCTCGGGAGGCAGTTCAAGGGCGCCCTCGATATCGGGGACCCGGACCGAGATGTACTCCCCCACGCGTTCCAGCGAGACCCGGGCGCCGGGCCGGATTCCGCCCTCGTCGAGCTGCACCAGCAGCTCCGGTTCCACCTGGATGGGCTCGGCGAGGCGGCTCACGGTGATCCGGGAGTCAGCGCCGTAGCCGGCCATGGCATCGAGCAGGTTCACGACCCCGCCCGCGGCCTCCGACGGCGGGAGACCGCCCAGGTCCGCGAGCCCGGGAATCGGATTTCCGTACGGGGACACGGTGGGGTGGTCCAGCATTTCGAAGATGCGCCGTTCAACCCGTTCGCTCATCACATGCTCCCAGCGGCACGCTTCCTCGTGGACGTAGGCCCAATCGAGTCCGATCACGTCGGCCAGGAGCCGCTCGGCCAGCCGGTGCTTGCGCATCACCTCGATGGCGCGCTTGCGCCCCGCGTCGGTCAGCTCAAGGTGCCGGTCGCCGGAGACAACCACCAGGCCGTCGCGTTCCATCCGGCCGACGGTCTGGGACACGGTGGGACCGGAGTGGCGGAGCCGTTCGGCGATGCGGGCGCGGAGGGCGACGATGTTTTCTTCTTCAAGTTCCAGGATGGTCCGGAGATACATCTCGGTGGTATCGATCAGATCCGTCATTCAGCTCAGCTCCTCGAGCGCCGTCCTTGCGTCATTCCCACCGTACCGCGTGCAGGATGCGCCCCGGCGAGATCCGCCGTACATCACCGCACAGCCTAGCCTATTTTGAATTACTCCGGATAATCTGCGGCCTCCCGCCCGGGCAGCCCCGCCCGGGCCGTCTCAGTGACCGGACTATGACGGACGATTTTCCCTCCTGCCGAGGACCGTCGGGCAGAATAAGGTCAGGTCCCCGGCCGCAGCCCACGCACCATCCGCCCGGGCCACGCCACGCACCCAGCCGACAATTGGAGCCACTGTGAGCGACACCAGCATCACCATTCCCGCGAACCTTCTGCCCAAGGACGGCCGCTTTGGCGCCGGCCCGTCGAAGGTCCGGCCGGAGCAGATCCAGGCCCTTTCGGCGGCGTCGGAGACGCTGCTGGGCACCTCGCACCGGCAGGCTCCGGTCAAGAACCTCGTGGGGTCGGTCCGCAGCGGGCTCAGCGAGTTCTTCCGCGCCCCCGACGGCTATGAGGTCATCCTCGGCGTCGGCGGCTCCACCGCGTTCTGGGACATCGCCAGCTTCGGCCTCGTGAAGAACAAGGCACAGCACCTGTCCTTCGGCGAGTTCGGCTCGAAGTTCGCCGCCGCCACCAACAAGGCGCCGTTCCTGGCCGAATCCTCGATTATCACCTCCGAGCCGGGCACCCGCCCCGAGGCCCGGGCCGAGGCCGGCGTCGATGTATACGCCTGGCCTCAGAACGAGACGTCCACCGGTGTTGCTGCCCCGGTCAGGCGCGTGCCGGGCGCCGACGAAGGCTCCCTGGTCCTGGTCGACGCCACCTCCGCGGCCGGCGGCCTGGACGTGGACGTGGCCGAGGCTGACGTTTACTACTTCGCCCCGCAGAAGAACTTCGCCTCCGACGGCGGACTCTGGCTGGGGCTGTTTTCCCCGGCTGCCCTCGAGCGTGCCGCCCGGGTTAAGGCCAGCGGCCGCTGGATCCCGGACTTCCTCGATCTCCAGACCGCAATCGACAATTCACGGCTGAACCAGACCTACAACACCCCGGCCCTGGCCACCCTAGTGACCCTGGATGCGCAGGTGCAGTGGCTCAACGCCAACGGCGGTCTCGACTTCGCTGCCGCGCGGACCGCCGACTCGGCCGGCCGCATCTACCGCTGGGCGGAGGCTTCCCCCTATGCCACGCCGTTTGTGGCCCGGGCCGAGGACCGGTCCAACGTGATCGCCACGATCGACTTCGACGATTCGATTGACGCCTCGGCCGTCGCCAAGGTCCTGCGCGCCAACGGCATCGTGGACACCGAGCCGTACCGCAAGCTCGGCCGCAACCAACTGCGCATCGCCACCTTCGTGGCGATCGAGCCCGACGACGTGTCCGCGCTCCTGGAGTGCATCGACTTCGTCGTGGGCGAACTCAAGCAGTAGCGCCGCCGGCGTCCCCTGGCAGGGACGCGTCAGCGCTCGACGGCGCCGTCCGGGTCATCGTGAACCTTCCGGCCGGCGCCGTCGGTGTGTTCGCTGGCATCCTCCCGGCCGGCGGCAGGGACGACCCGGAAGTAGCGCAGCCCGCGGGCTCGGCGGTTGAAGGCGATCCGCAGCTGCTTCGCCCGGACGATCCAGACCATGCCGATCACGGCCGCGGCCACGCCCGAGGCCGCGGCCACGCCCATGGACCAGCGGGCCCCGGCCACATTGGCCACCCACCCCACCAGCGGGGCGCCGATCGGGGTGCCGCCCATAAAAATCGCCATGTACAACGCCATCACCCGCCCGCGCATCACCGGATCCGTGGTGGTCTGGACGTAGCCATTGGCGCTGGTCATCATGGTGATCGCGAAGAGGCCCACCGGCACCAGGGCCACACCGAACCAGAAGTAGTCGGGCGCCAGCGCCGCGAGGCCGGAGGTCAGGCCGAAGGCGCCGGCCGCCCCGAAGATCACGCGCATCCGCGGCCGGCCCCGCCCGGCCGAGAGCAGCGCGCCGGCGACCGAACCGATCGCCATGATCGAATTCATCAGGCCGAAAGCGCCGGCATCCAGGCCAAATTCCGTGCCGACCATGGCCGCAATAAAGAGGACGAAGTTCAGTCCCAGGGTCCCCACGATGAACACCGCCACCAGCACCACCCCAATGTCCGGCCGGAAGCGCACATACCGCAGGCCCTCGCGGATCCGCCCCTTGCCCGCCGGCGCCCGGGGCAGCTGCCGCAGCGAGGCTCCGGGGATCTTGGCCAGGCTCAGGAGCAGCGCCAGGAACGTGACGGTGTTGACCAGGAACACCCAGCCGGGCCCGATGGCCACGGTGAGCAGCCCGGCGACGGCGGGCCCGATCATCCGCGCCACGTTGAACGAGGCGCTGTTGAGGGCGACGGCGTTGGGCAGGTAGTCGTCGCGCACCAGCTCCGAGACGAAGGTCTGGCGCACGGGGGCGTCGAGGGCGGAGACGACGCCCAGCAGCAGGGCAAAGATGTAGACGTGCCAGAGCTGGGCGGCGCCGGACAGCACCAGGACGCCGAGCGCCGCGCTCAGGAGGGCCATGCCGGACTGCGTCAGGACGAGCAACTGCTTGCGGTTGAAGCGGTCGGCAACGAGCCCTGCCACCGGGGCCAGGAAGAGCTGCGGGCCCAGCTGCAGGGCCATGGTGATGCCCATGGCTCCGGCGTCCTGGTCGCTCAGGTGGTCAAAGACGAGCCAGTCCTGCGCGGTGCGCTGCATCCAGGTCCCGATGTTGGAGACCAGGGCGCCGATGAACCAGATCCGGTAGTTCAGGATGTGCAGTGATTTGAAGGTGGACCTCATGTCCCAACCCGTCGCCGCAGTCCCCCGAACGGTGCCAAACCGCTAGTCGGCCTCGACGGCGGACTCGTCCTCCGCCGCCCCGGTTCCGTCCGCGTCCTCGGGCCCTGCCGGCGCCTCTGCGGCGTTGTCGGCGGGCGGTTCCGTCACGGCACCCGAGGCGGGTGCGGTGACGTCGTCCTGCTGCGCGTCCTCGGGGCGGACCCGTTCGGCCCACGGCACCCATTCCGGGGCCAGGATCGAATCCTCGGAGGGCAGCAGGCCCAGTTCGTCCACGGTGACAACCTTGGACCGGGAGTTGCGCGTGAGCACCGCGTACCACTGCCAGCCGCCGTAGCCGGGCAGCTTGGATTCGAAGAGGTGCGTGACCAGACGGTCGCCCTCGCTCTTGGCACCCAGGTGCCGGCCGATCTGCTCGGCCGGGGCGATGCTTTCCACGGCGGTCCGTGCGGCGTCCACCGCGGCTGCCAGGAAGGCATCGGGCTTGCCGGTGCGCCAGGCGGGGACACCGAAGCGCGGCTTGGATCCTGCTTTGGCGCCGGCGGCCTTGGCGGCCGCACCGGCCGTCGCGGCGGCGTTCTGTTCAGGTTCCGGAGTCATCGCGGGCCCTTACGCGTCCAGCTCGTCGGCGACCTTACGAAGCGCGGCGGCAATGGCCTTGGCCTTGTTGCCTTCCGGGTACTTCCCCGCGGACAGTGTTCCGGAGAGGTTGTCCAGCACGCTGACCAGGTCCTGCACCAGCGGCGCGAGGTCCTTGGCGCTGGGCCGCTTGGCCTTGGCAATGGAAGGCGTCTTGTCCAGCACCCGCAGGCCCAGGGCCTGGGCGCCCTTGCGGCCGTCTGCCACTCCGAACTCCACCCGGGTCCCGGCCTTGAGCTCCGTCACGCCTTCGGGCAGTGCGGACTTGGGCAGGAACACTTCCTGGCCGTCTTCGCCTGCGAGGAAGCCGAAGCCTTTTTCCTTGTCATACCACTTGACCTTGCCGGTGGGCACGTAATCAACCTTCTTCGTTCTGCGGGGGACGCGGCCGGCGGTCAGCGCATCCGCATGGATATGCGGGTTCAGGGTGTGACTGCCAGGACCGTGTTGGTCTGTTCCTCCAAGGTTATCCTGCCTTGGCCACTTTGACGGTTTGAGGCGCGGGCGAAGCCGGGCTGTTAGCGTTGCCTCCATGACACCTCAGCGTTTCCGGCGGCCCCTGTTGATCCTGGCCGCCAGCGTTGCCGCGCTCTCCCTGGCCGCCGTCGGAGCGGTGATGGCCATGGCTTTCAACAACGCGGTGGCCCCGGTGTGGGTCACCTCCACCGCCCTGTACGGGCTGCCGCTGGCGTTCCTGCTCATGCTGGTCCTTGTGGTCGACGCCGTCGCCGCCCGCCGCCGGACGCCAGGGCACGGCGAAAGGTAACGTTGGACTGATGTCCCTGATCCGCGCGCTCAGCAAGGAACTGCAGGCCCGCAGCGACGACTCGTTGCGGGCCCTGTTCTCCGCGCGGCCGGACCTGATGTCCCCCGCGGTGCCGGACTTTGCCGCCCTCGCCGCCCGGGCCAGCGGCAGGGTCAGCGTGCAGCGGGCGCTGGAACGGTTGAACCGCCCCGAGATGCAGGTGCTGGAGACCCTCCACCTGTGCACCAACACGGACACCGCGCACAGCGCGTCCGCCGCGACGCTCAAACGGCTGATCAACGGTTCCACCGTGACCGCCCTGGAGCGGCTGCTGCATTCCCTCCAGGAACTTGCCCTCGTGCACCGGGCCGACCCGCCGCACGGGACAGCCCCGACGGCGGGCCGGCAGCGCTACTACCTTCCGGTCGGGAGCCTCAAGGATGTGATCGGCATTTACCCCGCCGGACTGGGTCGGAGCTACACCGAACTGGTCCGGCTGCAGCCGGCCTTCGCCCAGCGTGTGGTCCAGCTGGTCGCCGAGCTGCACCGGACCGGCGCCGACATCGCTCCTGCAGCCACCCCGATGGAGGCCGCGCTGTCACTGCAGCACTGGACCGCCTCGCCCGAGGCCCTGCAAGCCCTGCTCGCCGGCGCCCCCGACCGCACGGCGGCCCTGCTCGCCCGGTTCGGCAATTGGGCCATGGGCGCCGTTCCCCAGGCGCAGCGGCGCGCCTCCGTGCTGAACGAGGGCTCCGACGTCGGGCCGGTCGACTGGCTGTTGGCCCGCGGGCTGCTGGTGCCGCTGGATGCCGCCCACGTGGAATTGCCACACAGCGTCGGCATGGCCCTGCGCGGCGGCTTTGTGATCGAGCATTTCGCCCTCAGTCCGCCGGTGCCGCGGCTGGGACAGACCAGCGCGGCGCTGCGCCGCAATGCCGCGCTCGGCGCCATCGCCGAGACGCTGAGGCTGGTCGGCGAGCTCCTCCACAGCGTGCAGGAACAGCCACTCGTCACCCTGCGCAGCGGCGGCGTGGGCGTGAGGGAAATGAAGCGCCTCGCGGACGCCCTGCGGATCGGGCTGAACGAAGCCGGCGTGCTGGCGGAGCTGTCCGCGCTCTCCGGACTGCTCCGCCTGGACGTGGACAGCTCGGCCTGGATCCCGGCGCCGCAGCTGGAATGGCCGTCGCTTCCCCGGCAGGAGCAGTGGCTCTGGCTGGTCAACGCCTGGCTTGCCAGCGAACGCGTCCCCTCGCTGGTGGGGCAGCCGGTGAGCGGCGTCGCCACCGCCCAGCCGCACCGCGGCACAGCCGGGACCACCATCAACGCGCTCTCCGCGGAAGCGCAACGCCCGGATGCCCCGGTGGTCCGGAAACGGATCCTGGAAATCCTGAACGAACTCACCCTGGAGGCCGCCGCGGCCGACGGCGAGGCCCCGGTGCTCGACGCCGCCGCCGTGCTGGAACGCGCCGACTGGTCGCAGCCGCGGATGGCGCGCCGCTTCAGTTCGCTGATCCGCGGCGTCCTCGCCGAGGCCGAGATGCTGGGACTGATCGGGTCCGGGGCCCTGAGCCAGATCGGGGCGGCGATCGCCGTCGAACAACCTGACGCGGCCCTCGCCATCCTGGGCGAGCACCTGCCCGCAGCGCTGAACCATGTGCTGCTCCAGGCGGACCTGACCGCCGTCGCCCCCGGCTACCTGGATCCGGAGCTGAGCGAGAAACTCATGACCATGGCCGACGCGGAGGGCCAGGGCCCGGCCACCATCTACCGTTTCTCCGTGGCCTCGGTCCGGCGTGCCCTCGATGCCGGGCAGGACGCCGCGTCGCTGCTGGACTTCCTGCGCGAGCACTCCGCCACCGCGGTGCCGCAGCCGCTGCAGTACCTGATCGAGGACACCGCCGCGCGCCACGCCCGGCTCCGGGTGGGCCCGGCCGCGAGCTTCATCCAGAGCGAGGACGAGACGGCCCTGCTGGAACTGCTCAATTCCTCCGCCGCCGCCGGCCTGGCCCTGGTCCGGATTGCCCCGACCGTGCTGGTCTCCCCCGTCGCGCCCCGGGAAGCCGCCCAGGTGCTGCGGGGCCTGGGCCTGTCCCCCGCGCTGGAGGACACCGGTTCCGCCGTCGTCCGGCTGCGCCGCAGCACGGCGGCGCCGGGCAGCGCCCGCCCGGTCTACACGGCCCCCCGCACCGCGCCCGCGGACGCCGACGTCGACGCCCAGCTCGCGGTGCTGCGCGACGGCCGCACCCCGCACGCGTCCGGCGCGCCGGAGGGCAGGGGCGCCGCGGCGCCAGGCGGGGAGGCCGCGACGCAGCTGGGCCTGGAGACCCTGCAGAAGGCGATCCGGCTCAAGCAGCCGGTGGTGATGAACGTGGTGGACAGCCTGGGGAATTCCAGCCGTGAAACAGTTGTTCCGGTAGCAGTAAACGGCGGGCGGGTGCGGGTCTTCGATCCGGCAAAGGAAACGGAACGCGTCCTGTCCATCCACCGGATCATTGATGTTGAAGCCACAGAGGAACTGCTCCAGTGAATGACGGACCGCTGATCGTCCAAAGTGACAAGACCATCCTGCTGGAAGTGGACCATGACCAGGCCACCGAGGCGCGCCACGCAATCGCCGCCTTCGCCGAGCTGGAGCGCGCCCCGGAGCATGTGCACAGCTACCGCTTGACGCCGCTGGGGCTCTGGAACGCCCGGGCGGCCGGGCTCGACGCCGAACAGGTGCTCGACACGCTGCTCAAGTACTCCCGGTTCCCGGTGCCGCATTCGCTGCTGATCGACATCGAGGAGACCATGTCCCGGTACGGCCGGCTGCGGCTGGAGAAGGATCCGCAGCACGGCCTGGTCATGCGCACCTCCGACTACCCGGTGCTCGAGGAGGTCAGCCGGGCCAAGAAGATCGCTCCCCTGCTGGGGCCGCGGATCGACGCCGAGACGGTGGTGGTGCATTCCTCCCAGCGCGGCCAGCTCAAGCAGCTGCTGCTCAAGATCGGCTGGCCCGCGGAGGACTTCGCCGGCTACGTGGACGGCACGCCGCACCCCATCATGCTCAATGAGACCGGCTGGAAGCTTCGTCCCTACCAGCAGCTGGCGACGGAGAACTTCTGGGCCGGCGGCAGCGGCGTCGTCGTGCTTCCCTGCGGCGCCGGCAAGACCCTGGTGGGCGCGGCCGCGATGGCCACGAGTTCCACCACCACCCTGATCCTGGTGACCAACACCGTGTCCGCGCGGCAGTGGAAGGACGAGCTGCTCAAGCGGACGTCCCTCACCGAGGAGGAGATCGGCGAGTACTCCGGCTCCGTCAAGGAGGTCCGTCCCGTCACGATCGCCACCTACCAGGTGCTCACCACCAAGCGCGGCGGCCTGTACCCCCATCTGGAGCTCGTGGACGGCAACGACTGGGGCCTGATCATCTACGACGAGGTCCACCTGCTGCCGGCGCCGATCTTCCGGATGACCGCTGACCTGCAGGCCCGCCGCCGCCTCGGCCTGACCGCCACCCTGGTGCGCGAGGACGGCCGCGAGGGCGAGGTGTTCAGCCTGATCGGCCCCAAGCGCTACGACGCCCCCTGGAAGGACATCGAGGCGCAGGGCTACATCGCGCCGGCGGACTGCGTGGAGGTCCGGGTGGATCTTCCCCGCGACGAACGGGTGGCCTATGCCATGGCCGAGGACGCGGACAAGTACCGGCTCTGCGCCACCTCGGAGACCAAGACCGGGATCGTGGAGCGGCTGGTGGCCGAGCACGCCGGCGAGCAGCTCCTCGTGATCGGGCAGTACATCGACCAGCTGGACGAGATCGGCGAGCGCCTCAACGCGCCGGTGATCAAGGGCGACACCTCGGTCAAGGAACGCCAGCGGCTCTTCGACGCGTTCCGCGCGGGAGAGGTGCAGACCCTGGTGGTGTCCAAGGTCGCGAACTTCTCCATCGACCTGCCGGAGGCCTCGGTGGCGATCCAGGTCTCCGGGTCCTTCGGCTCCCGCCAGGAGGAGGCGCAGCGGCTGGGGCGGCTGCTGCGGCCCAAGCAGGACGGCCGGGCGGCACGGTTCTATTCGCTCGTGGCACGGGACACCCTGGACCAGGACTTCGCCGCCAAGCGCCAGCGCTTCCTCGCTGAACAGGGCTATGCCTACCGCATCATGGACGCCAAGGACGTGGGCGCCGGCAGTTAGCCGGCCTCCATTCAACACACATCTGCCTCTCAGAAAACTCTCAGAGTCTGGGAGCATCATGGGAACCATGAAAAAGAACGGTCCCGAAGCCAAGCTGCTCGTCGTCGATGATGAACCCAACATCCGCGAGCTGCTCTCCACCTCGCTGCGCTTCGCTGGCTTCGAGGTCGTCTCCGCCGGCACCGGGCGCGACGCCCTCGCCGCCGCGGAGCTCCACGCCCCGGACCTCGCCGTCCTGGACGTGATGCTGCCGGACATGGACGGGTTCACCGTCACCCGCCGGCTGCGCGCCTCGGGCAAGCACTTCCCGGTCCTGTTCCTGACCGCCAAGGACGACACCGAGGACAAGGTCACCGGCCTCACCGTCGGCGGCGACGATTACGTCACCAAACCGTTCAGCCTCGACGAGGTGGTGGCACGCATCCGCGCGGTGCTGCGCCGCACGCAGCCCCTCCAGGACGACGACGCCGTCATCCGGGTTGATGACCTGGAGCTCGACGACGACGCCCACGAGGTCCGCCGCGGCGGCACGGTGATCGAGCTGTCCCCCACCGAATTCAAGCTGCTGCGGTACCTGATGCTCAACCCGAACCGGGTGCTCTCCAAGGCCCAGATCCTGGACCACGTCTGGGAGTACGACTTCAACGGGGATGCCTCGATTGTGGAGTCCTACATCTCCTACCTCCGGCGCAAGGTGGACATTGACCCCAATGCGCCGGCCCTGATCCAGACCAAACGGGGCGTCGGCTACGTGCTGCGGACGGCCGAGAAGCGCTGACCTTGCTGCACCGTTGGAAGGCGGCGTCGCTGCGGTCGCAGCTGGTCGCGATCATGATGGCCCTGATGCTGGTGGCCCTCACCGCCACCGGTGCCGGCACCCTGGCCCTGCTGCACAGCTACTTGCAGGGCCAGGTCGATGACAAGCTCAAGGCCGCCGTCGAGACGGCCCGCCAGCAGCAGTCTTTCAGCCAGCTCCAGGACCAGAACCCGAACGTCCCCACCGACTATTCGCTGATGCTGTTCAGCCCGGGCCAGCCCGCGTACGTCTTTGGCGGCAGCAAGGGCTCACGCCCCTCCATCGCCAGCATCAGCCCCGAAGAGGCGCGCAGCCGCGGCGAGGCTCCATTCCAGGTCCGCGGCACCGACGGGCGCAACTGGCGGGTCGTGGCCGTCAACGTGCTGGACGGCAACCAGCGGCCCGCCGTCGTTGTGATCGGCCTGCCGCTCTACCCGGTGGATTCGGTGATGGAGCACGCCGCTCTAGTGGTGGTGGGCGTGGGCCTGCTGACCCTGGTCCTGGCCTTTTTCATCGCCACCTGGACCGTCACCCGGTCCTTCCGGCCGCTGGCGCGGGTGGAGAAGACAGCCGCGGCGATCGCGGCGGGCGATCTTTCCCGGCGCGTGGAGGTCGAAAACCCCGACACGGAGGTTGGCCGGCTCAGCCGGTCGCTCAACGCCATGCTGGCGCACATCGAGTCGGCCTTCGCCTCGCGGATGGCCTCCGAGGCGAGGATGCGCCGCTTCGCCGCGGACGCCTCGCACGAACTGCGCACCCCGCTGGTCACCATCCGCGGCTTCTCCGAGCTCTACCGTCACGGCGCCCTGGCCACCCCCGAGGATGTGGCCACCGCGATGGGCCGGATCGAGAGCGAAGCCAAGCGGATGGGCGCCATGGTGGAGGACCTGCTGCTGCTGGCCCGGATCGATGAACAGCGCCCGCTGCAGCAGAAACCGACCGACCTGCTGCTGCTGGCCCATGACGCCGTGGTGGACACCCAGGCCAGCGACCGCAGCCGGGTGATCTCTCTGCGGGGGCTCGATGGCGCCGCCGGCGCCCCGGCCCCGGTGCTGGGCGACGAGGCGAAGCTGCGCCAGGTCATCGGCAACCTGGTGGGCAATGCCTTGCGCTACACGCCCGAAGGCACCCCGATCGAACTCGCCGTGGGGGTGCGGACGAACCCCGACGGGGCCCGCCGTTCGGTGATCGAGGTCCGCGACCACGGGCCCGGCGTCCCCGACGACGAGGCCGCCAGGATCTTTGAGCGCTTCTACCGTGCGGACACCTCCCGGACGCGGGAGACCGGCGGCAGCGGCCTCGGGCTGGCTATCGTAGCGGCCATTGTCGGTTCGCATTCAGGCACGGTCCGCGTCCAGCCGACCGACGGCGGCGGCGCCACCCTTGTGGTCAGCCTCCCGTACCTGGATGAAGCGGAGGCCGCAGCCCCGGGTGCCGCCGAGGCGGCGGACACGGCCGTGGCGGACACGGCGGTGGTGGAGACGGCCGGGGCGGCGTCCGCGGTGGAGGGCTCGGATGCGGGGGGCGCGGATGGCTCCCCGGCGGACGCTGCCCCCACGGCGCCGGGGTCGGATGCCGGCCGCACGGCCCGCGGCTAGCGGTTGTCCACATAGCAGTCTTGCCCGCTGGGGCCCGGTTCTGGGGTTGCCTAGGCTCAAAGGGTCCGGAAGATCCGGATGCTTCCACCCCAAGGCAGCCGGGGATCCTGCTCCCCCGCGATCACGTCGGGATGCCCGGCTGCCTGCCGGCACGCTCGAAAGGCAAACCCGTGAGCATTATTGCTGTCGACACCGAACTGCTTCAGCTCAAGTCCGCCAACGTCCAGGCCACGGTCGAAAGGGTCAGCGCCGACGTGCAGTCCATGAAGCATGGGCTGGACGAACTCCAGGCGAGCTGGCGCGGCGCTGCGGCCACCAATTTCCAGGCCCTGATCACCGAGTGGGCGCTGACCCAGGCCAAGGTCGAATCGTCCCTGGCCTCGATCAACCTCGCGCTCAACTCGGCAGCTGCAAACTATGCACAGGTCGAGCTGAACAACGCCCAGAGGTTCGGTTAGCCGGACCGGCGCCGTGGAGCCAGGACGCGTCGGAACCCAACGCTCGTTGGAACGCCACCGCGGGCGGACTGGCCTCCGCTGAACCCGCCGGCCAGAGCCCCCGTTGCTGCTTGCTAGGCCTCGGGAGTGCCCTGGTGGAAGCGGAGGCGCCACTGGGCGCCGTCGAGGACCCACAGGGAGCTGCGCAACGCCGTTCCCGTCCGGGTGTGGCTGCGGTAGGTCAGGAGCACGGCGCCCTCGCCGATACGGTCGGCGGAGAGGAGCTCCAGCTCGGCCGGGACGCCGGGATCGTCCTCGAGAGCCATCATCATCTCGTCCCGGGTCCAGAGCCGGCCCGAGCTGCCGACCTCGGTGAAGTCCGGGTGCAGCAGCACCCCGGTGCGCCCCAGATCGGAGCGCGTTTCGGGGAGCAGCAGCTCGCGCTCCAGCGCCTCGACGATCGTCTCGGGGGCCTGGTCCGGACCGGCAGCGACCGCGCGGGATTCCGCTTCCAGCTCGCTAAAGAGGTCCGGCTCCGCGAACAGGCCGGATTCACCGAAGAGGGTGGGTTCCCCGAACAACTCCCGCGCGCTGCCCCGGGCTGCCGGCGGGGCCGGGGCCGGGCGCGTCCCCGCAGCCGCCATGGCCTGGCCGGCGGGGACCGGTTCCCCAGCTCCCCGCAGCGCGGGATTCTGCCGAGCGGCGGGGGCTGCCTCGTCGCCGACCCGGACGAAGCCGGGGCCCTGGCGGGGTGCTATCCCCTGCTGGTAGGCCGTGGCCGCCGCCCGCGCGCGGTCATCCGCGGCCTCGTTGAGGTCGTGGCCCGCGTGGCCGCGGACCCACTCGAAGGTGTACTTGCGTCCGGCCAGTGCCTGGTCGATTTCCTTGAGCAGCTCGACGTTGAGCACAGGCTTGCCGTCGGACTTCCGCCAGCCCTTGCGCTTCCAGCCCGGCATCCACTTGGTCACCGAATTGATGACGTACTGGCTGTCGCAGAGGATGTGCAACTCCTCGCCGGCCAGGTGCGCCGTGGCCCGGAAGAGGTCTAGGACAGCCATGAGTTCACCCTGGTTGTTGGTGCCATGCGGCCAGCCGCCGGCACGCCAGCAGTCATCGTTCACGTACCAGGCCCAG
Source organism: Pseudarthrobacter sp. B907 (assembly GCF_040137805.1). NCBI lineage: Bacteria > Bacillati > Actinomycetota > Actinomycetes > Micrococcales > Micrococcaceae > Pseudarthrobacter > Pseudarthrobacter sp. B907. The sequence goes on along the minus strand of NZ_JBEEQE010000008.1, from coordinate 10,315 downwards.
CCGGCCGGACCGGGATTTCCTAGGGCCGAACCGTCGGCCGCTGCAGTAATCGTCACTCCACCATCCTGCCAGACCCCGGCCCTCCAACGCTTCCTCACCACCGGCGCCATACCCTCCAACGCTCCCTCACCACGGGCGGACAGTCGCCCAACCCTCCCTCACCACGGCCCTTTGGGTGTGGGAGCGTCCGGCAGAAAGCCGCCACAATTGCGGGAGCGTCCGGCAGAAAGCCGCCACAATTGCGGGAGCGTCCGGCGGAATGCCGCCACAAGTGAGGGAGCGTGCGTTAACGCCGACGGCGGCCCCACCCGAAGGTGGGACCGCCGTCGTCGAACGTGCTGCACTGACGGCAAACCGTCAGGCCGGGCGTTCAGGCTGGAAAGCCGGGTGGTTAGAAACCGCCCATGCCGCCCATGCCGCCCATGTCGTCGCCGCCGCCCATCGGGGCGCCGGCCTTCTCGGGCTTGTCGGCCACAACGGCCTCGGTGGTGAGGAACAGGCCGGCGATGGACGCCGCGTTCTGCAGGGCAGAGCGGGTGACCTTGACCGGGTCGTTGATGCCGGCGGCCAGCAGGTCGACGTACTCGCCGGTGGCTGCGTTCAGGCCGTGGCCGGCGGGCAGGCCGCGGACCTTGTCCACCACAACGCCGGGCTCGAGGCCGGCGTTGAAGGCGATCTGCTTCAGCGGGGCGTCGATGGCAACGCGGACGATGTTCGCACCCGTTGCTTCGTCGCCGGAGAGCTGCAGGTTCGCGAACGCCTTGGCGCCGGCCTGGATCAGGGCCACGCCACCGCCTGCGACGATGCCCTCTTCGACAGCAGCCTTGGCGTTGCGGACGGCGTCCTCAATGCGGTGCTTGCGTTCCTTGAGCTCGACCTCGGTTGCGGCACCGGCCTTGATGACTGCAACGCCGCCGGCCAGCTTGGCCAGGCGTTCCTGCAGCTTCTCGCGGTCGTAGTCGGAGTCGGAGTTCTCGATCTCGGCACGGATCTGGGACACGCGGCCGGCGATCTGGTCGGCGTCGCCGGCGCCTTCGACGATGGTGGTCTCGTCCTTGGTGACAACAACCTTGCGGGCCTTGCCGAGCAGTTCGAGGCCGGCGGTCTCAAGCTTGAGGCCGACTTCCTCGGAGATGACCTGGCCACCGGTGAGGATGGCGATGTCGGCCAGCTGGGCCTTGCGGCGGTCGCCGAAGCCCGGGGCCTTGACGGCAACGGACTTGAAGGTGCCGCGGATCTTGTTGACGATCAGGGTGGCCAGGGCCTCGCCCTCGATGTCTTCGGCAATGATCAGCAGCGGCTTGTTGGACTGCATGACCTTTTCGAGGACAGCAACCAGTTCCTTGACGTTGGAGATCTTGGAGTTGACGATCAGGATGTACGGGTCCTCGAGGACCGTTTCCTGGCGCTCGGCGTCGGTGACGAAGTAGGCGGAGATGTAGCCCTTGTCGAAGCGCATGCCCTCGGTGAGCTCCAGCTCGAGGCCGAAGGTGTTCGACTCCTCGACGGTGATGACACCTTCCTTGCCGACCTTGTCCAGGGCCTCGGCAATCAGGGCGCCAATTTCGTTGTCGCCGGCGGAGATGGACGCGGTGGCGGCGATCTCTTCCTTGGTTTCGATTTCCTTGGCGGAGGCCAGGAGTTCGCGGGTGACCGCGTCGACAGCCTTCTCGATGCCGCGCTTGAGGGACAGCGGGTCAGCGCCGGCCGCGACGTTGCGCAGGCCTTCCTTGACGAGGGCCTGGGCCAGCACGGTGGCGGTGGTGGTACCGTCGCCGGCGACGTCGTCCGTCTTCTTGGCAACTTCCTTGACCAGCTCGGCGCCGATCTTCTCGTACGGGTCGTCCAGTTCGATCTCCTTGGCGATGGAAACACCATCGTTGGTGATCGTGGGGGCGCCCCACTTCTTTTCGAGGACGACGTTGCGTCCACGCGGGCCGAGGGTGACCTTGACGGCGTCGGCGAGGATGTTCAGGCCCCGCTCAAGACCGCGGCGTGCCTCTTCATCAAATGCAATGATCTTGGCCATAACGGCAGTAGTCCTTTCGGGACAGTCGTTAAGAATGAACCTGGGCCGTGGTGCCCGCGACGGACGATTCCTACCCGGCAGCCTCTGTATGCCGCCGGACCGGGAACCTCACCCCAGCCAGGTATTTCTCTCGCCCCCGGTGATCCTGCCGCCTCGTCGCAGCCGGCCGAACCGGGCGTCGTGTTAGCAGTCAATACGCGGGAGTGCTAAGTCAATAATTAGCACTCCCCCGGGGAGAGTGCAAGCAGTGGCGGCGTTGCGGACCGCCGCCGCGGCACGGTCTTCGCTACGAGCGATCAGGAGCCGGTGCTGCGGGCGGTTTCGCTGCCGGTCATCTTGGCGTTGTTGTCCGCGCCGTAGGTGTAGACCATGTAGGGGGCGGCGGTGACGTCGCCGCCGGCGTCGAAGTTGACCGGCCCGGACTGGCCGTTGTAATCGGGGCGCTTGCCGGCGCGGAGTGCGGCCACACATTCCTGGTAGGACCCGCAGGCCGCGGGCTCGCCGGACGCCCCTCCGGCGGCACCGGCGCTCCCGCCGGAGACGGCGATGAGCCGGGCGGCGATCGAGGTCCCGGCGTCGTCCTCCGCTGCGGCGGCGGCGATGGCGGCGAGGTTGACGGCGTCGTAGGTCTCGGCGGCGAAGGCCATGTCCTTCAGGCCGGGATCGACGGCCACGAGTTCGGCCTGGAAGTGTGCGGAGGGGAACGTGCCGGGGAGAACCCCGCGGGCGCCTTCGAGGGCCTTGGAGCCCAGGCCCGGGCCGTACTGGTTGACGGCGCCGTCGCTGAGGACGAGCTTGCTGCCGGCCAGTCCGGCGTTGTGGAGCTCGGCGATGGCGCCTTGGGCACCGTCCCGGGCTACCAGCACGACGGCGTCCGGGGAGGCGGCCTTGGCGGCTGCGGCCGCCTGCTGCGCGTGGCCGGCCGTGAACTCGGCGTCGACGGCGGTGCCGAGGCCCACCGCTTTCGCGGCCGCGGAGACGGCCACTGAGACTTCCTTGCCGTAGCTGCCCTCCTCATGCAGCACGGCGATGGTCTTGGCGCCGCCGTCCTTGGCGAGCTTGACCAGGACGGAAGCCTGCGCGATGTCCGCGGCGGCGGTCCGGAAGTAGTAGCCCCCGCTCTTGTATTTGCTGAGTCCGGGTGCGGTGTTCGCCGGGGAAATCAGGGCCACCTTGGCGCGCGAGAGCACGTCGATGGCGTCGGCGGCCCGGCTGGAGTCGGTGGGACCGATCACGACGTCGGCTTTGGCCGCCACCAGGTTCTTGGCCTGAGCCGCGGTATCCGTGCCGATCGCTTGCGGCAGCAGTTCCACCGGCCGGCCCTTGTGCCCGCCGGCCGCGTTGATTTCCTTGACCGCGAGCTTTGCCGCCGCAAGCTGGGGGGCGTTGAGGAAGCTTTGCTTGCCGGTGTTGTCCAGGATCAGGCCGATCCGCAGGGTGCCGTCCCCGGAGGCGTCCACGGTGTCCGTCCGGGCGTTGCCGGTGGGCCCGGCACACGCGCTGAGCGCCACGGCCACGGAGAGTCCGGCCGCCGCCATGCCGGCAGGGGACGCGCGGAGGAACCGCGGGAGGCGGGGGCGGCGGTCGGGGCTCTTCGGGGCGGGTGCCGCTGCGGAGAATGCCACTAGGCGGGCCGGACGCTTTCGGCCTGCGGGCCCTTGTCGCCTTCGCCGATTTCCAGCTCCACCCGCTGGCCCTCGGCCAGGGCGCGGTAACCTTCGCCGTTGATCGCGGACCAGTGCACAAAGACGTCGGCCCCGGAGCTGTCGACGGTGATGAAGCCGTAGCCCTTGTCGGCGTTGAACCACTTGACGGTCCCCAGTGCCATCTTCTCCACACTTTCAGTTAGCTGGTTAACGGCCCACCTCGTTGTGCGCCGCGGTATGCGAAACCAAATCCGCAGATACTCTACCCACAGCCTCCCACTGGCCTGCTGACCGGGCCCGGGGCCGCGCGGATAGTTATTCAGGCGTAACCGACGCCGCGGCCGCTGCTACTTGAAGCCGGGGCCAAGGACGACGACGAGGGGCATCTTGAATTCGGCCGAATCCACGAGCGTGGCGATCCCCAGGAGTGAGCCAAGTGCGTCGGCGTTGGCCTTCTGCGCCGGGCCGTTGTAGAAGACCACCGAGGTTTGCTGCCGGGCGCCGCCCCAGTTGCCGAGCGGGCCGAGGACCCACCCTGCCGAGGTGACGGTGGTTCCGACGCGGCCGGCGAGGCCCGCCGTCGCGGTTCCGTTGTAGATGGCCACCGGCTGTGTTTTGTCCACGGCCGCGCTCGGTGTGGCCGAGGCGGACGGCGCCGAGCCTGCGGGGGCGAGGCTGCCGGTCGGATCGGGGCTGGCGGAGGGTGTGGCGCCGGCAGCGGTGGGTGCGGGCGACGCCGTGGCGTTGTTGCTGGCCTGGTCCGCGGTCATGGCTGAGCTGCCGGCGGGGCCGAAGCCCAGCTTGGGCAGCAGGAGGAAGGCGACGAGGCCGATTGCGAGGGCCACGGCGCCAAAGGACAGGATGGGACCCAATCGGCGGGAGCGGGCTGCGGAAACCGTCCGGTGTACGCCTTGGCGCGTGGAGGTCTCCGGGACCCGATCAAATTCATCCCGAGCGTACTTGGTCATGGTAAAACTCGTCCTTGCTGATTTCTGGCTGATGGCCCGCCGCCGGAATCCTCGCGGATTTGCTCGCCTCCGGCTGGATTTCCCGCGGGTTTAGGCGTCTGAACCGAGGCGGCGGGCGGTGCGGGCACGTTGTCGTGACGTACGTAGTCTACGCAATCTCTTGACCAGCATGGGATCGTGGGCCAGCGCCGGCTCGGTATCGATCAGGGCGTTGAGGATCTGGTAGTAGTGCGTGGCGGAGAGGTCAAAAAGCTCCCGGATGGCCTGTTCCTTGGCGCCGGCGTACTTCCACCACTGCCGCTCCAGGGCGAGCATCTGCTGGTCCCGGCTGCTCAGCGGCGAGTCGTCGGCCGCCGGCGATGACTGGAGGTCCTCCGCCGGCAGGTACTCCGGTGCTGCTTCGGCCACAACGCACTCCCTGGCTGGTTCCGATAGTTGTCCCCCACATGCTACGGCCGAATAACAGCATTGTCATTTATCGGGCGGGTCGCGGGAGGTCCTGCGAGAATGGGACCGTGCCCAATTCGTCCCATCCTGATGCCCTGTTTGACCTCGAACCCAAGGCTGCCGGGACGCCGGCCTTCGCAGACATGGCGCGGCAACCGCTGGCCGAACTGATGGCAGCGGACTGGGCTGCCGCGCTGGCGCCGGTCGAGCGGCAGTTGCGGGAGGTCCTGGAGTTCCTCGCCGCCGAGGTGGCCGGCGGCCACGAGGTGCTGCCGGCGCCATCGAACCTGCTGCGCGCCTTCCGCCAGCCGCTCGCCGGCGTCCGGGTGCTGATCGTGGGCCAGGACCCGTACCCCACACCCGGCCACGCCGTCGGACTGTCTTTCGCCGTGGACGGCGCCACGCGCCCGATCCCGCGCAGCCTGGCCAACATTTACAAGGAGCTCGACGCCGACCTTGGGCTGCCGCCGCGGGTGCACGGAGAGCTGGGCCGCTGGTCGGAGCAGGGGGTGCTGCTGCTCAACAGGGTCCTCAGCGTCCGGGCGGGCGCAGCCGGGTCTCACCGCGGCAAGGGCTGGGAAGCCGTGACGGCCGCGGCCATCACGGCCCTCACACAGCGGCGCGGCGACGACGGCGCCCCGGCCCCGCTGGTCGCAGTTCTCTGGGGCAAGGATGCGGAAGGGGTGCGGCCGTTGCTCGGCTCCGCCGACGTGATTGCCAGCCCACATCCCAGTCCCCTCTCGGCGTCCCGCGGGTTCTTCGGCTCCCGGCCCTTCAGCCGGGTCAATGAGCTGCTCACCGCCCAGGGGGACGGCACGGTGGACTGGGAACTGCCGCCGCTGCCGTGAGCAGTTCTTGGCTAGGCTTAGCCGCATGACTTCGCTCCCCGCCGCCACCAGCGCCAACCGGAACTCCCGGCCCCAGACCAGCCTCACGGTCCTCCGGCGGGAGCAGCTCTCGCCGCACATGGTCCGGATTGTTGCCGGCGGCCCCGGCTTCGCCGGCTACGTCAACAACAGCTACGTGGACCGGTACGTCAAGATTGCTTTCCCGCAGCCCGGGATCGACTACCCGCAGCCGCTGGACCTCTGGGCCATCCGGGAATCCCATCCGCGCGAACAGTGGCCGCACACCCGGACCTACACCGTCCGCTGGGTTGACGAGGACGCGGCCGAGCTCGCGATCGACTTCGTGATCCACGGCGACGAAGGCCTCGCCGGGCCGTGGGCCGCCACCGCCGAGGCCGGGGACACGCTTGTTTTTACGGGGCCGGGCGGCGGCTACAACCCGGATCCGGGGGCCGACTGGCATCTCTTCGCGGGCGACGAATCCGCCCTGCCGGCGATCAGTGCCGCGATTGAGTCCCTCCCCCGGTACGCCCGGGGCCTGGCGTTCCTGGAGGTGGACGGCGACGCCGACGTGCTGGCCCTCGACGCCCCCGCCGGCGTCGAACTGCGCTGGCTCCTGCGCCGCGGCGCACCGGCCGGAAGCCCACCGCTGCTGGTGGACGCCGTACGCGACGCCGTATGGCCGGACGGTCAGGTCCAGGTCTTCGCCCACGGTGAGCGCGGCGCCATGAAAGGCCTGCGCCAGGTGTTCTTTGCCCAGCGCGGGCTGGAGCGCGGCCAGGTGTCGCTGTCCGGCTACTGGGCCCAGGGCCGGGTGGAAGACGACTTCCAGGCCGAGAAGAAGCTGCCGATCGGCAAAATCTAGCCGGAGGCGGAGGGTCAGCGGCGGCGGGCGCGGCGCCGTTCGTTGCTGGCGAGGCTCCGGGTCAGGGGCCGGGCGAGCGTGTCACCGAGCACGATGCCAGCGGCGACGCCGAGCACGATCGCCCCGGCGTTGAGCATCCCGCCGGCGCCCATCAGGATCTCGGACTCCTCGATCGTCAATACATACATGGATCGGAATATAGTCAGGCCGGGCAGCAGGATGAGCGCTGCAGGCACGGCCACGACCAGCTGCGGGGCGCCCATCCGCAGCGCCACCACCCGGGCGAGCAGGCCGATCACGACGGCGGCGAGGGCCGGAGCGAACCGGGGGCCGATGCCGGCGGCGGTTCCACCGATGAGCACCAGGTGCCCGACGACGCCGACGGCCGCCGTCGGCAGCAGCAGCTTGAGTGAGGTCTGTTCTGTCACGCCGATTGCGACCACGGCGATGGCGACCAGGGGAACCAGCGCCCACAATGGATACATCGGCGGGAATGTTTCGGTGACATCGATGGCTTCCATGCCCGTCATCGCCCCCACGACGAAGCCGACGGCGATTCCGGCGACGAGGGCGCCGAAGGTCAGCATGGTGGAGAGGAAGCGGCCGGCGGCCGTGACGGGGAAGCCGTTGATCGCGTCCTGCACCGAGGAGACCAGCCGGCCGGTGGGGAGCAGCAGCAGGATTCCGCCGACCACCACGATGGCGGGGGCGATCTCGATCCCGACCCTGCCGCCGAAGCGCCACAGCAGCAACGCGATAAGGGTGACAACGAAGGAACAGGCCGCCGTGACGAAGAAGTCCGGCGTGCGCCAGCGTCCCAGTTGCCGGGCCAGCAGGCTGATCAGCAGGTTGGACAGGAAGGCGACCCCGGAGGCGGCCAGGTCTCCGCCCAGCACACCGACAAAGACCGCCGAGAAGACGCCAAAGGCAACGGTGACCATCCAGCGCGGGAAGGGTTTCGGGCTGTGCGTGATCTCCTCGAGCCGGCGCACCGCTTCTTCGCGCCCCACACCGCCGGCCACAATCTCGGTGACCAGTTGGTGGACCTCGGCCAGCCCGGCGTAGTTGTTGGTCCACGACCGCACGACCCGCAGCAGCGTGATGGGCGTCTGGTCCTTCGGGGCGTAGTTGATGGCCACCGACTGGTTGGTGATGTCCACCTCGATGTTTTTCAGCCCCAGCGCGGCGGTAATCGCAATGATGCTGGTTTCCACTTCGAGGGCGCCGGCGCCGTACCGGAACATCGATTCGGCCAGCTTGAGCGCAAAGTCGATTGTCTTGCGGGCCGACGTGTCCACGCCGCCGACCTGGATCATTGGGTTGGCGTACGGGCTGCCGGCCAGCCGGTCGACGATGCTCAGCGGGGCCGTCGGCGGGTTTTCGCCCTGGACCAGGCGGCGGAGCATCCGTTTGGCGGCGGCGTTCTGGCGCACCTGCAGCGGCGACATCGGTTCGGTCTTGGGCAAGCCGTCGGTGGGCGGCCTGCGCTGTCCGTCGGTTTCCTCGGTCATTCCGGCGTCCTCAACTGTCCGTACGTCCGGTTTAGTAGAACTGCTGGCCCGTGCGCCGCGTGTACAACTGGCGGGCGACGCGCTCCCCGGCGGCCATCCAGGCCCTGTACTTCAGCGGGCTCAGTACCTGGTCGTAGCAGCCGACGAAGTCCGTGACGGTCTTGCTGAAGCTGGTCTTGAAAAGGCCCAGGCCGTGGAAGGGGTTGGATGTGTCCTTGAGCTGGTCGCTGGGCGGGGTGCCGCAGAAATCGTATTCCGTGCAGCCCAGCTCCTTGACCTGGTTGATGGCCGTCCACTGCACCAGGTGGGAGTCGCCGTACTGGCCGCGTTTCTGCAGCGACCCGCCGTCCTTGTAGGTGCCCTTGCGGCCGTAGTTGATGACGAACGCGCCCACCGAGGGCACGCCGTTTTCGTACACAAACAGCAGCCGGCCCTGGTCCCGTTTGATGAAGTTGGTCCAGAACTGGCGGTAGTACTCGTATTCGCGCACCCGGACCTGGGACTTGGCTTCCACCGTGGTGGTCATCAACACGTACATGGCCCGGAAGTTCTCCTCGCTGGGGTCCACGTTATGGACCTCAACGCCCTCCCGGATGGCGCGGCGGACGGCGTTGCGGCCGCGCGAGTGGAAGTTGCGCAGCAGCTGGTTCTCCTCCGGGGAGATGTCCAGAAGCGCCGTCGAGTCGTTGGGCTGCAGGTTGTGGGTCTTGACCAGGCCGGCGCCTTCGATCACACGCCGGGCGTCGTCGGACCGGATGATGTCCGGCTCGATTTTGATGGCGAAGACCCCCAACCGGGCGCGCTTGACGAACTCGGCGTTCGCCGCGGCGATCCCGGGGATGTCCTCAACGGACGCCACGTCCGGTCCCTTGATCAGGTACCAGAGCTTGCCGAGAAGCGGGAAGGACTTCTCCAGGACGAGGTTGTAGCTCGTGTAGTCGGCGGTCTCGTAGACCAGGTGCAGGGGCTTCCAGCCAAAGTGCTGCTTGACCTCGGCGAAGGCTTCCGATTGCAGCAGGTTGCCGCCGTTGGGGTTCGCCGTGACGTGGGCATCCCAGTTGGCGATCTCTTCGGTTGAGGCAAAACGTGCAGTGAATTCACGCAAGGGGGCGGCATCCAATCATTGCGGTACGAGCTTCGGCGGCATGGCTGGCATGCCGTCCCAAGTCTATCGGGCGGCCGGGGCGGTCCGGGTCCCGCGGCCCGGGGCCGGACGCCCGCTCTGGGATTAGGCTGGGGATATGCAAGCACAGCCGGAACCGCCGGGACACGCCGCGCAGGTGCTCGTCCTGCTCGGGTTGCTGGGCGCTTCGGCCCTGGTGGCGGCACTCGGCGGGCTGGCCTCCGCCGCCAACGTCGACGGCTGGTACGCCGCCGCGGACAAGGCGCCGTGGTCCCCGCCGAACTGGCTCTTTGGGCCGGTCTGGACGCTGCTCTACATCGCTATGGCCGTGGCCGCCTGGCTGGTCTGGCGCAGCCGGTCCCCCGCCATGAGGCCGGCCCTCACCGCCTACGGCGTCCAGCTGGTGCTGAACCTGCTGTGGACGCCGGCATTCTTCGCCCTGTACCCGTCCCTCGGCACACCGGCGCTGTGGATCGGCTTCGTGATCATCGTGTTGCTGGCCCTCGCCGTGGCCGCCACCGTGCTGCGGTTCGGACCGATCAGCCGGGCCGCGGGGTTACTGATGCTCCCCTACCTGACTTGGATCGTGTTCGCTTCGTCCCTGAACCTCTGGGCGGCGCTGAACAACTGAGGCTCAGCACTCCACGACGTTGACGGCGAGGCCGCCCATGGCGGTTTCTTTGTATTTGGAGCTCATGTCTTTGCCGGTTTCGCGCATGGTCACGATGACTTCGTCGAGGGAGACGCGGTGGGTACCGTCGCCCCAGAGGGCCATTTTGGCGGCGTTGATGGCTTTCGCCGCGGCGATCGCGTTGCGTTCGATGCAGGGGATCTGGACCAGCCCGCCGATCGGGTCGCAGGTCAGGCCGAGGTTGTGT